>DATANR010000495.1:0-8206 GCA_036266155.1 Gemmataceae bacterium | reverse complement strand
CGCTCGCCAGGGCGACACAGATGAAAATCAACGATCTCCGTTCCCGTGTCGAACACATCCTCCGCTCCGAGGTCGCTCCGACGCTCGACATGGACGGCTCCGCCCTTGAAGTCCTCGACATCGAGCACGGCTGCGCCCGCGTGCGTTTGAACGGTGCTTGTGCCGGCTGTCCCGCGACGGTGATGTTCCTCGTTCGCGGCATGGAAGAAGAGTTGCGCAAACACGTCCCCGAGGTCGAATACTTGGAAGCGGTGCCCTGATGTTTCTCGGTTACAACACCAACGGTTTCGCCCACCATCGGCTCGAAGATGTCGTCAGCATTCTGGCCGACCTCGGCTATCGCGGGCTGGCGCTCACGGCCGACTTCCACTCGATCGATCCGTTGGCCGATCGCTGGATGGAGCGCGCTCGCCGACTTGATACCAAGCTGCGCAAGGCGCGGATGCGCGTCGTCATCGAGACCGGTGCTCGTTTCATCCTCGACCCGAAGCGCAAGCATCAGCCGACGCTGCTCGATCCGGATCGACATGCGTCGCTCGATCGGCTCTATTTCTTGGAAGCATGCGTTCGCCTCGGGGCCGCTCTGGAGGCCGACGCCGTCAGCTTCTGGTCAGGCGCCAAGCCAGACGATTCGCCGCCGCGTATTCACATGGCTCGGCTTGTCGAGGCGTGCTTGCGCTTGAGCGACTTTGCCGGCGATCGTGGCATTCGCCTCGCCTTCGAGCCGGAGCCGGGCATGTTCATCGACACGATGGACAAGTTCGCCGAGCTGCACGGCAAGGTGAACCGCAAGAACTTTGGGCTAACGCTCGACGTCGGCCACCTCGTCTGCATGGGCGAGACGCCGGTCGGCGCGCATATTCGGCGCTGGCAGGATTGGCTCTGGAACATTCACATCGAGGACATGAAGAAGGGCATTCACGAACACCTGATGTTCGGCGAAGGCGAGGTCGATTTCAGCGACATGTTCGCGGCACTCTCCGAGATCGGCTATCGCCGCGGGCTCTATGTGGAATTGAGTCGGCACAGCCACGACGCGGTCGAGACTGCGAAGAAGGCGATGGCGTTCTTGCGCCGCTTCGATCCGAAGGCGGCGCCGAAGCAGACTCCGCAAGCCGACGAGTTAGTACTAGAAGTGGGCGTAAGCGAACCGGACAGCGTCGTAACCCAGGACGAAGCTGAACGCCATCCAGAAATGGGCCCAGCCGTCGCGTTGCCGCCAGCGGGCGATGAGGGCGGAGAGAGCGCCGGCCAGGAACGGGCCGACGATGAGGTTCGTCAGGCGCAGCCACTCCAGGTGGAGGATGGGATTCGGGTGCAGCCAGTTGACCAGGGCCCCGATCGCCACCCCCGCGAGGGCGAATAGGCCGAACAATACGCAGCCGTTTGTTTTCTTGCCGTCGTCCGACATCGCCGCGAAGTCGAGACCGATGTAGATCAGTATTTCGAGAAAGAACTCGAAAAACACTTGCAGCACGGGCACGAGGATCTCTTCCAAGGTCGGACTCCCAGGAATCCTTCGACTATTTGCGTCTTCCGGACACGACCTTACAGCCCGGCACCGCCATCTCGAAGCCGCGGGCCGCGCTGTCGGTGACCTTGGTGTTGGTCACAATCAGTGTTTTCAGGTTCGGGATCTTCTGAATGGTCCTAAGCGTCACGTCACTGATGTCGGTCGCACTCAAGTCGAGCACCTCCGCTCCTTCGATCTGCGCAAGCAGCACGGCACTCTGATCGCCGATTGGGTTGCCCGCAAGGCGCAATTCCTTGAGGGCAGGCAGTGCCAGCAACAAGCCGACGTTCGAGTTGGTCAGCTTTGCTCCGCCGAAATCGACAATCTTTAACTTCGGCCGATCGGCCAGCAGTTTCAGGCCTTCGCCAGTGATGGCCGAACCGTCGATGCGAAGTTCTTCCAATTTGCCGATCCCTTCCAGCGCTTTCAATCCGGCGTCGGTCAACGTGGTCTTGTACAGGCGAATGCGCTTCAATTGTTGAAAAACCGAAAACTCAAGGAACACCTCGTCAGTCATCCCGCCGCGCGCTTCGAACTCTTCGAGTTGTTCGAGACCGGAGAATACGCGGACATGCTCCGCGGTCAGCGCCAATTTGTCGCCGAAGATCAGCGACTTGATCGTCGGGCTCTTGAGTTCCTTGAATCCGTTGGGCGTAATCTTTGCGGAATTCACGCTGAGCGACACGAGCTTCGTCAGCTTGCTGACGGCCGTCAGATCGGCATCTGTCCAACCAGGCGTCGATGGCAACGTGAGCGTTTCAAGTTCGGGAAACGCCGCAAAAAAAGCTCCGGATGCCTGAACGGGACCACCGATCAGTTCGACTGTTCGTAAAGGTAGCCCTACTAGTGGGGCCAGCATCTCCTCCGTGAAGGGCCCACCGGCATGAAGTTGAATTGAGCCAAGCATGGTCCGGCCGCGGAGGCGTTCGAGATCGGCCGCCGTCCATCGGCCCGCGGCTTCGGGTGGGAGTGAGAACGCGATGACGTTGAATTTGTTTTTTGGCAGCGGGGCGTCAGTCGAGAACGGTCGACGACTGCTGCCTTCCGGCAAGACGGTCCCGCGTCCGCCGAGGAATAGGACCCATTCGGCCAGTTCACGCTCGGGGTCGGCGTTGGCGTTTTTCGGCGTCGCGAGCGGATTGTAGCCCGAGCCCTTCGGCTGTTGTGTGGGGCCGCCGGGAGTATTTGGCGGCGGCGGTTGTTCGCCACCCTTGGGTCGCAGAAAAACGAAATAGATCGCGGTCGCCGCACCACCGAGCAGCAGCAACACCACGAAGCCGATCAGCCAGCGCCGCCGGCGACGCGGACGTCCCGGTATCGGGGGCGTGAACTCGACCTCAGGCTCAAGGTCTTCGAACAGATTGGGTACGACCATGGGCAACGGCGCCGCCAGGCGCGCAACCGGCGCGCTCGGCAACGGTGCGACCAGCACGGCCGGCGATTCTGGATAGCGCATCTGGCGAATCGGAAGCGGCGGCGGTTCGGGGATCACCTCTTCGGCCACGAGGACGGTCGGAACGATCATCGGCGCTTGGTGCGTGTCCGGCACGACCTCACGGACAACTTCCGCGTGGGCTGGGAAACGCGGCAAATATTCGCGGGCGATCGGCGACTCGCCCCGCGAACGACGAAAGTTTGTCTCGGCGATCAACAGCGATTGCAGTAAGCCCGCCCACTCATCACGCGGCGCCTGGTCGAGCGCCATCTCAATCGATGGCCGACGGCCCGCTTGCAACTCTGAGACGAAGCGCAACGCGATCCCAGTGACGGTGCTCGACGGTAGGACAGGGCGATTCGCCATCAGGGGTCGGAGGTCAGAGGTCAGACGTTAGAGACTAGAGCACTTCTTTTCTACCCGCACCGCGCAGAACTTGTACTCTGGTATCTTGCCAAACGGGTCCAGGGCGTCGTTCGTTAGCACGTTCGCTGCCGCCTCGCGAAAATGGAATGGGATGAACACACTCCCACGCTGGACCCGAAGGCTCGACCGGGCCGGCAACCGGATCGCGCCGCGCTTCGATCGCACCGTCACCACTTCGTCATCCGCTACCCCGAGGGCCGACAGATCGGCCGGGTTGATCTCCACAAACGGCCCCGGCGAGATTGCGTCGAGGGCCTGCGATCGCCGAGTCATTGTGCCCGTGTGCCAGTGCTCCAGTACGCGTCCGGTGTTGAGCACCAGCGGATATTCCTGATCCGGAAGATCGTCCGCCTTGCTGAACTCGGCGGGGACAAATTTACCGCGCCCGCTCGGCGTGGGAAAGCGGTCGTGGAACAGCACGAGTTCGCCGATCGAATGTTCCGGGTCCGGGCAGGGCCAGATCTTACCGTTCAACCCAAGGTTCTCGTAGTTGAGCCCGTGGTAACTCGGGGACAGGCTCGCAAACTCGGCAAACACCTCCGACGGCGATGTGTAGCTCATCGGATAGCCGACCCGGTTCGCGATTTCGCAGATCACCTGCCAGTCGAGCCGGGCATCGCCAGGCGGCTTCAACGCCGGCCGGCCGATCTGCACGCGGCGATCCGTGTTCGTGTACGTCCCTTCCTTCTCGAAGAAGGACGAAGCCGGCAGCACCACGTCCGCGAACTCGGCAGTTTCCGTCAGGAAAATGTCCTGCACGGCCAGGAATTCGAGGTTCGCCAGCGACTTGCGCACCTTGTTCGTGTTCGGATCGGAGAGGAACGGGTTCTCGCCCATCATGTACATGCCGCGAACCGTGCCCGCCAGCGCGCCCTTCATGATCTCGACGACCGTCAACCCAGGTGTCGCATCAAGCGGCACGCCCCAGGCCGCTTCGAACTTCTTGCGATTCTCTTCGACCTTCACGAGTTGGTAGTCCGGATACATCATCGGGATCAGGCCGGCATCGGAGGCCCCCTGAACATTGTTCTGGCCGCGCAGCGGATGCAGTCCCGTGCCCGGCCGCCCAATGTTGCCCGTCAACATGGCCAGGGCAATCAAGCAGCGCGCGTTGTCGGTCCCGTGCGTGTGCTGGCTGATGCCCATGCCCCAGAAGATGAGCATGTTCTTGGCACGGCCCATCGATCGCGCGATCTCGACGAGAGTCGCCTCGGCGATGCCGCACACGGGCGCGACGCGAGACGGCGGGTATTGTGTCACCATCGATTTCAGCGCGTCGAAGTTCTCAGTCCGATCGCGGATGAACTTCTCGTCGACAAGTCCGTCCTCGATCATCACGTGCATCAGGGTGTTGTAAAACGCCACGTCGGTGTCAGGATTGATGGGGCAATACCACGTGGCGAAGTCGGCCATTAGCGGCCGTCGCGGATCGACGACCAGGATCTTGGTGCCACGCTTGGCCGCCTGCTTGAAGAACGTGGCCGCGACCGGATGGTTGACGGTGGTGTTCGTGCCCGTCAGCAGAAGGAAGTCGGAGTGCTTCGCGTTGGCGAAGATGTCGGACACGGCGCCGGAGCCAATCCCTTCGAGCAACGCCGCGACCGACGATGCATGGCAGAGCCGCGTGCAGTGGTCGACATTGTTCGTTCCCAAACCGGCCCGCATTAGCTTTTGAAAGAGATACGCCTCTTCGTTGGAGCATTTGGCTGAGCCGAAGCCCGCGAGCGCTCGCGGCCCATCCTCCTTCTTAATTCGCAGCAGATTGCTCGCGATTAGATCGAGCGCCTCGTCCCACGACGCCTCGCGGAAGGCCGGCATCACCTCGCGATAGTCGACGACCGCGTTCTTGCCGTTGCCTTTGACCTCGTTGGAGAGCGATCCCTTCGGGTAAAACTCTTTTCGCCGAATGAGCGGCTTCGTCAACCGTTGTTCGTGCGACGTGTAGTCCCACCCGTAGCGGCCCTTCACGCACAAACGGCCGTCGTTGCCGCCGCCGTCGCGTCCCTCGGCCCAGACGATCTTGTTCGCTTTCTCGTCGACATGCATCGTCAACGCACAGCCGACGCCGCAATAAGGGCAGACGGTGTCGACATTCGTCGTGTCGTTCCTCGGCAACATCGGCAACGTGATGGTCTTGTTTGTCAGTGCCCCGGTCGGGCATGCCGCGACGCACTCGCCGCACGAAACGCAAGTGCTCTCGCCCATCGGGTTGTCGAGGTCAAAGCCGATGCGCGTCGTGTAACCCTTGCCGGTGCGGCCGATGACGTTGTTGCACTGAATCTCGTCGCACGCCCGAATGCAACGATCGCAGAGGATGCAAGCCTGATGATCGACGGCGATGACGGGACTCGAACTGTCGGAAGTGCGGAGTGCGGAGTGCGGAGTGCGGAATAACGACGAGTCTGCAATACCGTACTTGCGACCGAGCGCGTCGAGGGCGTCGTCGCCCGTGGTCTTTTCCTTCACACACGGCGTCGGATGATCCGACAGAAGCAGGGCCGTGAGCATCCGACGGTGCTTCTCGACCTTGGGCGAGGCGGTTTCGACCTTCATCCCCTCGTCGCACGGCCGTACACACGATGCGGCTAGCACCCGGCCGCCGGTGTCGACAACGCACATTCGACAGACGCCGACCGGCGTCATTTTTTCATGATGGCAGAGAACTGGGACGTCGACGCCGATAGACTTGGCCGCCGACCAGATTGACATCCCCGCTGGAACGGTCACGTTGCGGTTGTCGATCGTGAGGCTAACGTGAGGCATCGGTTCTCAACTCAAACGTTCGGCGGTCGTCCCGACGAGGCAAGCGCTAAACGATGTTGAAATTCTTCAATAACGACAGCGCTGGGGCAACCGCTACCTGGCCAAGTCCGCAGATGCTCGTTTGCAACATCGTGTCCGCGAGTTCGGGAAGTAAGTCGAGCTCCGTCTTTGTCATCGTGCCCGCCTGCACACCTTCCAAAATCTCGACCGCCTTTTGCGATCCGACTCGACATGGGACGCATTTGCCACACGATTCGTTCCGGAAGAAGCGCGTCACATTGGTCGCCAGGCCGAACAGGTCGGTCCCTTCCGCAACCACAACGAGCGCTCCGGAGCCGAGCATGGAGCCGGCCTTTTGAAGTGCCGCGAAGTCGAGCGGCACGTCGACCCGATCCGCTGGCAGGAAATTCGACGATGCTCCCCCCGGCGCGAAGGCGAGTAGCTTGCGGCCATCCTTCATACCACCGGCCAGTTCGATCAACGCCCGCACCGTCGTTCCCATCGGCACGAGGTAGACGCCGGGATTCGTCACATGACCGGAGACGGCGATAAACTTCAACCCGGCGAATCCAGGAGCGCCTTGTGCCTTCCACCAATCGACTCCGTTAGCCAAAAGCGCGGTCGCATGGCACAGGGTCTCGACATTGTTGATGAGCGTCGGCTGGCCGTGGAGCCCGTGCGTGCCGGGGAACGGCGGTTTGTTGCGCGGCTCGCCGCGATTGTCTTCGAGAGCTTCGAGGAGCGCGGTCTCCTCGCCGAGGATGTATCCGCCCGGCGAGACGAATACTTCGATGTCGAACTGCCAACCGCTCGCATCCGGCTTACCGAGAATGCCAAGGTCATAGGCCCGCTTCAACTCGGCTTCGAATCGCTCTTGCTCCGGCCCGTATTCGTGGCGCAAATAGAGGATGCCCTTGTTCGCGCCGATGCCGAGACCGGAAAGGGCCATGCCTTCGATCACGAGATGCGGCAGATCTGCGAGGATTTCCCGATCCTTGAAAGTGCCCGGCTCACTTTCGTCGGCGTTGCAAATCACATACTTGGGCGTTCGCGTCTCGCGGGCAACGAGTTCACCCTTGGTTCCCGCCGGGAAGCCGGCGCCGCCCATGCCGCGGAGGCCGGATTCCTTGAGCGTGGCGATCATGCCAGCGATTTCGCTCGGCCCGCCGCGCCGGGCTCGATCGAGGGTCGCATACCGATCGGTTGCCGTCGGATATGGATCGCATGACCATCGCCGCGGCAGATTAGCGCTGAGATCGGGGATCAATGCGGGGTCGGCGACCCATCGCTTCACCTGCTCCAAGTCGGCGGCCGGGACGGGCACTCCGTTAATCGTCGCCGTTGGGGACCGATCACACCGACCGACGCACGATACCTCATGGATCTCGACGTCCGGTGCCGTCAATTCGTGCAGTTGACGCGAGCATTCGGGGCCGCCCGCAAGCCAGCACGACATGTCGCGGCAGACGTTCAATTCAACGCGAGGCGGCGGGGCGGTTCGAAAGTGCGGATAGAAGCTGACGAGTTCTTGAAGCCGATAGAGCGGTACGTTGTGTGCCCGCGAGAGGTCCCGGAGAGTCGCTTCCGACAGATGCCCGCGCTCGTGCTGAACCGCGGACAGGAGCGGGATCAGTTGCATAAATCAAGACGCTCCCAAAGATGGAAGCGTCATTCTATGCGTAGCAATTGCGACATCCGACGGGGACGAGAGTGTATGGGAATCGAACCCCCTTCGCTTGCCGAGGGAAATTCTAGCTTCTTTGGACCCGGCGGCGCAGATTCCGGCGCATTTACGAACGTGAGCCGATTGATCGAACCCGATCTTGATCCTCTGTTGGCCGCGTGGCCGGGTTTGTCTGAAGGAACTAAGACGGCAATCCTAACGCTCGCCAAGGCTATGTGCCGTTGAGACGCCTATTGAATCCGTCTCTGAAGTGGACCCCAATTCCTGGACCACCTTCGAAGTGAGGAAATCTTGTCCTGGCGGGCACCTATGGAGTAGGGTGTGGCGACATCGATTCAAGGGAGTGAATCATGGGCCGCAGGAAGAAGACGGCGCGGAGCGCCGA
>DATANR010000494.1:0-6705 GCA_036266155.1 Gemmataceae bacterium | reverse complement strand
GAGGTCCCGTACAGCGGCGGTCAGCATGACAATATCGCCGGGGCTCAGAAAACACCTGAGAATCAGACGATTCGATCGATCGGTTTCGTGCATTGGCAATACCCGTCTTATTGTCGGTGAGCTCCGGGAACTGGTCACCGGTCCGCGCTCCCCGCCTTCGAGTGCGGCGAGACATGTTTCAAGTGCTGTGCGCGTTGGGTTGCCGCTTCGTGAATACTCGTATCCCTGGTGCTGACCGATGGCGGCCTGGGTGTCGGTCGACGTCGCGTAGATCGGCACAATCGTGGCGCCCGTCGCGGGATCAGGCTCCTGGCCCGCGTGGCGAAATCGGCTTCCTGTTCGGACATCGTATATTCCCTCATTGGACTTACGTGTCCCGCCCCTGATCCCAGTAGTGAATCAAGTCGATTCGCGTGATGATGTCGACCACCGTGTCGCCGTCGGTCGCGAGCACGCCAGTGTAGCCGGCGAGCAGCAGACGATACGCTTCGTCGAGATGCGTGTGGATGTCGAGCGTCGGCAGCGGGCGAGCCATCACGTCGCCGATCTTCACCGCACTTGGGTCCTTGCGATCATGCAGCAGCCGCGCGAGTGTCACCTCTTGTACGCTGCCGACTGGCTTGCCGTCCGCGGCGATGACGGGCAGTTGCGAGATGCCGGTCTTCTCCAGTTGCTGGATCGCCTCCTCGGCCGTGGCATCGGGGTGGATCTTCACGAGCTGCCGTGGTCCGCGTTTGCGAATCAGGTCGCCGATCGATTGTGCTGGCACCGGGACCGACGTGAGCTGGTTGGCGGCTAGCCAGCCGTCGTCGTAAAATTTCGACAGATAATTCCGGCCGGTGTCGCAGCCCAATGTCACGATCAGATGTTCCGGGCCAAGCCGACGGGCATAGCGAAGGGCCGCGGCGAGGTTGGTCCCGGTCGAGCCGCCGAGCAACATGCCTTCGCGGCGTGCCAGCATCCGGGCCGTCTGGAATGACTCCGCATCGCTCACGCGGAGCCACTCATCAACGAGGTGGCCGTTGAACGTCTTGGGGACAAAGTCCTCGCCAATACCCTCGACCTTCCACGCTTTCGGCGTTCCGCCTGAAAGCACCGAGCCTTCCGGATCGGCGCCGATGACCTTGATCTCCGGGTTCATCTCCTTCAGATAACGCGCGACGCCGGAGACCGTACCGCCGGTGCCGACGCCGGAGACGAAGACGGTCACCTTACCATCGGTCTGCTCCCAGATTTCCGGCCCGGTGGTGCGGTAGTGGGCCTCCGGGTTCGTCATGTTCGCGAACTGATTGGGCCGCCAGGCGCCGGGGATTTCCCGCGCCAGTCGATCGGCAACGCCGCTGTAGCTCTCTGGCGAATCCGGCGCGACACCCGTCGGCGTGACGACGACCTCAGCCCCATAAGCCTTCAGTAGCGCGATCTTCTCCGGGGCCATCTTGTCGGGCAACACGAAGATGCAGCGGTAACCCTTGACGGCGGCGACCATCGCCAAGCCGACGCCCGTGTTGCCCGCTGTCGCTTCGATGATCGTGCCGCCGGTTCGCAACACGCCACGGCGCTCGGCATCCGCGATCATACCGATGGCGACGCGATCCTTGACGCTGCCGCCCGGATTGCCCGCCTCGACCTTGATGGCGACCGTGGCCTGGAGGCCTTCCGTCAGCCGCCGCAGCTTGACCATCGGTGTGCGGCCAACCGATTGAAGGATCGATTCAAGCATGGGGGGCCTCCGTTCGTCGAGAATGCGAACGGAGGTATTGTCCGCAATGAGTGGGTACAGAGGCAAGGCGTTCTTGGCGAGCGTCGAGGCATAAGCCCGACGTGTGCCAGTCAGGCACGTCGGGCTTACGCCTCGACGCTCGCCCTCAATCGGATCACGGCGTTGCTCATGCGGGAAGTGGTTCGTCTTCACCCAGGTTCAGGCACGTCACCACGTTGCCGGCGACCTTGTACTTCCAGCCAGTCTCCGGGTCGAGCATGATGCCGTTCGCGTCTGGAGCGCCAAGCCGATAACCATGCCGGCTCATCCAGCCCGCGATGCGGCCAGGCACGCCAATGATGAGCGCATAATCCGGCACATCCTTGGTCACGACGGCCCCGGCCGCGATAAACGCGTAGCGCCCAATCGTCGTCCCGCACACGATGGTCGAATTGGCGCCGACCGAAGCACCGCGCCGAACGAGCGTCTTCTCATACATCGACCGGCGCACGATCTGACTGCGCGGGTTGGTCACGTTGGTGAACACGCACGATGGCCCGAGGAACACGTCGTCCTGAATGACCGCCCCGTCGTAGAGCGACACGTTGTTCTGAATCTTGACGTTGTCGCCAATGATCACGCCTGTCGCGATATGAACGTTCTGCCCGAGAATGCACTTCTTGCCGAGCTTGCATTTCGGCATGACGTGCGAAAAGTGCCAAACCTTGGTCCCCTCGCCGATCTCGCAGGGCTCATCGACATAGGCGGAAGCATGAACGAAATACGGCTTGTCCATCGGTGGCACTCCAGGGGGTTCCGGAAAGTGGGGGAAATACCAAAGGCGGGGGCGAGATGCAAGACGAGCGAATCGAATCCGCGTGTGCGTGCGAACGCTTCCGGCGACCGCCGCGCCGCCGCCTCGTCGCCACGGCGGGGTGGGGGTATCCTCATTGCCGGCAACATCGGCAACGTGGCAACGAGTTGCTACCGAAAGGGGTTGTGTTCGGCGCAACACTCATGTTCCGAAGGGTTTATGAACTGGCGGTTCCGCCAGCCCATGCCGAGCAACTCGTTGCCGTCTGCCCAACCCTGGATCAAGATGACCGTTGCCGGCAACGAGTTGTCAGGAGCGCATCGTGCATCGGTGCAACGAAATGAAACGTGTCAAGACTCAAAATACTCAAATGGACGACTAGTCGGCGCCCCGTTCCGACCTTTCGGTCTGTTGCCGCCGAATTGAAAGAAACGCGGGCGAATCCCAACGACTACTCGTTCCTCAACCGCTTCCGAACGCAAAGGTCAGGCCGAGTAAGAGGTAGGCGTTCATGTGTCAATTCGTGGTTTTAACACGATGAAGTCTTTGCAAATAGCTCGATGAGCCTGCCAATACTTCAAATGAGGTCGGCCGAGGTTGGCCTGGACCGCCGCTACAAATCGTGAGTTGGTCGCCTTCGATCTTGTAGATGCCGAAGACGAGCGGACTTGCACTATCGGTTGGTGGAGTGTTGAAGTCGATGGGTGGGATCTTTGCTTTGGCGTCGAATTGAAATCCCCGTGCCGCCGCAACTTCAAGTTCACCTTCGAATACTTGCCAGGTGCCCTCCTTGTTGAATCGGTAGCGGTAGTTGCGCAGATCTTTGTCTTTTGCATCCTCCGATAGCTCGAATTCCCAGAGTCCGTAAAGCTCGACGACCGGCTGCTTGTCTTTCAGAGCGGGCGCTCCGAGCACAAGTACCAGCCCCAACATTGCTGTTGCAGTCATGGCTTTGTCAATTTTCTGATTGGTCCGATTTAAGGATCATCCGCATGTAAGAGATAGATTACCACATCCCGCAATCGTCATTCAACCGTCAATTCCCACGCTTCCGCCCAACGGACGACATTGACCCAGCGCCAGATGCGCCAGTCGAACGGCCGCGTGCCGGCCTGCACCGCTTGCCATTCGCGGGCAACGATGGCCGCGTTCAATGCGGGAACGCGGCGCAATCGATCCGGGCTCAACATGCCCGCGACCCAGGGGCCGAGTTCGTTGAGCCACTTTTTCTCGGGCGTCGCGAATCCAATCTTGTCGCGGCGATTGAGGATCGCATCCGGCACGATGCCGCGCATCGCCTCGCGAAAGACGTGCTTCGTGACGCCGTCCGACGAGATGAGATATTCTTCGGGCAGCGAGAGCACGAACTCCGCGAGCGCCGGTGTCAGGAACGGCACGCGGCTCTCGATTGACCAGGCCATCGAGTTGCGGTCCTCGTAACGCAAGAGCATCGGCAAGCTGGTTTTGGTCAACGTGCGGTAGAGGCGCTCGCGAAGGCGGTCGGCGCGTCGAGCGGAGCGCACCTCAATTGCTTCTTCAACTCCCTGGCGCTCAAACCACGCACCATTGAGCCACGCCGGCATCGACGGTTTGCCAAACAAGGCGCGCCCGCCGGCTTGCACCCCACGGGGCAGCAAGCGCCGCAATCCGCGGGCGAGGAGCATCGTTTGCCGGCCGACGCCGGGTCGCTTCGACGCGCGCCGGGCGAACGAATAAGCCTTCAGCCATTCGCCGCGTCCGATCAAGGAGCCGAGTCGTTCGGGAAAGTAGCCGTGGTAGCCGGCCAGCATCTCGTCGGCGCCCTGCCCATCAAGCATCACCTTGATGCGATGCTCCGCCGCCAAACGAAAGACGCGATATTGGGCATAAATGCTGGTGCTGCCGAACGGCTCGTCTTGCATCGCGACGAGTCGATCCACGTCGGCCGCCAATTCGCCCGGCGCGATGCGCACCTTGCGTGCTGTCGCGCCGGCACTCTTAGCCGCGAGGTCGGCGTATTGCTCTTCGCCAATTGTCGGGTCGTCGGCGACAAAGCTGAACGTGTGCAGATCGGCTTGCGGATCGACGGCACACATCGCCGCGACGATGGCCGACGAATCAATACCCCCCGAGAGGGCAGCCCCGACCGGCACATCGCTGCGCAGATGCAAGCGAACGCTATCGAGGAACAGTTCGCGGACGCGCGCAACCGCGTCGGCGAATGAGATATCGGTTCGCCGACGCAGATCGATGTCCCAGTAGCGTGTCGGCTCCATCGGCGTGCCGGTTTCGAGATCGACCTCAATCCAGTGGGCGACCGGCAATTGGTGGACGTCTTCGAGCAGCGTCTCGCCGCCATGGTCGGTCAGACCATCACGCAGGTAATCGAAGAGACGACTTGCCCGCACCTTGCCGCTGACGACTGGCCGCAGGGCCTTGATCTCCGAAGCGAACGCGAACCCGCAACCCGGTCGAGCATAGTAGAGAGGCTTGATGCCGAAGAAATCGCGGGCGAGGAACATTCGGCGACGCTCGCGGTCAACGATCGCAAGCGCGAACATGCCGACGAGTTTGGGGAGACATGTGGGACCCCAACGCGCGTAGGCCCAGAGCAAGACTTCCGTGTCCGAGTGCGAGCGGAATAAAACCCCCTCACGTTCGAGTTGTTCACGCAACTCGACGTAGTTGTAGATTTCGCCGTTGAAGATAATTGAGTAGCGCCCATCGGGCGTTGTCATCGGCTGGTGGCCGAGGGCGGACAGATCGAGAATCGCGAGCCGGCGATGGAGCAATCCCCAGCGGCCGGGATCGCCGGGCGTGTCGCCTTTGCCCTGGCCTTGGTCGGTCAGCCAGCCCGCATCATCGGGCCCGCGATGGGCGAGCGTCTTTAGCGCAGCCTTCTGAAATACAGCCACCGGCTGCGGGTCTTTCCCGGTGACGTAGCCCGCGATACCGCACATGGGTTCACGCACACATCCGCTGTGGGCGGACCGGTAGATCAAAATTCTTCACGGCCGCTGCGGCAATGGTGCGGCCGATGCTGATGGAGGCCGTCGCGCCGGGCGATGGGGCGTTGAGCACGTGAACCATGCGCTCCGCTTCCACGATGCGGAAGTCATCGACGGTTTTGCCATCCGGGTCGACCGCCTGGGCCCGCACGCCGGCGCCAGCCGGATAGATGTCGGCCCACTTCAATTCCGGGATCAGCCGTTGCAGGGCTCTCAAGAACGCGCGCTTGCTAAACGAGCGGTACATCTCGTGCATGCCCATGTCCCAGTATTTGCGTGCCATCTTCCAGAAGCCGCGGTAGCCGAGCATTTGCAAGACGTCTTTGCTACGGAAACTCGAGCGAGTGTAGCCTTCGCGGCGAAACGCGAGCACCGCATTCGGCCCCGCCTCGACGCCGCCGTGGATCATGCGTGTGAAGTGAACGCCCAGGAAGGGGAAACGCGGATCGGGCACCGGATAGATGAGGTTCTTAACCAAGCCCCAACGTTCCGGCACGATGTCGTAGTATTCGCCGCGGAATGGGATAATCTGCAACCCCGGCTCGACGCCGCACAACTTGGCGACGCGATCGCATTGCAGGCCGGCACAGTTGACGAGGCTGCGAGCAGTGACGTCGCCCTGGGTTGTTGCTAACACGAACTCGCTTCCCGAGCGCCGAAAGCCGACCAGCTTCGCATCGAGGCGCACCTCGCCACCGCCGTCGCGGACCTTGGTGGCGTAGGCCTCGGTCACTTGCTTGTAATCGACGATGCCGGTCTCTCCGACGTAGAGCCCTGCGATGCCGGCGACATACGGCTCATGCTCGCGAATCTGCTCGGGGCTCAGCCGGCGAATGTCCTTGATGCCGTTTGCAATACCTCGACGTTCCAACTCCGCGAGGGCGGGCAATTCGCGCTCTTCGGTGGCCACGACGACCTTGCCGCAGCGATCGTGAGCGATGCCGTTGTCCGCGCAGAAGCGGTACATCAACTCGCGGCCCTCGGCACAGTTTTTGGCCTTGAGAGAGCCCGGCTTGTAATAGAGGCCCGAGTGAATGACGCCGCTGTTATGGCCGGTCTGATGAGCAGCAACCTTGCCCTCGGCTTCGAGCACGACGATGCGAGCGCCGGTGCGTTCCGAGAGTGCGAGCGCCGTGCCCAGGCCAACAATCCCGCCGCCGATGATGGCAATGTCGTGCGTCATGCAGGTCTCCCACTGGCGAGCG
>DATANR010000493.1:0-19420 GCA_036266155.1 Gemmataceae bacterium | reverse complement strand
CGGGCGGCTTACGCCGCTCCGCTCGCCTTGGCCTTCCTCGAACTTGAATCTATTTTTCGGTTCTACCGCACAATTTCGCCGCGTACTCGGCTTCCACCGGACGCGTGGACCGACCGTTCGCGTCGGCATAAGGCGATGTTTGTTTTACGTTTTTCCGCTTGGACCGGCCGGGCCGCGCGGACCCACATGGCCCGCAACTCCGATACAGCACTTGGACGTCCCCCGGCCGGACCGCCGGGGCATAATCATGGAGGATTCCACATGCTCCGTCGCTGGCTCATCGGCGCCGCCCTGTTGGTTGGGTTGTTCGCGGCCTCGTCGAACACCGCCAAGGCAGGCGATCCACCGCTGCCGCAAGGGTTCTACTACCCGTACGTGTACTTCCCGCACAACTACTGGCCGACCTACAGTCCGCAGTGGCCGGAACCGCAAGGCGCTCCGTACATGCGGCCGCCGGCTTACATGGCCTACCCGGCCTTCAAGGAACCGGGCTGGCGCTATGACCTGTGGGCCCCGAAGAAGTACTATCGCGGCACGCACTTCTGGCTGGATCAGTTCTAGCAGCCGGGTATGGGGTTTGGGGTATAGGGTATAGTCACACCCCATACCCCATCCCCTATACCCTATTTGCGAAGAAAACTACTCGCCAGGAACCAGAAGCGCGACTGCCACCAGCTTCCGCGCGGGGCCGGCGGAGTTGGTGTCGGAACCGGAATCGACGCTCCCACGGTGATCGTACTCGTGCCTTTGTTGTTCGTCGTCAACAGTTCCGTGACGGTCGTGCTGGCTTGCGAACTCGGCACATATGTGCTGGCCGCCGTCCCCTTCAAGACGATCTGAATTGTCTTCGTCGCTCCCGCGGCCAGGTCGCCGACGGTCCACGTCTTCGTGGCTGAATCGAACTCGGCCGGCACCGATGCCGACATGAATTGCAGACCGCCGAAGTTCATGACCGCCTTCGCTGCCGTGGCTGTCGCGGTGCCGCGGTTCTTCATCGTGTAGGTAATCGTCACCGTGCCGTTCACGTTGATCGTGGTCGATGCCGGGGTCTGCGTCAGGGTCAGGTCGGGGCCGGATTGCTCGCCGAAGAGATAGCCGGTCGCGGCCGTGCCCGATGTGAGCGGGATGTTGAGGATGCGCTCGTTCGTCGTCGTAACGCCGCCCGCGGTGCCAGCAGTCTCCTTGCCGTCATTGAAGCCGGCCGGTTGCGTCATCTCGGCCAGCCGATAGGTGCCGGGCCGCAGATTGCCGAAGGTGTAGCCGCCGTCGTTGCCCGTCGTCAGCGACTTGTCGACCGCTTGGCCAAGGTCATCGGTCCCGAGCAGCCGAACCGTCACGCCGGCGATGCCCGCTTCACCTGTATCCTTCGTGCCGTTGTTGTTCGCGTCGCCATAAACGAAGCCGGCGATGCTCGTGCTCTTGGTCTCGCCGAAGTTGAAGCCGGAACTGGTCGCCGCGCTCATCAGATTGATGCCGACGAACTTGTCGTTGCTCACGGTCGCGGTCGGCGTGCCGTTTTGCTCCTTGCCGTCCGTGTAGCCGTTCGGCTGAGTTTCAGTGATCGCGTAAGTCCCCGGTAGGATCGCGTTGAACACATAGGCGCCTGAAGCGTCGGTGGTCGCGGTCTTCGCGGAAATGGCAGCGCCGAGGACGTCGGTGCCGGTTAACGTGACCAGCGCTCCGGGAATACCCGGCTCACCGGAGTCCTTCTTGCCGTTGCCGTTCTTGTCCTCGTAGACGAAGCCGCCGGTCTGCACCAACGGAATCTCGCCGAAGTTGTAACCCGTGGCCGCCTTGCCGACCGTGAGCGTGATGCCGGTCACCGTGTTCGAAGTCGCCGTGCCCCCGCCATTGCCGGCAATCGACTTACCATTCTGATTCGCCGGGCTGGTCGGCTGCGTTTCCGTGAGCGTGTACGTGCCGGCCGCCAGGTTGTTGAACGTGAAGTTGCCAACCGCGTCGGTCTGGAGCGTGGTCGGCGACGTCAGGCCGCCGCCGGAGAGTGTCAGCGTGACGCCGGAGATGCCCGAGTCGGGCCCATTGAAAGCCCCGTTATTATTGAAGTCCAGGAACACGCGGCCGGCGATGCTCGCGGTCGACGGTGTCGGCTGGAAGACGCCGAAGTCCACGGTGAGATTGGCCTGGGCGTCCGGCGTGCCCAAGTCGGTGTTCGGGTTCTCCCCCGTGGGCCCGTTCGCATTGAGCGCGATGGTTGCACTAGTGATCGTGCCGCCGGAACCCAGCGTCCCCGCGGTCGTGCCATGATCTTGCTTATCGGCGCCGTTGCCGGGGGCCGGCTCAAAGGCATTGCCGGCGCCGCCCGTGCTCGACTTGAAATTGAAGAGTGGGCCGCCGGCATTGAAGTTGGACGCGGCCAACTCAACCACGTAATTTCCAGCAATCAGGTCGCCGAAGAGATATTGCCCCTGCGCGTTGGTGGTCGCCGTGCCGACGACGGCGTTGCCGGCACTCGGATTCAATAGCCGCACGGAGACATTGGCGATACCAGTCTCCGAGTTGTCCAAAATGCCGTTATTGTTGGCGTCGTTAAAGAGTGTGTTGCCGATGCTCAGTTTCTGGAAGACGCCGAGGTCAACCGTCTGATTGCTGTCGGCCCCGTCGCCATCCGTGGTCGGTTCGCCGCCGGCCGCCAGCGTCACGAGACCCGTTTCGATGAAACCGCCCGTGCCGAGAATGCCAGACACCTGGCCATTGTCATCGCCAATAACATTCGTGTCCGGATCCGGCGTCGCCGCACCTTCGAACCCGCCGACGCCCGCGCCGTTCGTGCCGGTACTGCTCATGAATCCGACGAGCGGGCCCGTGCCGGTGAAGTTGCTCGGCGCG
Source organism: Gemmataceae bacterium (assembly GCA_036266155.1). Lineage (GTDB taxonomy): Bacteria > Planctomycetota > Planctomycetia > Gemmatales > Gemmataceae > SIAJ01. The sequence continues at coordinate 16,573 of DATANR010000493.1, read as the reverse complement.
ATGCGCACCTTGTAATCGCCGGTCGCTATGCCGGTAAACGAATACTTGCCGCCGGCCGTGGTCGTGGTCGTTTGAATCGCGACGCCGCTCGAGTTCACGAGCTGCATGGTGATGCCGGCATTGCCTGTTTCGCTGCCGTCGAGCAAGCCGTTGTTGTTGACATCGATCCAGGCCGTGCCGCCGAGGCTCAGCGTGCCGACCGCCGCAGGCACGACGCCGAAGTCGAGCGCGAGATTCGTATTCGCACTGGCGTCGCCGTCGTTCGTCGGCTCAGTGTTCAAGGCGAGCGTGATCAAGCCGCTCTCGATGAAGCCGCCGTTGCCGAGCGTGCCGGTGGTCGTGCCGTTGTCGTCGTTGTTGACATTGCTGTCCGGGTCCGGCGTCAGCGCGCCTTCGAATGCGTTGCCGGTTCCGGTACTGCTCGTGTAACCGACGAGCGTGCCGCCCGCGTTGAAATTGGTTGCGGACAGACGGACCTTGTAGTCGCCCGCCGCGAGGCCCGAGAACGAATAGAGCCCGCCGCCGGCCGTCGTGGTCGTCTTTTGGACGATGCCGACCGAATTGAGCAACTGCACCGAAACGCCATCGATCCCAATTTCCACTCCGTCGAGCATGCCGTTGTTGTTCGTGTCGACAAAGACTTTATCGCCGAGCGTGAGCGTATTGGCGGCGATCGGCGACATCGCGAAGTCGACGGTCAGGTTGCCGTCGGCGCCGTCGCCATCGGTCGTCGGCTCAGCACCGGTCGCAAGCGATACGAGTCCACTTTGAATGAACCCACCAGAACCGAGGGCCCCGTTCACCGTGCCGTCGTTGTTGTTGTTGACGTTGTCGTTCGGATCGGTGGAAGTCGACGCCGAGCTGGCCGTGAAGTTGGCGAGCGCGGCACCCGTCTGGAAGTTTGTTGCCGCCAGCCGCACGCGATAATCGCCCGCCGCGAGACCGGTAAACGTGTACAAGCCGCCGCCGGCCGTGGTCGTGGATTGCACGACGGTTCCGGCCGAATTGAGGAGTTGGACCGAGACGCCGTCGATGCCGGTTTCCAGCGTGTCGAACGTGCCGTTGCCATTGGCATCGTTCCACACCAGATTGCCGAGCGTGAGCGAGGTCGCGGCGGCCGGAGCCACCATGCCGAAGTCGAGCGTCAGGTTGCCGTTGGCGTCGTCGCCGTCGTCGGTGGGCTCGGTCCCTGCAGTGAGGGCGATCGGTCCGGAGACGACGAACCCGCCCGAGCCGAGCGCGCCCGATAGGCTGCCATTGTTGTCGTTATTGACGTCGTTGTCGGCATTGCCGACCGTCGTCGTGCTCGGCGTGAAGCCGACCAGTGCGCCACTGCCCGTGAAGTCGCTTGCCGACAGGCGCACGTGATAAATCCCGGCCGATAAGCCCGTGAACGCAAAGAGCCCGCCGCCGGCGGTGGTCGTGGACTTCAGGACCGAACTGCCGGCCTGATCGAGCAAGTCGACGGCAACGCTATCGATTCCGGTGTCGCCCGCGTCAAAAACGCCGTTCTTGTTGACGTCCTTAAAGACCAGATTACCAAGCGTCAACGTGGGCGCCGGGGCTGGCGGGACCATACCGAAGTCGAGCGTCAGATTGCCATCCGCGCCGTCGCCGTCGGTTGTCGGCTCCCCACCGAGAACGAGATCAATGGCAGCACTCTGAATGACGCCGCCAGAGCCGAGCGTGCCGTTCGCTTTGCCGTTGTTGTCGTTGTCGATGTTGTTGTTCGGCGTGTTCGACGAGGTGGAGCTGCTCGTGAAGCCGACGAGAACGCCATTGCCGGTGAAGTTGCTGGCCGACAAACGCACCTGATAGGTACCGGGGGTCAATCCCGCGAACGAATACAGGCCGCCGCCGGCCGTGGTGGTTGAGTTGACGACCGTCGTTCCAGCCGCGTTGAGCAAGTCAACCGCGACGCCGTCGATGCCTGTTTCCCCGGAATCAAACGTGCCATTGTTGTTGGTGTCCTTGAACACGAGATTGCCGAGCGTCACCGTCGTCCCAGCCGCGCCTGCACCCGCGAAACCGATGTCGAGCGCGTGATTGCTCGACCCAGCATCGCCGGTCGTGAAGGCGGTGGTGTCCGTCGTGCCGGAAAGCGTGGCATCCGAGTCGAGCAGGTCGTCGGTCCCCTGATTGACCTTGGCCAGCGATCGGCCCGTCAGCGCCGCTTGTGGTGTATCGATGCGGATTTCGTAAGCGGTGTTGGGTTGCAAGTTATCGAACAGGTAATCGCCGGCCGTGCCGCTGGTGACACTGTCAACTTGCGTGCCGTTCGCGAACAGCTTCAACACCACGCCGGAAATCCCAACTTCGTTGGCATCCTGGATTCCATTCGAATTGGTGTCGGCGAACACGCGATCGCCAACTTGCACAGTCCCGGAGGCCGGCACGGCCGCCACGTCGCCGAGTCCGTTGGCGCTGCCGAACGTGTTCAGGTCGAACGATTCGTAGACGGTCGACTTTGAGTCGACAGTGCCGGCCACGCCGACGCCCGAGTTGAAGAACGTGTACAGGCCGCCGGTGAATGACGACGATGGGTCGGTCCCCGTGGCGGCGATGGTGGAGAAACCGGGCACCTGAGCGAGACCGCCGCTGACGACCTCGGCCGGAGTTGGGTCCGCGACGTCTTGGTAATAGAACTCCCCGCCGCCGGGCCCGGCTCCAGTATTCGCACCCTGCGTGGTGACGCCGCCTGAGCTTCCGTTCGATTCCAGTTGCCATCCCGTGCCGTTCGGGGCGGCGCGCAAGATGTCGCCGATGGCGATGACCGAGAATTCATTCGTGTCGCCGGCCGTGGCATTGCCGGTCAAATAACCGCCACGATCGCCGAATCGATCGCGGATCCCGAGCACCATGCTCGATCCATCGAAGGCAATGGACGTCAGCCACGGTTCCGGGTGGACCGGATAGCCATCTTGTCCGAGCGCTGTGACGAAGTTCGAGGTCCATGCCTTCCAATCGGCGGCGACTTCGTCGCCCGAGTTCGGATCGTCCGGCGTTGGGTCGTCGGCCGTACCGCGTGAGTACGTCAATTTGGCCGAAAGGACCGGGGTGACTTTCGTGGCCGCGGGGAAGGAGCCGGTCGGTTGATTGTAAGTCCGAAACAGCCCGGTTGCCGGGTCGAATGCATAGACGAAGGCCCGGAGATCGCTGGCAACGCCGCTGGTTTCGGCCGAGTAAGTAACACCGACAAACACCGCGTTGCCGCGCACGGTCACGGCGAAGGGCCGCATGTCGTTCGAATAAAAATTGGCAATACCGCTATCGGTTGGATTGACCTGCGGGGTCGGCGTGTGCCGAATGCTTCGGTCGCCATCGACCGTCCCGTCGGCCTTGAGCGGAATCTCGATCAACTCGCGTGTATTCAGGTTAACCGTGTAGAGCGTCTTGCCGTCCGCGGAGATAGCCAGCCCACCGAGCGAGCGCTTGCCGACAAGGCCGAGCGAACCTGTATCGTGGAACCAGTCGCCGCCGTCGGCCTCGCTTGATGTCGGATGTGGATCGGCCCCAGTACCCAGCCCGGTGCCGGCCGAGTTCAAGTCGATCAGCAGCTTTGGCGGATTCGTCCCCGTGGGATCGATCGTGTAGATGCCGCCGGTTGTCGTGCTGACGCCGTCGGCTGCGGGGCCGAAACCCGCGTGCCGCTTGAGGAATGCCGACGTGAAGACGTTGTTCGAACTTGACTGATAGGCCGTGCCCCAGACGCTGCCGACTTGCGCGACCGTTGCCAAACTGGTCGGCGTCACATCTCCGCCGGCGTACGGGACCGACGACACCGCCGTTTCGGCGGAATTCGCACCCTGAAGCGCGTCGTCGTAGTAGAACTGCGTCGTCACCAGGTTGGGCGCGGTCAGCGCCAGATCAACGCTGATCCGATCCGAAGTCGCATCCAGAAAGCGCACAAGCGGTCCAGACGTATCCGTCACTCGGCCGGCAATCGTGTTCCTCGGCAAGTTCGAGAATTCGATGCGCAGCACGTCCGCATTGGTTTGCAGCGTGTACGAACCATCGGGGCCCGTGGTGACGGTCTCGACTGCTCCCTTGTCATCTGTGGCCGTGACCGTGACGCCGGCCGCACCGATGTCCTCGATGTCCTGAATGCCGTTCAAATTGAGATCGACGTAGGCCGTCCCGAGCACGGTCGGCACGTCGCGAAGTTCCAGCGCTTCGATGCGCAGCCGTCGGACCTTGCGGCGACTCTTCAGACGGCTGTTTTGAATGGCCTGACGAAACATGCGAGAAGCCCAGTGCATGGGGCACCCTGGTGCGCAAGAGGGCGGGAGCTGGTGAGGTTTGGCCCGAATCGAACCGACAAACATCCTGTTGTTGGCGTGGTCATCCGATCCAGGAATGCCCATCGTACAGGGCAAAGAAATCATTTTCTATGGATGCCGCTGGATTCGCCGCTTTATCCGGTTAAGGAAGGGCGCGAAACACGGGTGAGTTTGACGATGTCGATTGTCTGGCCGATCGCGCTCGCCGGGTTGAATCAGGTTTAACTCTCGAATCGATCATGCGGCCCCCGGCCGCGTGTCCGAATGAATCGCCCCTCCCGCGTCGAGCAAGCCGCCGCAATAGCGCCAACGTAAACGCTTTTGCAAACATGCTTTCCGCAAATGCGTTTCATTTCGGCCGACATGCCATTGCGATACGTTCACGCCCCCCCCACCCCCCTGAACGTATTTCTCATAATCCCGAAGCGCTCGCCGGCCTACGTGCCAAACTGCCCTTGCGTCATCAATTGCAAACGGGCTAACATTCCCCCCTTCACCAGCTTGCCCGGCGGAAGGATGCCGCCATTGCACCGGGAGGGACTCCGATGCTGCGCGTTGCCATCGCGCTTGCCGCACTCGGCTGGGTGTATTGGCCGACGCTCCGCGAGTTGTTCGACACCTGGATGACCCATCCGGAATACTCGCACGGCCCGCTCGTCCCTGTCTTCGCCTTGTTCCTGCTCTATAAACGCAACTCCACGGCGCCGGCGTCGCCGCCGCGTCCATGGCCGATCGTCGGCTACACAGCCCTGGTGTTCGCGATCGCCTTGCGCTTCGTCGGCTCGGCCACCAGCTTCCTGCCTCTTGAAGGGCTCTCGCTGATCCTCTGCCTCGGAGCACTAGCAGCGCTCGCCGGCGGCCGCGCCGCTCTCGTGCGCTTCTGGCCGCCGCTCGTGTTCCTACTGTTCATGTTGCCGTTGCCCTACGAGGCGTCGCGGCTGCTCGGCGGGCAATTGCAAACCATCGGCACCATCGCGACGACGTACTTGCTTCAGTGCTTCGGCCAACCGGCAATCGCGGAGGGCAATCGCATCCTCATCGGCAGCGTTACCCTCAACGTTGTCGAAGCCTGCAGCGGCTTGCGCATGCTCGTCACCTTTATCGCGTTCGCGACGGCCGCCGTGTTCATGATGGATCGTCACTGGCTGGTCAAAGGGCTCGTGTTGGCCAGTGCCGTCCCGATCGCCCTGCTGACCAACATCCTGCGCATTACGGCCACTGGTCTGGCGCACGTCTGGATGCACGACGGCGACGACAAGACGCGCCTGCTCGAGTTCATCCACGACTTCAACGGCTGGATGATGATGCCGGTCGGATTGCTGTTCCTGATGCTCGAATTGTGGCTGTTCAAGCATCTGCTGATCGAGCGAAACGCCGCCAGCGTTCAGCGATCAACAGTCAACCAGCAAAAGACGACCAAGCGGCAGCGCTTCGTCAGCGTGATTCAAATGCCCATGAGCCGCTAGCGGCGAAGCGCCACGGAGGGGATTCATGACCGACACTGCCCTGCAGCAGCGCATTCCCGACGCCCTCCCGGTCGAAGTCGATCCGCCGCGCGTATACGCCGTGCCGCCGCGTCCGCCCGAAGGCGACAGCGGCCCAGGCCTCAAGCCGCTCGAATATTTGCGCTACCGGTGGGTAACCGTCGCCTTCCTCGGCACGCTGGTCGCGTCGGTGCTGGCATTCACGGCCTATTCGCTCATCCCTGCCAAATACACGACGTACGCCATCATTCGTGTCGCGCCGCAAGATCCACGCATCTATTACAACGAAGACCCGCACGGCCGTAGCGACTTTGGCAGTTACTTGAAAACGCAGGCCGGCTTCCTGCACTCGCATCATGTGCTCGTCGCGGCCCTGCGCGACCCGGAAGTCGCGGCACTGCCCATGCTCCGCGAGCAAGTCGATCCGGTGCGTTTTCTCGAAGAAGAACTCATCATTGATTTCAACGACGGCTCGGAACTCATCAAGCCCAAGCTGTCCGGCGACGATCCGCGTGCCATCACGATGATCGTCAATGCGGTTTACGACGCCTTCTTCAGTGAGGTCGTCGAGGGCGAACGCAAGCAGAAGCAATTGCGGCTGAAACAAATCGAAGACAACGTGACGGCGATGCAGCAAGAGCTGGAAAAGAAGCTGCCGCCGCCGGCCAAGAAAGACGACCAACCGGCCGAGTCGCTGCCCGGCGTCGGCCCAAGCCTGGCCGCGAGCCAGGTAGCGCGCCTGCGCGAAAAGCTCGACAACGCCGAGGTGCGTCAGAAGCAACTCGAAGACGAGAAGCGGCGCATCCTCTATCGGCGTGCGCATCCCGAATCGGAGCAGGTGCCCGTGCCGCCCGGCTTCGTGGCCCAGCTTGAAGGCGACCCCGCCATTGTCGCCATCAATCGCCAGGTGGCGCTCTGGCAACGCCAGATCGCCCATTTGCTCGAATTGGACAGCAACCGCGACAACCCCGGCGTCAAGGACCTCGAGCGCAAGATCGCTGACGCCGCCAAGGATCGCGAACAAGTCCGCAAGGAGCGCGTCGCCGAGTTCCAGAAGTCGCAGACCGAGGAGACGATCCGCCGGTCGCACGCGGATGAAGAGAAGATCGACGTGGAGATCGCCGGCCTCAAGATCGTTCAGGACAAGACACACGCCGAGATGAAGGAATACGAAGCAAAGCTGGCCAAGATTCTCCCCGAGGTCGACGGCCCGAAAGACTTCGGCAAGGTCGACAACAAAAGCCGCTCGGAGATCATTAGCGGCATGATGGAGAAGGCGAACCTGCTGCGTCTCGAACTCGCCGCGCCGACGCGTGCCCAGCGCTGGCAGAAAGCCGCCGTGCCGATGAAGCGCGAAATTCGCAAGCAACTCCTCGGCACCATCGCCGCGGGGCTGATCGGCTTTGTGCTCGTCGGCCTTGGCGTCGTCGCCTACGAATCGCGCATCCGTCGCGTGATTAGCGTGGCTGACGTGCAGAAGGCGACCCTCGGGCCCATCCTCGGCGCGATCCCTCCCGTCTACACCGCGACTGGCCAGCCAACGCAAGACCTGGCCCTGGCCGAGGAAGCCATCGAAAAAACGCGGGCCGCGCTCATGCAGCAATTTGGACGGCCCGGCGGGAAGGTGATCGTCGTCACTAGTGCGTTGCAAGACGAAGGACGCGCCTTCATGGCGCGCGAGCTGGCGCTCAGCTTTGCCCGTGCCGGCGGGCAAACGTTGCTCGCCGACTTCGACCTCCGCCATCCAACGATGCACGAGCCGTTCGACGTGCCGAACGAAGTCGGCTTCTGCGAACTGCTCACCGGCGAAACCGACCTCCCGACGGCCGCACGCATCCTGCCGCACGGGATCGCGATGGTGTCGGCAGGTCAATGGGCCGACGTGGTTCGCCAATATTTGTCTGCCGACCGCGTTGCCAGCGTGCTGAGCGAGCTGCGTGCGCGATTCGATTTCGTGATCGTCTGTGCGCACCCGATCTTGTCGGTAGCGGAAACAAGCCTGGCCAGCCGCGCCGCCGATGGCGTCGTGTTGACTGTCGAGAAATACGAAAGCCGGCTGCCGCTGGTGTCGCGAGCGCAGGAGAAGATCGCCGCGCTTGCTCCCGAAGCCTTCGGCGTCGTCGTCCTCAACGCCAGCCATGATGAGTGTTTGCAGTAGGAGCAGTAGTCGACCGTCCACCTAAATCTGGTGGGCAGATGCTGCGGAGACCGAAGCGTAGCGAGGACGACGCAGCATCTGCCTGAGACGGCGTCGACCGCGCTACGCTTCGGTCTCCGCCTGGACGGACCCAATGGTCTAAGACAGACGGCCTACTACTTGAAGCGTGAAGGCGGGCGAGAGGATTTGAGATGGGAGTGCGGTAAATGAAGACGGCGCATCTTATCGGTGTTCTGGTCCTGCTCGGTGTGGGCGGCCTCGTTCATGGCATGTGGACGCATCGCTGGACCACGGACGGCGAGAACGCGGCCGGCGTCGACTTGCTCGCGAAACTGGATTCGACGCTGGGTGATTGGCAACTGGGGCCAGCGACACCCGTGAACGAACGCGACCTTCCCAAGGGAACCACCGCCACATCGCGGCAGCTCGTGAATAGCAAGGCCAACAAGCGGGCGGTCGCGTCGGTGACGAGCGGTCCGCCGGGCGTCGTCGCGGCGCACACGCCGGAGGTCTGTTTCCTTGGCAGCGGATACCGGCTCAAGAACCCGCCATCCAAACAAACGCTGCCTACGCCGGACGGCGGCAGCGTCACCTTCTACGTTGCCGACTTCGAGAAGACGACCGCCAGCGGCGTCGAGGCCGTGCGCTGTCGTTGGGCCTGGACGGCGGACGGCACCTGGCATGCCCCGGACTATCCGCGTCTGTTCTTTGCCAGCTCGCGGATGAGTTTGCCATTGCTGTACAAGCTTTACATCGTGCATCCGATCGGGGACGAGGACTTGACCAAAAACGACCCCTACCGTACGCTGGCGACCGACTTGGCCGCTTCCCTCGGCCGCCAACTCGCGCCGTAGGACAAGTTGTCGGCCGTCCGGGTAGGACAGGTTTTCAACCTGTCCTGACATAACCGGTCAGGTTGGAAACCTGACCTACGACGATGACCTCGCCCGACCGGTTCCCGGCACGGACGCCACCATGATTCGACCTCATCCGACCCTGGCGGCCGACCCGATCCTGTTGCGGCTGACAGACCCGCGGCGCACCGGCACACGGCCATCGCCATTACCGATCCGCCTACCGCAGTCGTTGCGACGCACGCTCTTCTTGAAGCAGATCTTCGATTATTTTGTCGCGACGTCGCTCCTGGCGCTGACCACGCCGTTGATATTCGCGTGCGCCCTCCTCGTGCGGCTCACGTCGCGCGGCCCCGCGTTTTACTCGCAGCAGCGCGTCGGCCAGTTCGGCCGCGTGTTCACCATCTTCAAGCTGCGGACGATGTTCCACCAGTGCGAGCGCAATACGGGGCCGACCTGGAGCGTGCCGGGCGACCCACGTGTGACGCCGGTCGGTCGTGTCCTACGCGCCTTGCACGTCGACGAATTGCCACAGCTCGTGAACGTTCTGCGCGGCCAGATGAGCCTGATTGGCCCGCGCCCGGAGCGGCCGGAGATCGCGGCCGCCCTCGCGCGCTCGATTCCCGATTACAACGCACGCTCGGCCGTATTGCCCGGCATCACGGGACATGCTCAGGTGCATCTGCCGCCCGATACCAGTGTGGCCGACGTCCGCGACAAGGTACGTCTCGATCGCTACTACTTGAATCGCTTGTCGATCGGCTTCGATCTGCTGACGTTGATGCGGACGGCATTGAAAGTGTTCGGAATGTATCGGACCCGATGACGGGGGAATATCCCATGCTCGTCAGTGTCATCGTTCCAGTCCGCAACGAGGCGGCGCACATCCGGCAAACGCTGCTCGACCTCGCCGCGCAGGATTTTCCGAAGTCCGAGTACGAGATTCTTGTTGTCGATGGCCTTTCGAACGACGGCACTGCAGCAATCGTTCGTGAATATTGCCAGTCGATCCCCAATCTTCGGATGTTCCACAATCCACGGCGGCTGGCGAGCGCCGCCCGCAATGTCGGCGTCCGCTACGCGCGTGGCGAGTATCTCGTCATCGTCGACGGTCATTGCCGTGTCCCCAATCGTGACCTTCTCGCCAACATGGTCGACGCGTTTCAATCGAGCGGTGCCGACACGCTCGGCCGGCCGCAACCATTACGCGGCAACGAGCCGACGCCGTTTCAACGGGCCGTCGCCGCCGCGCGGACAAGCTGGCTCGGTCACAATCCCGAATCGCACATCTACTCAGATGTCGCGGCCTTCGTGCCGGCGGACAACGTGGCCGTCGCCTATCGCCGCGATGTGTTTGATCTGATGGGCGGGTTCGACGAATCGTTCGACGCTTGCGAGGATGTGGAATTCAACACGCGCGTGCGCCAGGTTGGGCTAACGTGTTGTTTCACTCCGGCCGTGGCGGTCGAGTATCAGCCACGGAGCACCATCCGCGGCTTCTTCCGCCAGATGACCCGTTACGGCCGAGGCCGGGCCCGCCTGGGATTCAAGCACCCATCAACCATCACGGCCCCGAGCCTGATCCCGTCGCTCTGGCTGGTGTTCCTCGCGATCGGCGGAGTTGCCGGTCTTTTCGTGCCGCCCATCGCGATCGGCATCGCCATTGCGCTTGGCACTTACCTTCTCGTATTGCTTGCCGAGTCGTTGCGCGTATGGCACGCCACGCGGAACGTAGCGCTCGCCCGGCTGGTGTTCCTGTTGGCAACGATTCACATTGCCTTCGGCTGGGGTTACTTGTGCGAGGTGGCTGCTGGACTCAATCGGGGCGCACACCGTATCGGCCGCACAATGTTCTTGAGCAAGTCCTTGGTACGCGGCCGCCTCAATTCTTTGTCGGGCAGGCCTCCCGGCCTGTCTGCGCTGGGCAGGCCGGGAGGCCTGCCCCACGAAGAAAACACCCTTCCGGAATAGAGCGGTTCTTACTAACCCGCAGCGTAAGCAAGGGTGGATCTCACTTCTTCTCTTCCTTCTCTTCCGTGACCGTCTTGCCGTCGGCGGTGATGAGGACTTCGATCGTCTTCTTTTCGGCGGTCACAACGGTCAACTCGTAATGCAAGAGTTTCAGCTCCTTACCCGTCACTTTGTTGACTTCCATCGCTTCCTTGAGAGTGCTCTTGGGATACTTGGCTTCCAGGGCTTTCGTGACGGGTGCCGGCAGGTCCTTGGCGGCGATTTCGTTCTCGATCTCCAGGATGGTTCCGTCCTCCTGGATGTCCATCTCGTGCTTGACGCCCTTTTGCTTCAGCTCGATATCGTAGACGACCTTCGTGCCTTCCGTTTCCTTGGTGATGCTGGTGAACTCGGCGTTGGGGAAGTGGGATTTCACTGCCTCCGCCACGGCCTTCGGCAGCTTGTCCGCCGCGATCTTCTCTTCTTTCTTGTCCTTCTCGTCGACCGCGACCGCCACGCCAACCGTAATAACACCGATCAACGCGATCGCAACGCACCCGCCTATGATGCCGCGCATGTGAGCCTCCTGTCTTGAGGACGCCTGAACCGGGACACGCGCCCGGCCTCAGTCGCTCTTTTTCTTGGGGAATCCGAACTTGGTCAGCTTCAGGTCGCCATCCTGCACGAGTCCGACACCGGGGGCGTAATACTTGTATTCCTTGGTCTTGGGCTCGAGCGGGGTGGTCTCCTCGATTTTCAGGCAGTTCTTGAACGTGCCGGCCGGAGTGGTCACCGTCTCGGTGGTGCTGATGATCTCGCACCGGTCCAGCGCGTCGCCCGGAGCGACCTCTTGATAGAACCGGGCCTTCAACAAGGGCGTGCCGGGCATCATGAGGCCGAAGCGCGCCCCCTTCTCGCCGGCCAGCCAAGAGCCCTCGTGACTTGTCACTTTGCCATCCTTGTACATGTCCACGTGCTCGCCGAAGTAGTACACACTGTTGGTCCGCTTGCTGATCGCGAAGTAATTGCGCGACACCTCGACCAGTTTGCCGTTCTTGGTTTCGCGCTCCTCGATGACGCGTGTCTCGACGCCGTCCACTTTCTTGGTTTCATCGAGCACCGTGATGACGAGCGTCTCGTTGTCATCCGCATATTCGAGAACGTAGCCCGGTTCGAGGACCCAGTAGGGGTTCTTGCCGGACGAGACGAGATCGGCCTTTTCCGCGGAAAAATCGCTGCTCCAACCACTGAGCATGTCGTTCTTGTCTTTCGGATCGGCAGCGCGAATCGCGCTGAACAGCGCCAAGGCCGCGATCGACAGCGTCAGCCAACGCATCATTTGCTCCTGTGGCGGGACGCGGGTGGCGCCCTGGGACAATCTGCATCGCTAGTGCAGGGTGAGTCTACCCAGCGGGAGTAAGAGTGAGGTGAAGAGAAAATAAAATCGGCTTCATCGGTTGAATTGCTGGGCAATGGCGCCAATTACTCGAACGCTGACCGGCCGCCCTTGGGGCTCGGTTTCACGTGCTCTTCCTTCAACCGCGGATCGGACTTGAATGGGTTGTACAGCGGATCGCCGACGAGCGTGCCCATCCAGCTTGCGAACAAGACCGTCTTGCCATAGCACTCGGCGAGTGTGTACTTGCCGGTCGCCAGCAGGCCGAAGAACTCGGCCGGCTTGGGAAAGCCGACGGTGTACGGTTCCGCGACGGGGCCGAGCGTGGCGCAGGCGCCCTTTTCGAGCTGGTTCTTGCACCAGAATTTCACGTCCGGACGGCGCAGCGACACGGCCTCCGAACTGGCAAGATGCCAGGCCACGGCCCCCGGCACGAACTGGCACGAGTCGACGAAGTTGGCGTGCGAGTACCAGCCGCAATAGAGGGCACACTCCGGGCAACTGTTCGGTGGAAAGACTGCCTCCTTGTCGTCGAGCACCACGTCCATCTTGCCTGGCCCCCTGAGCAGCGCAGCCATCTCACGCATCGACTCGTCGTAGCCGCCGTAACCGTGACCGGTGTCGCTGCCCTTCGGATCAAAGCGAATGCCGCGCGCGTCGACGTACACTTTGCCCTTGAGGCCGGTTTTTTCGGCGGCCAGTGCGTCGTCAATCATGCGCTTGACGACGGCAGGCGATGGACCATCGAGCCGGGCTGTCAGCCAGACCGGCGGCTTGCCTTTCTTCGCTTCGTCCTTCACCTGGAAATGATTCAAGTTCATTTGCCAGCGGCGCAGCTCGTACTTGTCCCACCAGAGGAGCATCAATTCACTGTCGACGGCCGCCTGGCTTTCGTCGTGCCGTAGAAAACGCATCCGGCGATTGAGTCGCTCCTGTTGCCGCCGCAGCCGGTCAAGATCACCCTGGCGTTGCTTCTTCAAGATCGTCGTCATCTTGAAGAGATCGCCCTTCGCGGGATCGAGGGCATTGACCTCGCCTTGCGCTTTCTTGATCGCCTCGTCGCCGTCCTTGAATTGCGGTTCGAGTTTCTTCAGTTCCGCACGCTCTTCCTCCGAGGGCGCATCGCCACCCACGCGCAGAGGCACGCCATACATCGCCAACAGGCATTTTGCTTTGTCCTTACGTTCTTCCAGTGCCTTACGCAGAGGACCGACGAGTTTTTCGTCGTAATCCTTGCGCGCAATGTCCTCGTCCTTTGGCAGGTCGAGAGCAATCACGTTGTCCGCGGGAATGCCCCGGGCCTTGAGATAGTGGTCGGCCAACGTCCGCGACTCGGGCACGTTCTTGTTGACGAGAACGATGACCTCGTTCGGCTCCAGAGCCAGGGCGGGACTGACAAAAAAGAGAGCGATCAGGTAGCGCGACATCCAGGCATTATGCAGCCGACCTGGAGTTTATCTACTGGATCCAATCGGGAATGAAGGTTGCAAGACGGATGCCCGAATCCTCGGACAAATGGATCTCGTCGTTCGGCTGGAGGACGACGTCGGTTCGCATGTCGCCCCTGCGAATGGCAGGTAAGTCGACCCGGAAGGTTTCGGTTTCCGTGCCGCGGGCGACGTTGCGCCGGACGACGCGCACCTGCAACTCGTTCGTCGCGGGCAAGCCGCCGGTCCGTTGCAGCAGTTGAGTGACGCCCTCCGGTCCACGATAGGCGAGCGCACGCGGCTGCTGGATGCCGGTTCCGACCAGATAAATTGCTCGACTTCGCGCACTCGAGACCTGACACTGGACCTGCTCGGCCGGCACACCAACGCGCTCGGCAATACGCTGGCTCAGTTCCTTGGTGGTACAGCCCTCGGCAAACACCTGACCTTCCGACCCGAGATCGAGCCGGCCATCGGGATAGACCAGGCGCCGGCCGGAATGTTCCGGTTGACCAGCGACCTTGAGTTCAATGACGTCGGGGAAACAGACGGCGTAATCCGCGGCGACTGGTGAAGCTTCAACCGCCGGCGGAACCGCAGGAGGCGCGGGTGGTGGTCGAAGCCGGAAATACTGGCAACCGGCGCAAACGAGGGAAAGCGTCGCGATGACGACAAGGAAGTTCGACGGTCGGAAGTGATGGCGCACCACCGAGGTAAATCGTCCCCGGTGGGAGGGTGGCTTGACATCCACCGGGGATTTGACCGGCGGACCTACTGCTTATCCAGCGTCTCCATCCAGCCGAGCAAGTGCGCGAACACCTCTTTGTCGTTGTTGACGTATTCTTTGCCGGAATCCTTCATCTCGCGGTAGAGGGCCTTATATTTTTTCTCGTTGAGCTTCTTCGGTCCGTCTTCGATTTGTTTGACGAGCGGATCCTTGGCGCCGCCGATCACGAAGAACTCCACGCGCTTGGAAGGGTCCGGGTCCTTCGGATTGCTGGCGAGCACGGCGCCGTGCGGGGCCGCGCCGCGGATTACATCGCGCTGGTTGAACCCGAGGTAGTAGGCCATCTGCCCGCCGACGCCGCTGCCGTGGGCGACGATCCGCTTCGGGTCGATCGTGTAGCGCGTCCGCACCCAGCGCAGATCCTCCATGATCCCTTCCGCTTCGCCAGCGACCCAGCCGCTCGCGGCGCCGGCTGACGGCCCGATCATGATAAAGTTCAGCTTCTCGCACCATTCTTCCCAGATCTTTTGCATGTCATCCGCATCACGGCCGCCGCCGCGTTCGGCTGGATGCAGCCAGACGATCAAGCCGTGCGATACGTTCGGATCGTAGTTGTCCGGGATCAGGACCCAGAACTTGCGGTTGTTTGGTCCGGCGCCTTCGATCTTTTGCAGACCGGTCTTTGGCTTTTCCTTATCGTCCTTCTTGGGCTCTTCTTTCTTGGGTTCGTCCTTCTTGGCCTCATCCTTCTTCGCTTCGGGCCCGACCGGCTTCGGCGCCACGAGGGCCTGCTTCTTGGAGGATGGCAACGGCAACTCGGTCGGAACGTCGTCCGGATAGTTGCCGAGGACGACATCGATGCTCTCGGTCTTGCCGCCTTCCTTGCGTGTCACCTCAAGCGTGATCGAAGCGCCTGACCGCATGGGCGAAAGGATGGCCATGAACTGGTCGCGGCCGCTGAACGCTCGCGGGCCCGGCGGCTCGACGCCCGGAGGCAACGGGCCCTTCGGCAACTTGGGCGCCGGCCCGGTCTGCCGCGGCCCGACCTTCATGATGCGATCGCCCGGCACCAGCTTGGCTCGCTCGGCGGCCGACTTCGGATACACGTAGCGAATCTCGACGCCCGGATTCGGATCGTCGCGCATGAGCAAGACGCCCAGGAAGCCGGCGTCGACGGCCGTCAACGCGGCCGCCAGTTTGATGTCCTTGAACTCCTCGAACTTGTCGCCGCGTTTCACTTTGAGGGAAACCGTGTCGCCTTCGTACCGCGAGCGGATCACATGGAAGAGCTGCGCCTGATTCAAAACGGGCTTGCCTTCGGCCTCGATGATGTTGTCGCCCGGCTTCAGCCCCGCGGTGTCGGCCGGCATGTTCGGAGCGACGGTGTCGACGGTCACGCTCATGGTGAACTGGTCCGGCTCGCGGAAGGTGATGCCCAGCATGCCCGCCTTGAGCGTCACCGGCTTCTCCGGCGTCCCTGCTTTGAGCTTCGGCACGACCTTGAGCACGTCCTCCCAGGGGACCGCGAAGCCGATTCCGACGTCGTACCATTCGAAACCCGCCGTCTCCTCCTCGCTGGTCGGCGAGATCGGCACGATGACGCCCATGACGCGGCCATCGATCGCGAGAAGCGGGCCGCCGTAATTCACCGGCGAAATCTTGGCGTCGCTCTGAACCGCCTTGCCCCAGATGCGGTTGATCGCACTGATGATCCCGCCGTTGATCGACGGCGGGTGCGTGATGTCCGGATCGAGCGTGCGGCCGATGGCGATCGACCACATGCCGACTTCGATGTCCTTCTTCGGAAACGCCGCCGGCACCGGCAGGCCCGTTTGATCGATCTTGAGCATCGTCAACATGCGCGTCGGATCGGAACCGACGACCTTGGCGACGGTCCGCGGATGACCGGGCACGGTGACGAAGATGTCGGTCGGCTTGCCGATGAAGTTAAAGGTGCTCGTCAGGATGTAGCCGTTCGCGTCGGCGACGATGCCGGTCGATGCGCCGACGCCGCGCCGGAACATAACCTCCGGCCCCTTGCGGCCAGCGCCCCAGATCGCCTCGGCCCCGCCCGAAGTCTCAATGCGCACGACCGAGGGCGCGACGTTCACGCCCGCGGCCTTCATGGCCTTTTCGGTGGCGTCGTTGGTGTCTTGAGCGCTAGCCCCGGCGGCGAAAAGCAAGAACGCGGGAAGTATGCGGCGGAACATAGTTGATCTCTAAACTTTGTCCGGTTCCCCCCCTCTCCGCTTCGGAGAGGGGGCTGGGGGGAGAGGTTTGGGCGCTGATCCGAAGAG
>DATANR010000492.1:0-22637 GCA_036266155.1 Gemmataceae bacterium | reverse complement strand
GCTGTCAAGGCGCTGCCGACTCTCCGAATCCTCGACATTCTGCGGCGCGAGCTTGGGTTCGGCTTTGATTGCAGCTCAATCCCCGAGCTCAAGATGGTGCGCGGTCTCGGCGCGCGCGCCGAAGACATCATGTTTACATCTAATAACACATCGCCCCTGGAGTACGTCGAGGCACTTGCCGATGGGGGATGCATCCTCAACCTCGACGACGTCAGCTTTGTCGATAAACCACAGGTCATCCCTGAACTGATCTGTTTCCGCTATAACCCGGGCACATTGGGTATCGGCAACGCCGTCATCGGTAAGCCGCAAGAGGCCAAGTTCGGGCTGCGGAGAGACCAGGTTGAGGTGGCATACCTGCGGGCGCGTGAGCGGGGCGCAAAGAGGTTTGGTCTTCACACGATGATTGTGTCCAACGAGCCTCGGTATCGGCGAATGGTTGCTACGGTCGAAATGCTGCTCCGCTTATGTGCCGAGATCTGCGCAGCGACAGGTATTCAGATTGAATTTGTGAATATTGGAGGTGGTATCTCCATCCCGTATCGTCCCACGGATAAGGCCTTTGACCTCGCGGCTTTCGCCAGGCGAACCGCGGAACTGTTCGCACAGTTCAAACGGCAGCACGGGTATGTTCCAACAATGTTCATGGAGTGCGGCCGCCTGATCACTGGGCCTCACGGCGTCCTCGTAACCCGAGTCCTGAATATCATGTCCAAGTACCGCGATTATATTGGCGTCGATGCTTGCATGTCTTCCCTGATGCGACCGGGCATGTACAAGACGGCCTACAACCACATTACCGCCGTCGGTCGCACTGGTGAAGCGAAAGCTGGAGTTCCGGGCCTTGTAGATGTCGTCGGTTCCCTGTGTGAGAATAACGACAAGTTTGCAAAACAAATTCCCCTGCCATCGGTGGTGGAGGGAGATTACCTACTCATTCATGACACAGGTGCACATGGCCACTCAATGGGCTTTCAATACAACGGCCGTCTCCGGCCGCAGGAACTTCTCTTCCGACGAGACGGCACCGTAGAGTTAATTCGCCGCGCTGAGACGCTCGAGGACTACCTTCGCACTCAAGTGCAGTTGCAGACTCAAGTTTTCAAAGCTGCGCAAACTGACGTTTGATACATTTCCGGAACTTAAGTAGGACGCACTACACATCTGCGAGCGGCGGCGGCCCCTATATGACAAGCTGGCCACCTTTGGGACAACGAAAATCCGCTCGCCTGGGGCGACGATCAACGGCTCCGGTGACCTATGATTTTTTGACTCGTCCTCTCACCTAGCCAAGCGAGCTCTCCTTCCAGGTTAGGATAATGAACTGGACATTGGCAAAAGACAGCTATTACAATGGACAGAGAGGTGAGGATTTCCTTGCGAGGTACGCGAGATGGCCGCCAAGAAAAGACTCGAACCAGCCGTTGCCTACAGCTACCAACGCTTCAGCAGCCCGGAACAACGCAAGGGCGACAGCATCCGCCGGCAGGCGCACGCGACGGAAGCGTGGTGCTCCCGCAACAAAGTGCGGCTGGACGACAAGCTCCGCTTCGTTGATGCAGGGGTTAGCAGCTTTCGAGGCAAACATCGCTCATCCGACAAATTTGCTCTCGGTTACTTCCTGTCGCTGGTGCAGTCCGGGCGCATCAAGTCCGGTTCCTACCTCGTTCTCGAATCGCTCGACCGCCTGTCGCGTGAAGATGTCGATGAGGCGCTCCGTCTGCTGCTCTCGCTGACCGGTGCGGGAATCCGGGTCGTTCAACTGTCGCCGGTCGAGGTTGAGTACCAGAAGCCCGTCGATATGACCAAGCTGATTATGGGAATCATGGAGATGTCGCGAGGCAACAGCGAAAGCAAGATGAAATCGGAGCGAATCGGTGCGGCATGGGAGAACAAGCGAGCGAAGGCGCGTGCTTCCAAGACCGCCGTTTCAGCCAGGTGTCCAGGCTGGTTGCGGCGGAAAGGTGAAAGCTACGAACCAATCCCGGAGCGTGCGGCAGCGGTTCGCAGGATGTTTGAACTCAGTGCAGAAGGCTTCGGAATCAACGGTATCATCCGGCGACTGATCGAAGAAAGACATGAACCGTTCGGCCGCTCTGGTCGATGGAGTAACAGCTATCTCGGACACATCCTTTCAGGTCGAGTCGTCCTCGGCGAATATCAACCAACCAAGGCGAAGGCACGGGAGGGAGGGCCGATCACCGGCTACTACCCCGTCATCATCGACGAGAAGCTTTACTACCGAGTGCAGGCCGGTCTGAAGCAGCGACTTAATCACAGCAGTCGGCGAAAGGACGGGGCAGCCATGCCATCCGGCGGACGCAGCCGGCACGATGTCAATCTGTTCGCTGGCCTTATGTTTCATGCTCTAGACGGTGATCGGATGGAATACCGCTGGTTTACCGACACCAGGCAAGGGAATGCATACGGGATCGCCCGCTATGTCAATTCGCTCGCGTTGATTGCGCAGGCAACGCTGCGATCGTTTCCGGTCAAGCAATTTGAGCAAGGGGTACTATCCTGTTTGGCTGAGATCGACCCCATTGATGTTCTTCCCGGACGCGATCGTTCCGCGGATGACGTAACTTCGCTGTCCGCCCAGCTGAACGAAATCGAAAACCAGCTTGAGAAGATTGAGGACAGACTTGCCACCCCCGGAGAGGTCGTGGAAGTTCTCGTTAACGCCGCAAAGCGTTTGCAAGCAAAGAGGAAGGTCCTCGCCGACCAGCTTAGCGAGGCCAGATTGAAAGCAAGCAATCCACAGGGCGAAGCGTGGGGAACCTGTCACACGTTAATAACCGCTCTGGAATCCTGCGAGGATCGGGAAGCCGCCAGGATGCGACTTCGTTCGGCAATTCGGCGGGTGGTAGAGAAGATGACTTGCTTGTTCGTGCGGAATGGCCGCCGGCAAATTGCTTGCGTTCAGTTCCAATTCATCGGATCACCGGAAGTTCGCACGGTATTCATCAGACACCGTGGCGAATTGGTGAACATCAAAGAACGGACTCCGGCACATACGAGCTTCAGCACAATGGTTGACGGATTACCGGGCAAAGTGGATCTGAACAATCCGAGTCATCGGAAACTGGTCACATCGATTCTTACGACGCTTTGCGAAGAGGAGAATTGGCAGCGAGCAGTGGAACCAGATCGACCGACCTCGAAGGAGAGGATTCGACTGCGGAAGCTTCCTTACAGCCGGGCTTACAAGCAGCGGGCTCGGGCTCGTCAACGAGGTTGAGGAACAATCGAACGGCCTCGGGTGACAGGCACTCGAAGAAAAGTCTGAACCGATCTCGCTCCTGAACCGTGAGCTTCATGACTGGTCGGCTTCCAAAAGTCCCTAGCTGTTTTCCTCGCAGGTCTTTTGCGGTTAGTGGCGTTGTTGCAACTCCATTCACAAGCCAGGAAATTCGTACAGCGACCGCAGTTCGGGATGTAGCTTCCCCGCCTTCGTGATGAACTTCGTGTCGGCCGTTACGAGAACTGTCTTTTCGATCTTCGCCAATGCCAGGTAAATACAGTCCTGGAGCGGATGCTTGAGGTTCAATGCCAAGCGTTCAGCCACGGCGAGCAGCTTTTCGTTCGGCACAGTCGCAATCACCTCAGCTTCCATGTGCTTTCGCCACTTGTCGCAGCAAGCCGCAGCGTCGTCCGGATGCATCTTGACCTCGCCGTCGCGCGTCTTCCCGCAGAAGGCGGCCGCGACCTCGACCTGGATCAGTTCCGGAGCAACCAGTTTGTCGAGTCCGGAAATCAATTTGATCGCCTTCTCGCTGCCATCTTCCGGGACATAGCACTTTACAATGACACTTGCATCGACAACTATCATCCGCGTGACTCACGATCCTTGCGGATCAGATCCGTCGAATCGGGCAAGAGTCCGTACTTCGTTTTCAATTCATCGTTCATGCCGAGCAGTTCCCTCGCCAACGCTTCGCGAGGTCCCATCGCCTGGGAACGTAGCACGTCTTTTATTTCTGCTTCCATGCTGTGCCCTTTCCGCTTGGCTAAAGCGCGAAACGTTTCGACAATCCAGCCGTCGAGGTCTCGAATCCTAAGTTCAGCCATACATATCCTCATCAAGTGTGTTATCTACTCCGATATTCACACACTCTAACACTTATGTCAATAATTAACATTCACACACATGTGATAGATAAAGGACGTTATTCTGCGCAAACGGAATGACGTTACGTCGACTTCGCCAGGGCCGGTCGGAACTCAATGCTCCGGTCGGAGCCGGTCCCGACCGACCAGATCGGGCAGACATCAACGGCTGCCCCTCGCAGCGAGGCGTCGCTCCAACGCGAGAACCTTCTCGTCCTTTACCAACAGACTGGCGACGACACAGCCGACCGCCCCGAGAAGGAACACGTCAAACACGGCCCGCACACGCTGAGCGATCTCGTAGTGCATCCATTCCTTGCCGAAGACGTCTTGGACCAGCTTGCCGCCGGATCCGTTTTTGCCGAAGTAGTCGAACTGCATCGCGTTAGCCAGCAGGCAGAATCCGACCGCGAGACCTCCACATACCATCGCAGTAATCAACCATTTCGCTCTCATCGTCATTCTCCTTGGGGCGAATCGGGGTTCGGACGGGCGATTCACGACGTAACTCATCTCTCTCGTCCTCCTTTTTGGAGTTTCTGAACGGGCGATTCGGGTGCTTTCAGTTCCCCGAGCTCGGCGGAACTGCTTGGCGTTGCACGGATGACTTCTCCAGGCGGGGACCCCTTGCCGCTCTCGTTTTGGGAGAGCGCTCTATACCTTTCTGCGATCCCACTTGGACCTTCCTTCGGAACTCCTACGGCGGGCGGTGGCTGGCCGGCGTATTTTTCGTCGCTGATACTCCGGACCTGGGCAGCCATCGCCCGTCGTTCCTGTTCGGAAAGAGACGCGCGAAACTTGTCAGCAAGCGCGCGGAGATCCGGTGCCGGTTCATTCGGCATTTGTCACCTTGGGTCAGGGAAAATCAGTTCGGGGCCACTACACCGCGGCCGATGCCGCGCTCGGGGCAATGCGGAACTTTCTCCCGCACTTCGGACAGTCGCGGACTTGCACGGTATCGCCGCGTGTGATCGACAGGACCGATTCGCATTTCCGGCACCTCACTCGGACCTTCCGACGCGAATGACTAGCGGTCGCCGGCAGCGGCGATGGCTCCGGGGCCGTTACGCAAGCGGCGCCGATTCTTGGGATGGCCACTCTCGCGATGAACGGCTTCACTACGTCGTTCTCTTCCAGTCGGTTCCGCATCCCGGACAGAATCTGTCCGGTCAGCATTGCGTCATTTCGATCACGCAGAGCATCAACGCGTCGTTGACTGCGGATCTGTGCTTTGAGCAACAACGCGACCGACGAAACGGTAAGGTACATTCCGAGAAGCCAACTCACCGGCATGAGCAAAAGGCCGACGACCGCGACTAGGGCCGGCTCATAAAAGCGGACAATTTTCTCGGTCGTGAGACACTTGTCCGCATCCAGCCCAACCTTCTCGGCCACCGCAACCAGCCGGCTCCAGAACTCTGGATGCGGGTCGCCTTCTGCATAGGTATGCCGCCAGGCCCCGGTCCCTCGTTCCCATTTCCGAGCCTCGTAAAAGTGGTACACGGCGAGACCAGCCGCTAGCAGGTTGAAGGCCGAATAGAGCGGATCAAAATGCAACCCTCCCAAACCAATCGCGAACATCAGCCCGAACATGACTAACTGGATCACCTGGAACAGTGACAGTGCCCGGAGGCCGAATCGACGTCGACAGCACATTTCCGTTGCGACTGTGAACCAACATAGTGCTTCGTCGAAGAGCATTTTCAGGGCGGCGAAAACCTGCTTCCACTGTGCCGGCATAAATGCCGCCGTCTTGAGCAACGCGCTCTCGCACGTTTGATTCAACTCGGTCGTGAACGGGGACGACATTGCTTGCTCCGTTTAGGATTCACTCGTCGATGGCTTGGAAGGCCACCTTCAAATGGTTCATACCAGACGCTCTAAATGGTTCGCCGCTCCTGAATACGATCCCTTCCGCGATCCCATCAGCGCCGCGTTTCTTGAGTCGCATGAATTCGATCGGCTCGATCAGGTGCCTCTTCATTTCCACGGTGCTGGAGGACGTATTGCCCTCACCGCCAAGCGAAGCGGTGACGTTGGACCGCGTCGCCCAGGTTTCGCCGCACAGAGTGGCGGCCCAGGCATTGGTCGCGGCGTGTGCATTACTCAAAAACACCTTCGTCGCCAAATTCGCGAGCAAAGCCTCAATCGCTGCCTCGCCGGTCGTACCGCCTAACCGCTCGCGCAGACTGTCCTTGTTCTGCGTCAGGTACACCGACACGATGTCCGCGCTCCGGGCAGTCGCCTGGAACAGAGCGTCATATCGCGTGACCAGATTGTGCGCCTCGTCAATCCACAACACCACCGGCTTCGGAAAGCGATTTCGATCGCGGCGCTCCGCCGCCCGCATCCAGACTAATTTCCACAGCACCGAAGCGAACAATCCGACATCCAAGAATTCCTTCACCGGCATGTCAATGATGATGATCCGACCGTCGAAGGAGTCCTCCGGCGTTAGTTGCTCGCCGCCCGCCGAGAACAACTCGGCCAGTAGCCCCCTGCAAAACGCGTTCGACATACTGGAAAACGTGCATACCACCCCGGATCGCGTTTTCGGATCCAATCGCGGAAACTGATTCAGCCAGTACTCGATCGCAGCCGCCAAGTCAGTCGTCTGGGACGGCGTCAGATTCTTTCGGCTCGTCGACCGGTCAATGAGCGCGTTGACGTACGATTCCTTTTGCCACTCGGGAGACCGCACTTGGTCAGGGCTTTCCGGGGCGGATGAGATCATTCGCTGAATCGCGCCCATCGAAATGTTTTCGCCTGCCGTTCCGAGAAGCGTAATTGACGCTGAAGCCAAATCATGCACGGACAGATGCCAGAACGGGTCGGACCCTTGGACACTCTTTCCGCCATTGCGGGCCTCGAGCAAGCCGTCCCACGCGGCGAGAACGTTGTCAGTCAACGTGCTGCCGCGTGTTCCCTTGGCCTCCCATAGGTATTGAAAGGCGTCAAACCGATGCGGATGACCCGGACCAAACACGCGGACATCCTTCTCGCGTCCCTCCCGCCGACAGGCTTGAATCCAGTCCTCTGTGTCTCCCATTTTGGAAGTAAAGACGATGAACCCCGCGTTCGTACGCAGCAGTCCGGATCGCGCCTGTGCCCCAAAAGTCGTGGACTTTCCGCCACCGGTTTCCCCAAAGCAGATGACGCCGCTCATTAGCTGACGCAAGGTGATGGCGTCGACAGCACTTAGCCAAAGGACCAGGATGCTGAGCGGATCGAGGCGAGTAGGTTTTCGCTTCACGCTTCCACCTCTTCCTTTCTCACGCTTTCACTTGACTCGGTCGACAGCTCATCGGACTCCGCCTCCGCATGATCTGGCGCCTTGCTGGCAGCACACGTGATGAAGTCACGGATCGCTTGGAGCAGGATTCTGGCCGGGTCGCTGAGAGCTTCAACGTCGCGCGGAAGATAAAGGCCCAATCGCACAAGCGGCATGGCGGCAAGCCGGATCGAGTGGACATTTCGATCCAGCAAGAACTCCGGCACGATGCCGATTCCGAGCCCGGATGCAACCAACTTCTGAACCGTGATGAAGTCCGGACACCAAATGCGTTCCGGAGCATGTTGGATGATTTCATCCGATTCGTTGACCGGCACCCCTTCAATCAGGATCATCCGGTCCACCGTTCCAAGTTGCGGCATCTCGCCTGGATCCAGTTCCAGGAACCGGTGCGAGGGTGGCACCAGGAGGTGCCACGCGGCACCCGTGTTGAGCGACTCACTTGGAAAGGCGTCAGCGCACTCGATGCCGAGGCCGAACGACGTGATCCCGGTTGTAACATTGGCCCCGACACGCATATCAAGCGGCGAGATTCGGAGTTGGACCTTTTCGGCGAAAGCGGCGAGGAACGCCGGCAGTATGGCCGGCACAATCCAGCCGGCGACGCCCGGGTCCATCTCCACTGTCAGCGGCTCGGTCGAATCCGCATCCACGAGGGAGGCCGACAGAGTGAGTAGGCGGCGCACTTGGTCATACACTCGGCGGCCGGCCGGTGTTAGCGCCAACCGGCCGGTTTGGCCATCCACAAGCGGCCCGCCGAAGGCGGCCTCTAGGCGGCAGACCGCGCGGCGGGGCTTGTCATCCCCGACCCGCAGACGCTTGCCGAGCCCGTGCCAACTCACAAAGGCGTGGCGGGGCCGCGACAGCAGGGAGCCGATTTCGCCGAAGATCTGCAGGTCACCCACGCGGTACATTGTCATCCTTCTTTCGGGGAAAGTGGCCCATACTGGATTGGTCGCGCTACCGCCATTTCGTGGGTGAAAAATCTCGCCGTGGGCGCCATAGGCCATCTGCCTTGGCCGGACGCGTCTTTGCCGCCATTCGATGGAATCGTCGACGGCGCGCTAGCCGAAGCGCGACTAAACAGAGTGGGTGTCCTGTTTGGGGACGGCGAAAGCCAATCTACGGCCGACAGTCGCGTCCTTCCGCCTTCAGACGAGGGCAAACACCGCGGCAGGGCCTGCCGGGCCGACCGAAACATCGGACGCCGAACCGCACTCTCCCTTTGGGACCCCGCCACAGCAATGGGACGATCCGGTGAAAGAACCCCACACCTTGTTCGTCGACCTTGGGATTCGGTTCAGCGGACTTTCTTGAAACGAAATGGTAAACGGCAGCTTGGCGGTTGACTGCATTGGCGAGCCCAACTGACGTCCGCTTCGGCAGCCAGTCAACGAGATCGGGGGCGTAGCGCGACGATCCGGGCGGCATCTTGTCGGCGCGGCAATATACGAAGTAGAAATCTAGGTAATCGTGTCGTGGAGTAGGGGTCGATTATGCACGACGCCGCGTCCGAATTGGCTGACCGAGTCGCCCGGTTTCCTTGGCTCGCCCCGACGGCGCGGGAGGCTGCCCTCGCCGCGGGTTTGGAACCTCGCGCGCAGCTTCGCCAGTTTCTGGACGGCGACCTGACTTTGATCGAGCGGGATATTGTTCCCTGGCCGGAGCCGGATTTCGCCGCCCTAATTGGTCAGTTGGTCCATCCGTCAAACCACGAAGTCCGCGACGCGCTCGGGTGCGAGCCACCAGTCACGAGATACGACTGGTTCCACCTTGCGGCTCAAATGATGGACCGGCCATCGGTCGCCATTTACTGCTTGGCGAACGGATTCGCCACCCCCGAGCCGGGCCAGACAGGGCCGTCTGAGGTCCGGGCGTTGGGGATAATGCGACTGGGGGACCACTTTTATCGGCTGAAACTGTTCGGTAGGACGGTGTCGCTGCTGGCAGCCGAAATCGGTTTGGCCAATGATGACTACGACAGGCCAGATAAACTCCAGAGTCTATTTGCCCAATTGCAGACGAATGGATGGGTCGCCCAAAACGTGACCGCGCTCGTTTTGCGGATGGCCAAGCACCTCGCCATTGATCTCGATGCCCCACGGGCTGTGGCCGTCTTGACGGCATATATTGGCCTGGACTCGCTGTCGGCCACTGACCCGGTCCAAATGCGCGCCGCTTGGGACCGACTAAGCGCGCGCGCGAGCGCTGCACAGATCCTAAGCGTTGCCCGCCTCTTGGCCAACGTGCTGGCGGAGGTCGGCAATTTCATCGGAGCGGTCAGTGCGTTGGAAACGGCCATATTCGACTCGGAAGTATCTTGGGAAACCGATGACGCCATGGTGGCCGTTCTCACGGCGACGGCCGCCCGCTGGGCCGAGCGGTCCGCGCGCCTGATCGATGTTGAGGATGGGATGATCGCACTGGCGCACGCCTATCGGACGGTCGGCGATTCAGTGCGGGCCGGCCGAGTGACTGGTGGCTGGGCGCGGTACATGGCGGACCCACCAGTACCAGTCCGGACGACTCGAATTGGTCGGCTGCTCACCCAGTTCTCCCGCTGGCAACACGCGAATGATCGGGCCCGGGCGGTTCCCGTCCACCGATTGCGGTTGCTATGGACCGAATTGGCCGCGGCAGTGGTGGACCGAACTTGGCTCAGCTTGCCCCAGAAACTCACTCTCCTGTACCGCCCGCGGTGGCTCGGGTACAACGAGACAAACTGGCGTGACCACGCGATCAGTTCCGATGAGGAGGTGCTGGCAAGGTGCGAGACGCTGGAGGCCTACCTCAATCGCCTTGCGACCGTGGAGCGCGTTTTCGACCCCCTACGGTCGGCCGGTTTCCTTGATGTATGTGCCGGTCAACGGCGCTGCCGAACTCCCGGGGAATCCCTCCGCGACCTCAACTTTGACGGCGACCTCGACGACCTTGACTACCTTGATGACGAATGTCGACCGTACTGGCCGAATATGCGTCAGCATTTCATGCCGGGATCCTGCTGGTGGATGTTTATTACGGCCCAGATGGCTGTCGATCCAACGCAGTGGCCCGAACATTCCGTCCCGAGTACCCTCGCGGCCGTATCGGAACTTGCGGTCCAGGGGTGGGACTCGCCAGCCGGACTTCGCCACGGCTTAGAGTGGTTCGGGCTGAAGGACGAAGACTTTCAACAGCCCGCCCGTCTTCGCGAACGAGACCTCCTTCACCCTCGTGGCAGACCAGATCTGTTGGACGCCTGTTGGCTCGGTCAGAACTTGTGGATGGTGGGACGGCGCGAACACGCCAGACAGTTCATGCTCGCCTCCGGGGGTCTGTCGGAGAGCAACGTGACAGACGGGGAACGATTGAACAGTGTATTCGGTTCTTTGGTGGCACGGTACGGTGAGGCGGCAGTACACCGGTACGTCTTTGGCTTGACCAAAGCTCTCCAACTTTGTGGGCGTTCGTTGCATGCGATCGGAGTCCTGTCTTCATGGTTGGGAATCGACTTGAACATGCCGTTACAGGAAAGTGAACTGAGCAGTCTGCACCGTCAGTTGAGTCGTTTCCGGCCGGCGAACGCGATCGACGACGTCGGCGAGATCTTGGCACATCTGAGTTTTTCCGGTCGGTTACCGGAGGCCATACGACTTGCCGAAATCGTCTCGGGCATCACCCAATATTCTGATAGCAACAAGATGCAGACGAGCTTCGAAGGCCTGAAGGCGGTCAACGAGGCGGGCGCGGCAGGATTGGTCGGCAAACTCGGAAAACTGTTGCTAATCGCCGGACGCCGCGAAGACGGCACGCGTCTTCTGCTTGAGTTCGCGGGCTTGGAATACGCTGACCTCGCTAAAGGCGCGTTCGACGAGCGGCGGCGAAAACTGGACGCCTTCCGGAAGGGCCGGACGCCCAACAACGGGGCGATTTTTGTTACCAAGCTTGCCGATGCGCTGATCGCCAATCCCTCATCGAATTGGTATGGCGCCGTTTGGCTACTGGAGGCGTTTGCCGGAATCGAACGGCAAGCAGGAGATATTTGCACGGCGGCGTGGTGGTACGAGACACTGGCTTTTCGCGAGTTCCTCGCTCCCGACACCATCGTCCACTATTTCTTGATGCTCGCCAAGGCGCTCGCCGGTTGTTCACAATACCCAATTGCGGCACGGTGGCTTGGCACTGTAGTGGGCGTTTCGGAGTCGCAGGATGAGGCTGGACTCACCGAAAGCCTACGGGCATTTCGGGAGACAGTTCAGCCGAACACATATTCTTTCATTCTTAACTACCTGGTGGCATACTCAAATGCCGCGGAAGGAATGATTCACGGCGGCAGCGACACGCCGAGTTCATTTTCGGCAAGACTCCTAAGCGCTGAACCTGGCAATTTCGATTGGCTCGACTCGGAATATCCATTTGACATCTCGTGCTGGAACGTTCCAAATCTAATCTCGGTTTGGCTCAACAGTTTCGTGGCTTCGGATCAGGAACGGGTACTCGACGTATGCCGACGGACGGTCGCATACGTTCGTCGGCAACTCGCCAACCCGCATCTTTTGGGAAGTCATAGGCTGGAACTGGTCCGCGAATTATTCGGCGTTCGTTTCGCAGTTATGCGGGCCGGGTTCTATTGGGCTGGCCGGTTGGCCGGCGAGTCGGCCGCTGCTCTGTGGCGCGAGGTCCTTGCGTGGGACGCCGAACTCGGCCAGCGGCTCCTCCTTGAGCGACTCCAGGTCCGGGGCAAATTCCGCGGTCCGATCGATCCAAAATGGCTGCCGCGAACCGATTGGGAGCCGTTACCTATGGTTTCCGGTCCATCGGAACCAGCCGGGGTCTTGCTTCGCGAGGATCGCCCCGGAACCCATCAGTCCGGCGATGATTGGGACGCGCCGGCGGGGCGGACTACGGACGACCTCCAGCCCCATTTGGCATTGCTGCGGCGGCCACTAGAGAGTGGGGTGCTAGACCGCGACCTCGCGGCCTCAATGGCCGAGCATGATCGGTTCCTGCGCGTGCGGTTCGATAGGAGTGGCCGGCTGAACTGGGCCCTTGTCGCCAAAGGAGAAGAGAATACCCTCGCGGTCCTTGCCACAGGGACGAGCGGAGATGCTGCCTTGCCATTGATTCGAGCCGCGGCGGTCCGACATGAGCTGACAGTCAATCAAGCTTGGACCGAGCATAGACACGACCCCGAAGTCAATCGCTTCGAGTGCCATCTGATTCGCATCGGACCGCTCACCGCCGACGGCTTGTCTCGTCGATTCCAGGACTTTCGAAGGGTGCTTGCGGACGGAAAAAGTCAAGCGGATGTTACGGATTTCTGGAACTCCCTGCTCGATCGACTGGAAAGTGCAGGCGGCCGTGTACTGGCTGCCTATCTCGGCCGCGGCATGCCTGATTTCAACGCCGGCATGCCGGTTGTGCTTGCCGATGCGCTGGCCCGGTGGGACGACCTCACTGGCTTCCCGGCAGCATGTAGCGTAATGGCCGCAGCCGAACGCCTCACACGAGCCCTCGACACCGCCACCGAGAAGTTCTTGAAGGCGGTGGCGGACGTGTGGGATCTCCGGCCGCTCGCACCGTTTCTGTTTGCCGAGACGGACTTATACGTGCAGCCGGACGACGCGCTGCACGCCGTTCCCTTCGCTTTCCTTCCGGTCGACGGCGGGCGCCTATTCGATCGAGTGCGAACCGTCCAGGTGGTTCTGTCCCCCCTGCTTGCCGCATGGCTCAAGGAGGTAGACATACCGATCCGCGAACCTACACGGCGGCTCATGGCCCTGTCCTACGTCGAGGGACGCCTTGATCTGGCCGCCCGCGGAGCAGCCTATCTGCATCGCCAACACTGGGAACTTGCCCGCGACCAGGCGATCGCGAGTCACTTGAGCGACCAAGGGTCGCACGCTGGCCTCGCCGGCGCGCTCGCCGCGCATGGCCCATTCCCGCTCGTCACTGTTTGCGGACATGGCACCAGTCCGCCCCTTGACTTCCGACCGACCTTTCCGTTCCAACCATTTGCGTCCCGAACGGCGGCCGTCCGGTTGGCCGATGGGGACTGGACTGGAGGCCATCTCCTGGATCGGACGGGCCGGGGTGGTCAAACAGCGTGCGACTTAAGCAATGTCGAATTCCTAGTCCAAGTGAGTTGCTCGGTCGGAAGGGTAGCTGATCGAGGCTGGACTGATGCCGATGGATTCTGCGTTGAGCTAGCAGTCAGCCGGTGTCGAAGCACCTTTGCCGCGCTCTGGCCAATTCACACGGTTCACGCAGCCAAATTCGTCACCGATGTCGCGGCAGAGTATATCAAGCTGAGAGACGAGGAAGCGAACTTGCATCGGCGTTCCGCATCGGAAGCTGCCCTGCGAGGCCGGGCGGTTGCCATGGCCCGCCGAAACTGGCAAAAAGCCTTCACGCCTGGAGACGGCGTGGGTCTGAACACGGCCGCTGCCTTCCAACTTTACGGCCTGCCATAATAGTACGTCAGTCGAGGAGGGCGTGGCGTGGACGACTGGCCCGAATTTGACTTGTGGTTCGTCGAGCACTGGCCGGCGATACGGGAAAAAGTCTTTGCTCGGTCAGAGGATGACGACTTAATCGGGCAAGCGTGCAACGTCATCTATTGGCGCCTGCGGACCTTGCCCAGGCATCGGGGTAACATTTCCTTTCAAAACGGCGAGGCCTGGTATTCTAAAGGGGGCATTACCGCTCCCTTAGTCAAGCATGTTGAACGTTGCGTCTCAAAAGAGATTTGGCGTGCCCGAGCAAATCGGGGCGATGCGACAACGATCCCACCGGGACTCGATAAGACCGCCGCAGCCGAGTTTGGGTGTGGGAAATACGAGGATTTTGTCGTTCTCATGCTCCCATGCCGTCATCGGCTGAACGACCACGATCGGGCGGCCCTCGTCGACGAACTCTTTAATTCGGTGATTCCGGAGGAATGCGCGCACGTCGCAGAACCATTGGCGACAACCGACGAACTGTCACATTGGCGATTGACGCGCCAGAAAGAACGCAACTCCGACCGATTTAGTGCTCGCCGGCGATTATTAGAGTGTATGACCGAACGTGGAATTACAAACCTCGTGGACTTGGTCTAGACGATTGCGAGTGGCAATGCTTCTAACACCTAGTCCAGACATTGAGGACGAAACATGGCTTTCGTCGCCGACCCCAAATTGTCCTTAGTCCTGGCCGCCCTGGCGCTCGGCCGCAGCACAGACCGCACGTTTCGGCCACCCCCCGATGACCTCGCCCGGTTGGTTGCGGGATTGGAACGCGCGGTCGTGAGCCGCGAAGGGATGTTGAGCTATCTTCAGATCGTTCAGGGGCTAGGCGGTACAGCCCCCACAACCGTGCGGGATCTGTCGCCGGACGAGTTGGAAGACATTCTCAAGAGCGGACTGGCTGGGTTGGCTGCCGATATTCTCTGTGACCTGGCCCTGACCGCGCCCGCACTCATGGGTTTGCGGTCTGTCGTGGTGGCTGAGTTGCCTCCTTACTGGCTCGGCGTGCTCAGGGATATCATCGCCGAACGAGATGTCCGCCGGATAGCTGGGACTGGTAATGCCCTGGCGACCCCGCCCCCAACCTGGCTAGATCCGGCCTTTTTCCCTGCTGCCTTGTCCGGCTACAAGACCGATGCGAGCAGCCGACCGCCGGAGGCGTGGTCCGTAACCATTCCGGCCTGGGCCGTTCAGGGCCCGCTGCCTGACGGAGGTACCGAACTCACGGTTGAGTTTATCCGGATCTGGACTGGTCCTCACCCACAATTGGAGGTGCGGCTTGACGCTTTGTTACTTACGAAGGACGCCCGGTGTCGCGGCATGCTCCGCGGACCGGGCGGGGTTGTCGTTGACGGTTTCATTCGCGACCAACGACTGAACTTCGAGCTTGCCGGCCTTGAGTACGAAGGATCTCTGTTGGATTGTGAATACGAGCGTCATGGTCAGCGGATTTCCTTCCGCTGCTTGGTTCGGCCCGGCCGTTGAAATGGCGGATGGCCAGTTTCTAAACTTTTCAAATTTCTCCATTTTTCTTCAATCGGAGAGGGCTTCTGCGGCTAAGGGGTGTCCAAATTCACCCCGAGGGCTTAACCGCATGAAGACTGCACTACTTGAATTCGCCGCCAGCGTCGCGAATGGCCACCCCTTTGACTCACGAGTCGTCACCGAACAGGGCTCGGACTCGCAAGGCACGATGGAAAGGCTGATTCAATTCATCGACGCGCACCTTAAGGTTCGGGGCAAGGGACTTTCTTTGCAAGACCGAGAAGACATTCGTCAGACGTGTCTCGTAGACGTGTGGAAACGTCTTCGGGCGGGCCACCTTCCGCCTCTCCGATCCGCTCGCAACTATTTGAGGGCGAGTATCAACAACCAGGTGATCACAGTCCTACGTCGCCGGACGCGGGCGCGCCGGCACGACGGTACCCGTTCTCCTGACGACTGTCCTGCCCCAGCCTGCACGCCGGATCACGACGAACTAATCGAGGAGTTTTGCGATCTACTGCGCCGGCGCGGAGCCGGCGGCCTAGTGCAAGTGTTTCTGTTGAAGGCTAACCAAGGTATGACCGACGAAGCTTGCCGATCGGTTCTCGGGCTCACCGACCACCGGATGAAATGGATGAAGAAGGAACTGGGCCGGTTGTTCCAAGACTGGCTGGCCGGAACTGACTGAGCGAAACAGACGCGGTGGTGGGCTACGACCGCCCACCGCCGCGATTGTCAGGGTCGATGCCTAACTGGCCCAAGAAATCGCGAAAATTCCTTGTGCGGACCTCGTTCAGGGCTTCGGCCGTCGCTCGGTTCGCGATAGTGTTTTCGTACGGTTCAACTAAGGTTATGCCGTCTGGAACGGCGCGAAGCGCGTTGGCCAACAGCCGACCGATCAGGGGGCGTGGGGCCTTCGTCACCAAGTCCATGATCAATCCGCCGCGAGTGTTAAAGTACGACCGGACGTCGGCTGGCACTTCTTCGGTCTCGCCGCGGCACATCCGGTTAAGTCCCTCCACAAGGTCGCGCCCGTTTGATTCGTTCAGCACGAATCGGAGATAGCTCATGGCAGTTAGCACGGCCATGCCATCGGCCGCCGTTCCGTCCCGTAAAGTCAGTTGATATTTCATATCAGACATATCATGCTATAATATTCATAATAATGATGCTGTCAAGGCAATCTTTGCCTGTGGCGATCGCCGTCGCGCCGGCCCGAATGCGCGGCAATTCTTCGGAATTGGCCACCCGCCGTGACCCGCCTCTGCGACTAACTATTGGCGGTCGCCCCCAGGGCGATGACCGCCCGG
This sequence comes from Gemmataceae bacterium, assembly GCA_036266155.1. GTDB lineage: Bacteria > Planctomycetota > Planctomycetia > Gemmatales > Gemmataceae > SIAJ01. The sequence goes on along the minus strand of DATANR010000492.1, from coordinate 5,955 downwards.
CCCCGGTCGCCGACCAGGGTCGCAATCAACCGGCGACTGCCAATCGGAGTGCAGAACATGTCCGACATCCTGCGTTGTAAGGTTTCCAGTGCAATCAGAAACGACATCTTGGACAAGTCGCGCGGCTGGCGGTTTCCCCGCTTCGACCCGCTTCGCCCGGACGCGGCCCTTGCCGCCCACGAGCGCGGCGACTCGCCCCAGGCCGACACCTACATCCTGGCCCACCAACTGGGTACGGCTTTGGCACCGGCAGTTTTCCAAGCCACCGCGACGGACCTGGCTCGGTTCGACCGGACTGGCGGACCGTCTCTCGTGCTAGTGGAAGACGTACCCTGTTCCCCGCTACCAGAGCCTTGGCTGCCGGTCGCCGGGCAACGTAACCCGGACTGCCAGGACTGGCTGGCCGAGGTGATGACCTTCGCTCTGCTGGCCGGCGGCGGCCAGCAACCAATGGCCAAATTGGAGGAGGCCGGAAACGAATTGCTCATGGCCGTCAGCCCCGTTCCCGAATTGACGAACACGCTAAGTTCCAAGGGGGCGCAGGAGTTGAGGTTTCACACTGACAACTCCTATTTTCCCGCTCGGTATCGGCCGGACAGTCTAGTCTTGACCGGGCGAGTGGCAACTGAGGCGACCTTCACCCGGTTCGTACTGGCCGATGATTTGGCGACCGCGATGGCACGGGACAATCCGGCGGCCCTTCGTACTCTCACGGAGCCTCGCTTCCGGTTCTGGTCGCCGGCCTCCTTCCATATCGACGGCACCCGGCCACGGCGATCCGCCCCCGGCCCCATTCTAACCGAAGACGCTGCCGGCCAGTGGACAGTGAATTTCTCTCGCTACAATCTGTGCCCGCAAGCGGACATGCCGGAGGTTGCTGCTGCCCTGGCTGCTCTGGACGACGCCTTGGCGGATGAGCGGTTGGTGACGGACGTGGCAGTTCGTCCCGGGACGATGGTCCTGCTCTCCAATCGCCGCGTACTACATGCGCGCGGCCCGGTCAAGGGCCGACGATACCTGGTCCGCGGATATGGCAAGCGCGATCTCGGGGCCTTCCGCACGCTCCCGTCGGGAGCCGACCGAACCTTCTTTCACCGGTTTTCCGTGCGAGAGTTATTGAAGACTCGTCATCCTGAAACCAGTCGCCAACTGGTCCACTCTTGACCCGATTCGCAAGGTCGGGGGTACTTTGTCGAGCCTGTAGCTCCAAAAGTAGCTGAATGAGTCGACGCCGGATAGATGGCTGAAATTCAGGTCTTCGACGGGTATCGACGCGTTACTGTCCAGCGATGTTCTTCAAGTCACTCTTCCTTTTTGTGGGGAACCCTGGGTTCCCCACACCGTTCTCATTCCCAACACGTCTGGTACCCGTTTCTCGGTCAATGCCGATATCGCATGCGGTATCGAGGCAACGCTTCGACAAGCGGTTCACCGCACTCAGTGCATTCGAGTCTGCCTTCGAGACCGGGCTTTCCCCACACCTGAACCCTCTTCTTTTTCTTGCATCCCAGGCACGTGTACTTCACTTTGTCGCGATCGGTTCGCTGCCGTGGGGTTGATTCCCACTGAAGGCGCACGCCTTCCCGGTGCAGGACTCCCCATACCTCGTCGAACCGTCCGCCGCGAATGATGTAGTGGCTCACCCTCTCGCCCGTGCGATGGCCGCCAGGCTTGCCAGTAGTGCTAGGTCGAAGGCCAACCTGTTCCATTTTGTCCGCCCATGGTCTGTTGTGGTATCCCCGGCGACCTGGCTCACCGAAATGTGCCTGCCAAAGGTGGACCATCTCATGAACCAATGTGGACATGACCTCCCGGTCGGATCGACTTGGGAAGCAGTCCGGATTCAAAGCGATTTCGTCCAGTCGGGTCTTGCCTCGGCGAACACGAATCGCTTCTTGCCAGAAGTACCCCCGAGTTTTCCGAATTCGCTGGAATGTAATCAGGCACTTCGGCAAAGCCCCTTCGAATAGTTCTCGGTTGAACCGGTCGAACGCCTTGGAAAGGGTCGAGTAGTTGCGCTTGGTTATCGAATCGGGCTTCATGGGCTACCTCTTGTTTTGGATCGTACGATCCAAATTAACACTTTGACTGTTTGGATGCAATCGGGCAATTGCAGGGGAGACTCGGCGCGCCTGTCAGGGCAAGTTTTCAAGTCACTCTTGTTCTTGTGGGAACCGATCGGTTCCCACGCCCTCCCTTGCCGAACAAATCCGGGCGGTGGCAAGCAGGCCGACATGTAAACACATCGACATGTAAGCATGCTTGCTTGCAAACATGCCGGCTAAATGCAGCGAAGCTCCGAGCCAAGAACAAAACCGGGGGCGCACCCCCAGGAATGTCAAGGATTCCCGCGAGGCGGCGGCGGATCGATCTTCCGCGCTCCCAAAGCCTCGCTTGTGCAGACCGCCCGCCGTCCTTGACATTCCTTCCCCCCGTTTCATGATTTCCTCTGTTCCGGTCGGTTTTGCAACCGAACCGGGGATTAATAAAGAATACCCCCCAAGCAACGCCTATCGCGAGCGCAGCAACTCCTCGACCTTGCCTGATAGATGACCATGCTCATGGGTGCTGGAAGCACCCCGTACCTGTCGGGCAAGCACACTTCTTCGCATCTCGGCCTATAAACCTGTTGGCTTGTCATTCAAACTGAGGTAATATCAACCAATTCAATTTTGAACGATTTGATTATGGCACGGAAGCCGCCTTCATTCAGACAGCCCACTCTGTTCCCGTCTGGTCCAGACGAACCGGCGCTGCCTGAAGACGTTGGCGCCGCAGTTCCGGAGGGAGATCAAGATGTACAAGACACTCGTGTTGCAGCTACTGAGACAGCGTCCGAAACTTCACGACTATCTCAAGAAGAGCGGCACACTTCTCCAGGCAATGGAATTGAAGGCCATGGAGGTGAAGGGCAGTCACGAAGCCTACAAGGTCGTGATCGGCAAGATGAAGCCGGGAAGCGATCCGAGCCAAGTGGCAGCAGAGGCCCTGGAACTGGCCGTGAAGGATTTGGAGGACATAATGCCGAACGAAATACCAATGAGCGACGAGCCGATTTCGCTCGACCTTATTATGGCCCATCTCCGCGGCAAAACTCCCCCAGGCTGAACAAACAACGCAGCCGGCCCCCGCCGGGCCTGTACGACAACCTCCCCGAACGTGAGACCGAAGAACCGCCGAAGCATGTCGAATCAGTTCCCGTTCCTGACCCCATAGACGCAGTCGCTGAACCCAATTCTCTTGCATCACCAATTTCGAGTGGCGAGAAATCGAAGGCACGCGACATCATCGCTGCCATCCGCACACTCACCCTCGTCGAGCGCGAGAAACGCGCGGCCACGTCCGGTGAACGGGCCATACTCGCCCGGTTCGCGGGGTTCGGGCCGGTCGCCCTCTCAATCTTCCCTGATCCCGTCACCGGAAAGTTCAAGGACGCAAGCTGGCAGTCCCTCGGCGAGGAACTGAAATCCCTGCTTTCGCCCGAGGAATATGACAGCGCGAAGCGAACAACGTTTAACGCTTTCTACACGTCACCAACTGTCATTTCGGCGATGCACTCGGCCATCGAGCGCATGGGCGTGTCGGCGGGTGCCACGGTCCTGGAGCCCGGCTGCGGGACCGGAAACTTCATGCAGTATGGCCGACCCGGCTTACGATTTGTCGGCATCGAGATGGATTCCTTAAGCGGCCGCATCGCGAAATCACTTCACCCGGAACACGACATTCGTATAGAGAATTTCCGTGACTCGCGACTCGCTGAAAATAGTTGTGACGGCGTCATCGGCAATGTTCCGTTCGCGGACGTGAAACTTGAGCATCGCGGACAGAAGTGGAGTCTCCACGATTACTTTTTTGCCAAGTCGATCGATGCCTTAAAACCCGACGGCATTTTGGGATTGGTGACAACTCACTTCACGCTCGACAAGCTAAACGCCGCAATACGTGAGTACCTCGCCGGCCAAGCGGACTTCGTCGGAGCGATTCGCTTGCCCGCCGACGCATTCAAGCGTGAAGGGACCAGTGTCGTAACCGACATCGTGTTCCTTCGACGCCGCGCCAAAGACGAACCGGCGAATCACGTCGACCCAGCCTGGCTGGAAACCAAGCCCATCGACATCGAGGGGACACAGATCCCGATCAACCGCTACTTCCTCAACCATCCAGAAATGGTCCTCGGCACCTGGAGCCGCAAGGACCGGCTCTACGACGCCGGCTATGGCCTCATCAGCAATGGTGATCTTGCCGAGCAGCTTCGCTCATGTGTCGCAAGACTTCCGGAATTCAAACCCCGCGAGATTGCGGTAGATCGAGGAAAATCGCGTCCTTCCTTCACGCCTCCGGCAGCGGAAGCGCATATCAGCGAAGGCAGTTTCTTCGTTCGTGCCGATCGCACGATCTGCCAGATGGTGAAAGATCAGGCGGAGCCAGTGGTCTATGGCGGCACCCTTCTCAGATCCAACGGCACCATGACAGGCAAACGCCTCGCGGCCCTGATCGGCCTCCGCGATCACGCTCGCCGAGTCCTCTTGTCGCAGAACGAAGGCGCCCCTGAAGAACATCGAGCGGACGCCCGTAAAGAATTGAACCGTGCCTACGACCAATTCGCTCGTAGCTATGGACCAATTAACAAGACAACTTTCGGATCGACATCGGAAGGCGGAGCCATCCGCCGCATGCCCAACTTGGTGAAGTTCAGGGAAGACCCGGACGCCATGCTGGTTATGTCGCTGGAGGAGTACGACGAAACCACTGGCAAGGCAGCCAAGGCTGCCATCATGAAGAAAGACGTGGTAGGCAAGAAGCCGCCTGTCACTTCGGTTGCCAGCGCCGAGGAAGGCTTGCTCGTGTCGCTGAACCAACGCGGCAAGGTCGATCTCCCCTTCATCGCCGAGTTGTACGGCAAGCCCCTGAATGCGATTTGGGAGGAGCTCGGCGACCTGATCTATCTCGACCCCGAGACCGACGAGGTCGTCACCGCCGACGAATATCTCTCCGGCAATGTCCGGGCCAAGCTCGTCGAAGCCGAAGCCGGCGGCCAGCCACGCAATGTCGAGGCACTCCGCCAGGTGCAGCCCGAGGATGTTCTCCCAGGCGACATCGACGCCAATTTGGGTGCCCCGTGGATCCCCGATACGGACATCCAGGCGTTCGCGTGCGGATTATTCCGCGTTGAGCCGAACGCGATCAAGGTCGGCCAACTGAAGAAAGACGCCGTGTGGAGTATCGAGGCGGACAACGCGGCCGCGCGTTCCGTCGCAGCAACTTCCGAGTTCGGCACAGCCAGGGCCAATGGCACATGGCTGCTTGAACTGGCTCTCAACATGAAAACGCCCGTGATCTACGACACCATCAACCATGGCGACCGCGAAGAACGTGTGACCAACCAGGAAGAAACACTCGCTGCGAGAGAGAAGCAGAAACTAATCAAGGAATGGTTTCGTTCGTGGCTGTTCAGCGATCCAGACCGCACCGAACGTTTAGTCCGGGTTTACAACGACACTTACAACAACCTCCGTCCACGCGCCTTCGATGGTTCCCATCTCGACTTCCCCGGCATGAACCAGACGGTGAAGCTACGATCACATCAGGAGGATGCGATTTGGAGATCCATGAGCGCCGGCAACACGTTACTCGCCCATGCCGTCGGAGCCGGAAAGACGTTTACGATGGCGGCGACGGCGATGAAAATGAAGCAGGCCGGCCTCATCAAAAAGCCTATGCTCGTCGTACCGAATCATTTGCTTGAACAATTCAGCCGTGAATTCATGCAACTTTATCCCAACGCCAAGCTGCTCGTCGCCACGAAAGACGATTTGTCAGTCCTCAATAACTTGGTGGTTCGCGACGCGCGTAGGCGGGCGTTCGCGAACGTCCGCAGACCATCAGCGTGGCGGTGGTATGGAGTCAGTGATTGAAGGTTACGCTTGGGCGGGTTCGGCAGCCTTTCGTCGGATC
>DATANR010000491.1:0-32961 GCA_036266155.1 Gemmataceae bacterium | reverse complement strand
ATGTAGGACAGGTTTCCAACCTGTCCCGAACAGGGCTGGACTTCATGAGAACCACAACCCCCCTCCTCTTCCTTTCACTCGTCGCCGCACAAATCGCTCGGGCCGACGACGTCGATCTCGGCGGCGTGACTGAGCGGCACGAGATGATCCCCATGCGCGACGGCAAGAAGCTTTCGGCCTATCTCTATTTCCCCGAGGGCAAGGGCCCATGGCCCGCGGTGTTCGAGCAGCGCTATGCGGACATCCGCGGCGTTGGCACACGCAAGGCCGCCGCGAAGATTGCCGCGGCAGGGTATGTCGTTGCGATGGTCAACTATCGCGGGACCTATCAATCGGAAGGCACGTGGGTCGGTTATCGCGCGCTCGCCTGGGGCGAGTTGAAGGATGGTTACGACACGTGCGAATGGCTCGCGACGCAGTCGTGGTCGACGGGCAAGGTCGGCACCTTCGGCTCGTCGCAGGGCGGCTATGCGCAGAACTTCCTCGCGGTCACGCAGCCGCCGCACCTGACTTGCCAGTACATGGTCGACACGGGCCTGAGCCTGTTCCAGGAAGGCTACCGCATCGGCGGAACCGCACGGCCGGAGCGCTTCAAGTCGCTCGACAAATCCGCCCGCGACCCGGCTGACAATCGCAAGCTCATGGAAGAATGGTTCCGTCATCCGACTTACGACGACTACTGGAAGGATGAGGATTGCTCGCTGCACTTCGACAAGATGAACGTGCCCTGCTTCACAATTGGGAGCTGGTACGACTTCATGAATCAGGGATCGATCGCGAGCTTCGTGGGCCGACAACACCAGGGCGGCTCGAACTCGCGCGGCAAACAGCAACTTGCCATCGGCCCCTGGCTGCACGGCCGGCTCAACAAGACGAACAAAGTCGGCGACCTCGTTTATCCGGAGAACGCGACCTGGCCCGAAGAGGAGCACATGGTCAAGTGGTTCGACCACTGGCTCAAGGGCAAGGACAACGGCATCGAAAAGGACCCAGCGGTGCGCTACTACGTGATGGGCGCCGTCGGCGAGAAGGACGCGCCCGGCAACGTCTGGCGCGAGGCCACCGACTGGACGCCAGCGGCAGCTTCCACGCCGCTGTACCTGGGCGAAGGTGGAAAGCTCACGACGGGCGCGCCGACCGCAGACACCGGCTCGACCAGCTACAAGAGCGACCCACTGCACCCGATGGAGATTCCGGGCGCGGCCTTTCCAGGCGCGAAGGACGCGCGGCCTTTCGAAAAGCAGCCGGAAGTGCGAACGTTTACGACCGAGCCGCTCGCGAAACCCGTCGAGTGGACCGGCCGCGTGCGCGCCGAGCTGTTCGTCTCCTCAACGGCGCAGGACACCGACTTCATCGTTCGCGTCAGCGACGTCTATCCGGACGGCCGGTCGATCCTGATCGTGGACTATCCGCTGCGTGCCCGCTATCGCGAAGGGTTCGACAAAGAAGTGCTGATGGAGCCGGGCAAGGTCTACAAGATCGCATACGACGTGGGTTGGATGAGCCAGATCTTCAACACCGGACATCGCATCTGTGTGACCATCGCGAGCACCGGTGCGCCCCTGTATGAGCCGAACCCTCAGACAGGCAAGCCGCTCACGATCGAGTTTCCGAAGGACGCGGTTACGGCGACGAATACGATTCATCACGATCGCGAGCATGCATCGCGCATCTTGGCGCCGGCGATCCCTGCCAAGTAACGAATTCCTGAATGACGCGGCTCCGATGATCGTCACGCGATGGAAATCCTCGCGGGCCGCGAATCACGAACCTAACCCTTCTTCCATGTCTCGTATTCCTTCAGCACGTCCTCGCGCGAACACTTCGGTCGATAGACGAGCCGGCCCTTGAAGCCGTAGTCCTCGTTGACGTCGAATTTCGGAATCAGGTATTGGAAGTCCCACGCCGGGTTGGTCGTTTGTCGTTCGACGTTATTGCCGCCGCCGCTGGGAGAGTGCGTGAAGCGCACGCCTTCCGTGCGGTCGATCATGACGATCACGGTCATGTCGCGGAACAGGCCGTAGAAGAACGGCAGCTCATACTTGAGCGGCGAATCGCTCATGTACAAGCAGTCGCGATGGCCGCGCACGAAGGTGGGTTCGAATTCGTTCTTTGCGTGCGGGACGGTGCTCACGTAATTGTGCGCCGGCGAGCAGTGTTGCAGCCACGTGTCCTTGCCGCGCAGATACATGCTCTTGTCGTCGGGAGCGTGGATGTAGCTTGCCCAGAATAGGCCGATGTAGCCACGCTTGAAGGCGTGCTGTGTTGGCCGACACCCGAACGCGAAGTCGATGTAGTGGGGCGCCACCAGCTTGAATTGCGTCCAACTTTCGAGGAAAAACGTCGGCGTCGGCGGCTGATGCAGTTCGGCTTCGGTGTCCGACTTCTTCTTGAACTCCATCGGTGCGTTGCGTGGCTCGAAGAAGATTTTCGACTGCTCTGGTTGGTCGAGAGTCTCGCCGTCGAAGATGTGCTCGAAATTCAGGCCGGCAACAGTCGGCACGAAGAGATTGGTTTTCTCGGCCTTATGCGTCAGGCTCCAGACGCCGTTGTAACCCGCCCGGTGTTGGCCGTCGCGTGCGTTATCGCCGATGATCGCCGTCAGGTCGCCGGCCGAGAAAGTGTCGCTGGCCATGGGGACATTCCGCTTGGAGTTGGGCGATATAGCTCTCAAAGCGGTTTACCGCCCGCGCCACCAGTCGGCCACGACTTGGGCTATTTGCCATCCCCGTGGACTTCGCTTTCAAGGCGCAACCTCTGTCGGCGCTCGCCAACCGCGATGTCGTCGAGGTATTGCAGAATTTCGGCTGGCTCCGTCAGCAACTCGGTTCGACTAATCATCTCCATTTGCCGGTGAACACGCGTCGCGTCCCCCGTAATTGGTGTCGGCATATTCCAGAAGCGCACTGTCCCACGAGTATCGCCGATGGCGACGATGGGCTTGTTCGGATGGAACGCGAAAGCCGTGACACGCGCGGCCCACGGCACGGAAAGGGTGGGCCCGAGCGGCAGCCCAGTTAACGGATCAAACGGCGTGATGTCCTGATCCAGGTCCGTCTCCGATCGGACATACATCGTGCCTTCCTTGCTGAGATTCACCCAGACGTATTTGCCGCGCCACGAAATCGCATTGCCGCATCGAGCCCGCGTCACCAGGTCGTATGCCTGAATGAACCCTTCGCGGAAGACGAACACGGCGAAGCGCCCATTCGGATCGACGGTCAAGGTTCTCACCTGGGCCGGCAGATTCCACGTCGGGCCGACCTGTTCGCCGGTGTGGCCGTTGATGACATAAGCGGTCCGCCCATCCGTTGCGCTGACGACGATCCAACGGCCATCTTCCGACGCTTCCGTGGCGATGGGCCAATTCGACTCGGGATTTCGACCCGGAATTTGATAAGTCCAGCGCGTGTTTCCCTTGGCGTCGAGCCCGGTGAAGGTGTTGCCGTATCCGGGCACTGCAACTATCCCCTCAGGGACAAAGATCAATCCACCTGACAACGGCAGCTTGCGCGTGAATCGCCGTGTGCCGTCTTGCAGGTTAGAAACCTCAAGTTCCTGCTCGTGCGCGTTTTGCTCGGGCGGTAACCAATAAGCGATGGCATTGCCGTCTGTCCAGAGCCGCGCCGAAAGGTTTTTCAACGGCATTTGAAAGGTCCGACCGGTTGCTTTCCCAGTCGCGGGATCAAAACTCTCGATCAGGCCGTCCTTGCCAAACCCAACGATGTGCGAACCATCGGGCGAGTACTGCAGGCCGCCGGTGTGGACCGTCAGATGAAGCGCGGCGTACGCCTGCGGCGCTGGTCCCAGGTCAGCGAGCAGTGGCGCCGGGCCGGCCCCGAGATCGCCGGCCATCAGGGAACGACCGTCGCGCCCAACAATGACTTTTCCGGGATTGCCGCGCTGGCTGTAGATATCCAGTGTGGAGCCATCGAACGAATTGAACACGCGGATCGTGGAGTCCTCGGAGACGCTGACAATACGGCTGCCGTCGCCGCTCACCGCAAGGCCCCAGGAAGGCAACGGCTGGGCGAACGAATAGATCTGTTCACCCTTGGCGACGTCCCACGATTGCACGAAGCCACGCAGATCATTGTTCGCGGAAATCAATCCGCCGCCGGTGACGATCGTGTTGCCGTCGGGCAGAATCTCGACGGCGCGCAGGAAGCCGCGCCACTTGCCCTCGCCGCCGGCCTCCGTCAGGGCTGCCGTGCGAACGGCCGGCCCGGCGGCCGCAAGAGTGCCGGCGTCCCAGGGCCGCGCTGTGCCGCGCCAGTGCCCGGCGACGATGCGCTTGCCATCGAGCGTGCCGCTGAGAGTCCAAACGAACTCCCCGGTCGGCGCGGTGCCGGCCGTCAGCATGCCGCTCCGCACGTCCCAGCGCCGCAGGCTGCCGTCGAGGTGGCCGGTGATGACGATCTCTTGACCCGGCACCGGCAAGCAAACTGTGATCGGAATGTCCGAGACGAGTGCCGGGGCAATTTCTTCATCCGTGCCCGGTTTGAAGAAGCGGACCGAATTGGCGTCCTGTTGAACAAGCAACAAGTCGTCGCCCACGAAGCCGGCATTGGGGAACTCGAACCACCGTTGTTCCATGACATAGCGGCCGAGCGGCAATTCCGGCCCAATCGGTTCGCGCGTGTTGGCGTCCCAGATCTGGACAAGGTCGCGGCCAATCGCACGGTCGGTGCGTACGACGGCGAAACGCTTGCTGTCCGGACTAAACGATGTGCCGAAAACCTGCCCGTTGAACTTCAGCGGCTCGCCGATTTCTTCGTTCGTTTCCGCATTAAAGAGCCGCAGGAACCCGTCTTCCGCTCCAAGCACGGCTCGCTTGCCATCCGGGCTCAGGTCGACGTCGAGCACCCAGTGTCCATCACCCGACAGCGGGTGTTGGAAATTCGCCCGCGGCCGTATCTGCAAGCGGCATTGCCAGGCGTTGAGATTGGTGCGAACGACGCGCTCGAGTTGCGCGACCCGTTCTTCGGCCGGTCCGCTGCCGACTTGTGGCCGCAGGACCTCGATCATCTCGAGGGCCTTCGCCATTAGGATCAAACCACGCGGCACATCGCGCGACTGGCAGGCGGCCAGGCCGCGCTCGAGGTAACCACGCGCCAGGCGGTAGTCGGTCTCGTGTTTTTGCTCCTCGAGTTCTCGGCCACGCTCGTCGGCCAATTTGTGGGCAAGCAGCTCTCGTTCGGCACGCTCGTTCGCACGCATCCACATCGTCGTAGTGCCGACGAGGGCGGCGATCACCGCAGCTACCGTCGTTCCTATCATCGCGGCCACGCTCGGGTGCCGGCAAGCCCACTTCCAGAGTCGCTCCGCAGTCGAAACCGGCCGTGCCACGATCGGCCGACCAACAAGATAACGTTCGAGATCGTCGGCCATCTGGGCGGCCGTCGCATAACGCTTTCGCGGATCCTTTTGCAAGCACTTCAGGCAGATCGTTTCGAGATCGCGGGGGACGTTGGGCGCGAGCCGAGCCGGCGGCGTCGGGTCTTCATGAAGGACCTGGATGACGGTGCGGACCGCGTCCTCTGCTTCGAAGGGCGGCCGACCAACGAGCATCTCGTAAAGTATCGCGCCGACCGCGTAGATGTCGGCCGCCGGTCCAATGTCGCCGGCCCCGTGGCCTTCCGCCTGTTCCGGAGCCATGTAGCTCGGCGTGCCAAGGATGTCGCCTGCTTGCGTCATCGTTCGATCAGCGCCGCGAGCCGCGCCGAAACGCTTGGCCAGACCGAAGTCGGCGATCTTGGGGACGACGATGGGCAGCGGCGTCGGAAACGCGGATCGACCAGCGGTTAAGGTCGCGGCATTCAAGTCTGTGGAGCGCGAACTGCTCTCCGCGCTCATCAAGATGTTGCTCGGCTTCAGATCGCGATGCAGAATGCCCGCGTCGTGAGCCGCCTGGACGCCGCTCGCCAGCTGAGCGGCGATGCGCGCCGCCTCGATCGGGCTCGGCGGGTGATTACGAATGCGTGTTGCGAGGTCGCCGCCATCGACCAGTTCCATCGTGAAGAAGGGCAACCCATCCACTTCGCCGACTTCGTAGACCGGCACGATGTTCGGATGTCGCAAACTCGCAAGGGCTTCCGCTTCTTTGCGGAAGCGTGCTCGGGTTTCGGGATCTAGCTCATAGGCGTTGCCGCCGAGCATTTTGAGGGCGACCGGCCGATTGAGCGCCAGGTGAATTGCCTTGTAGACCACTCCCATGCCGCCGCGGCCCAGCCGGCCAAGCACTCGGTAACCCGGCACGACCGGGTCGCCGACGCGCGAGCCGAGCGTCATCGTGAACGGCGCGGGCCGTTCGACACGAGGTCGGATAAGAACCGACCGTGTCGGTCGATCTTCGTCCCTAAGTTCTTCCGGCGGAAGGAGAAGCCGAGTCGGGCCGTCGGTCATGGGCAGGCTCCGAGGGGGATGTGGGCGCAGCCGTTGCCGCTTGACGTCGGCGCAGGGTTCCGGTTGTAGCGACTGTAGAACACGGATTGGAGATTTGCGCCGGAAATGAATTGCGGTGAGGTTGACGAGGCGGCGGCAGCCAACTCGGACTGCAGCACGAGAATTGAGAGCGGGCGTGATGGAATGCAATGCGATGCACGGCAGCGATTCAAGAGTAGAGGTGGTAGCTGTTGCCGCTCACCATTTGCGACCATGCACCCCATCGTGAATACAACGGACTCTACCAACGGAGATTCCCATGTCCCAAACGAAAGAGCGCGTCTACACCGACGCCGAGGTCACGGCCCGCATCGCGGAGCTTGGCCTTGCCGGCTGGTATCTCGAAGAAGGTTGGCTCCGCCGCAAGTTGAACACGGACGGCTGGCCGCAGACGTTGATGGCCGTCAACGCGATCGGCTATGTGTGCGAGGCGGCGTATCATCATGCGGACCTTGCGATCACCTGGGGCAAGTTGTGGGTTAAATTGAAGACCCACTCCGCCGGCGGCATCACCGACAAAGATTTTGAAGTCGCCAAGAAGATCGATGAAGTTGTTCTCTGGCGTCCGGCCGGCGGTGTGCTCGGTAATGGCAATCCCGCCAAGTTCGTGTTCAGTAAATCCTGACCCTCCAATCTCACAATGAAACACACACTCTCCACATTGACATTGCTCCTGCTCGCCGCTTGCGGCGTAGCGGCCGACAAGCCCACCTTTGCCTGGAAGGATGCCGACGGCGAACACCCGATTCTCACCTACGACGGCAAGCCCGTGCTCGAGTATGTGCGCCCGCAGTTCGACAAGGCAATCAACGCCAAGAACAAGGACGGCGGCATCTCGAACCCAACGACCAAGATCTACCACCACCTGTACGACGAAACCGGAACCGTGCGGCTTACGAACGGGCCCGAGGGGCAATACCCGCATCACCGCGGCATTTTCTACGGCTTCAACAAGGTAACGGTCGACGGCAAAGCGGCCGACGTTTGGCATTGCAAGAATGGCGAAAGCCAGCGCCATGAAGCGTTCGTCGACCACAAGGCCGGTCCAGACTCGGGTTCGCAAACGGTTAGGGTGAACTGGTGCGGCACCGACGGCGAGCCGTTCGCCGCTGAAGAGCGAACACTGGCCGTGAGCAAGAAGGACCATGGCTGGCAGATCGACTTCACCTCGAAGCTATCGGCTCTGAAGGACAAGGTCCGCCTCGACGGCGACCCGCAGCACGCCGGCTTCCACTTCCGTGCGAATGCCGAGGTCGAGAAAACCAAGGCCGAGACCTATTTTCTGCGGCCCGAAGGCAAGGGAGAGAAGGGCAAGGAAGTGAATTGGGAACCCAAGGGCAAGAACGGCCCGAAAGATCGTCCATGGACGGCCATGAGCTTCGTGATCGGCGGCAAACGCTTCACGTGCGTCTACCTCGACCACCCCAGCAATCCAAAAGAAGCCCGCCAAAGCGAACGCACCTACGGCCGCGTCGGCACCTACTTCGAATACGACCTGATGAAGGATAAGCCTTTGACGGTGCACTACCGCCTGTGGGTCGGCGAGGGCGAAGTCACGGCGGAGCAGTGCGAGGCGATGAGCAAAGTGTTTGTGTCGTCGAAATAAGAGAACTTTGGAGCCCGAGGAACCAACATGGATCGTCACAACATCTCCAGCGGCGGCAAGTGGGAGCCGATCATCGGTTATTCGCGAGCCGTAAAGGTCGGACAGTTCATCTTCGTGTCCGGCTGCACGTCAGCGACGCCAGCGGGGCTTGCGGGCAAGGGCGATGCGCACGCGCAAACGGTGCAGACGATCAAGACGATCGAGGCCGCTTTGGCTCAGGCAGGGGCGACGCTTAAGGATGTGGTGCGCACTCGAATGTATCTGACCAACATCACCGGCGATTGGGAGAAAGTCGGGAGGGCCCATGGCGAAGTGTTCGGCGAAATCCGCCCGGCCTCCGCGATGATTGGCGTGAGCAAGCTCATCGACCCGGACATGCTGGTCGAAATCGAGGCCGACGCGATCCTGCCGGGTTAGACGGCTTCGAGGCCATGTGTTTCCATCAGCTTTGCGTCGTGGAGCAAGTCGACCCCGCCGCATGCGACGACACAGCCGGCGTCCAGCAAGACCACGCGTGAACACGTGTCGCGCACTAGCGCCAGATCGTGGGACGCGATCAGCTTCGTGCCCGGTAGATCGTTGATGAGCCGGATGAGTTCCCGACGGCCCCGCGGATCGAGGAACATCGACGGCTCATCGAGTAGCAGCACCTCGGCATGCATTGCCAACACGCCCGCAATGGCGGCCCGTCGCTTCTCGCCGCCGGAAAGATGGAACGGCACCCGGTCGTCCTGGCCTGTCATGCCCACCTTGTTAAGCGACTCGGCGACGCGCGAGCGAACTTCACTTGTTGGAAGCCCCAGGTTCAGCGGACCAAATGCCACATCCTCGCCCACCGTGCTGCTAAATAGTTGATCGTCCGAGTTTTGAAAGACGACACCCACATGAGCTGGTAGTTGCTTGCGTTGGGCCGCGTCCACCGGGTCGAAACCGGTCACGCGGATCGAACCCTTCTGCGCTCGCAAGACGCCGCACATGCAGAGAAACAGCGTCGTTTTGCCGGCGCCGTTCGGGCCGATAAGGCCGACCGATTCGCCTGGCTCGGCATGCAGCGTCAGCCCATCGAGAGCAACGCGTCCATCGGGATAAGCGAACTGCAGGTCGCGGACGTCGATCATCCCCACACGTCCCAGGCGATGAGCCCGCCAAAGACGCCGGCAACAAGAACGAACATCAACGCGTCTTGCCAAGTCGATCGAAACGTGGCCATCGTCCGGAAGCACCCGTCAAAGCCGCGGCAGCGCATGGCGTGAGCGACGCGGTCGGCCCGGTCGGAGCCGCGGACGAGCAGGGTGCCGGTGACCTGGCCGATGGTCCGGTAGGAATGAGCGTTCATTGCGTTGCGGAAGCCGCGCACGCGAAGCGCGATCCGCAGGCGGCTGAACTCTTCGAGCAGAAGGAAGACATAGCGATACGTGAGCAGCGTCAGCAGGATCAGTAGCTTCGGCACGCCCAACCGACCGGCCGCCGCCAGGTTAACGTGCAAGGGCGCCGACGCAAACAACGTGACGGCCAGCGTGACGAGAGCGATCGTCTTCATGGCTAGCGTGGCGGCGAGAAGCAGTCCGGAATCGGTCACGTGCAACGATCGCCACTCCCAGAGTCGTTCGCCACGATCAATCACAAATGGCACGACGATCAGGAACGGTACTAACGCGAACAAGAGGAAGCCGATACGCGCCCGATACCACCGGCCCGACACGCGGCCGATGAACGCGAGCAATAGCGCGATCGCCAGAGCGATTGCCACGGGCCAAATATCGCGGAGTAGGGCAACGCCAACGATCGCGATTGTGAATGCGATGAGCCGCCAGCGCGGATCGCGCCGGGCCAGCAACGAATCACGCGGCGCCAGATGTTGGGGGTTCAACGACATTACAATTAGGGATACAAGACGTTTAGCGGTCGGGCCAACGGCCCGACCGGGCGACCCCTTGGGTCGCCCGCTAAACGTTGGCGGCATACACTCGTCAACATGAAACCCACGATCCCCTTACTCGCAATTCTCTTGATCACCTCCACCCTGCGGGCCGACCCACCCGTGGATAAACCGCTCGACTCTTCATTTCTCCGGCTCTTCGCCGAGACCCGCGGCTTCACGCTCGGCCGGCCGGTTGCAACCAAGCCGACGCCGGACGGCAAGCACGTGCTTTTCCTCCGGTCACCGGCCAAGTCGCCCAAGCGAAGCCTCTTTGAATTTGACGTGGCCACCGGGAAAACGCGCGAGTTGTTGACGCCTGAGATGTTGCTCAAAGGCGGCGAGGAAAAGCTCACGCCGGAGGAAAAGGCTCGCCGCGAACGGATGCGCATCTCGGCCGGCGGCTTCGCGGACTATCAGATGGATGAATCCGGCCGCTACCTGCTGCTGCCGCTGTCGGGCAAATTGTTCGTCTTCGATCGTAGCGAATCGAAGCCGCGTGAGTTGAAGATTCCGGCCGGCACCATCCAGGATCCGAAGTGGTCTCGCGACGGCAAAAAGATCGCCTATGTCCGCGGCTTCGACGTATACGTTTACGATCTTGCCTCGGATACGGAGACGGCTGTCACCAAGGGTGGAACCGAGGAGAAAACGCACGGCCTCGCCGAGTTCGTCGCGCAAGAAGAAATGGCGCGTTTCAGTGGCTACTGGTGGTCTGCCGACGGCAAGCACATCGCCTACGAAGAAGCCGACCACGCGGGTGTCGAAACGTGGTACGTCGCTGACCCAAGCAAGCCGGATCAGAAGCCGTTGCAGCAATACTATCCGCGGCCGGGCAAAAAGAACGTAAGCGTTCGCCTCGGGATCGTCCCGATCGCGGGCGGCGATACGGTTTGGATCGACTGGGATCGCAAGGCTTACGAGTATCTCGGCTCCGTGCGCTGGGATAAGATCGGGCCGCTCACGATTCAAGTTCAAGATCGCAAGCAACAAGAGACGGTTCTGTTGCGCGTTGATCCGGCAACGGGCAAGACGACGAGGCTGCTTGAGGAGCGCGATCCGGCTTTCGTGAACCTGCGCCAAGAGACGCCCCGTTGGATTCCAGGGGCGCCAAATTTCGTGTGGTTGAGTGAATACGGCAAGGGTCTTGGCCTCGAAATTCGACGTGCCGATGGCTCGCTCGACGACATGGCGATTCCCTATGACGAGGGACTCATTTCGCTCGTTCACGCGGACGCAGCACGTGGCGAAGTCGTCTACATCGCCTCCCAGGATCCGACGGAAGCGTATGCCTACCTCCGCTCATTCCAGGTCGAGGACAATCGTCCGCGGCGACCCGGCTCCGACAAGGGAGTTCGGCTCGGTGAGGGCGTTGGCCACGAATCTGTCGTTTTCTCCGAGAACAAGGAAGTATTCGTCCTAACGAAGACTTCGCCCGGGAAGATGCCGCGCTCTTTTGTGCATACGCGGAGTAAGGTGGTCGGCGAGTTGCCGAGTGTGGCCGACGAGCCGGCGTTCACGCCGAAGGTCGAGTTTGAAACGGTTGGCAACGAAGGGTTCCATGCCGCCATAGTTCGGCCACGCGATTTCGACCCGAAAAAGAAGTATCCGGTCATCGTTGATGTGTACGGCGGGCCGCACAGCCTGACCGTTTCCAAAGCGATGCGTGGTTGGCTGGTGCCGCAATTCCAGGCCGATCAGGGCTTCGTCGTTGTCTCCATTGACAATCGCGGCACGCCTGGCCGCGGACGTGACTGGGAGCGTGCCGTCTATGGCAAGTTCGGCGCCGTGCCCATTGCGGATCAAGTGATGGCCCTCAAACTGCTGGGCGAGAAGCACCGGGAGATGGACCTTGATCGCGTCGGCGTGACCGGGTGGTCGTTCGGCGGTTACATGGCCGCGCTGTCAGTCCTCAAGCGGCCAGATGTGTACAAGGCGGCCGTGGCGGGCGCGCCGGTGACTGACTGGGAAGATTACGACACGCACTATACCGAACGTTACATGGGAGTATTGCCGGAGAACAAAAATCAGTACGACGAATCGTCGCTGCTGCCGCTGGCGTCAAAACTCGAGCGACCGCTGCTGCTCGTTCACGGGACCGCGGATGACAACGTCTATTATCGGCACACGCTACGGCTCACGGATGCGCTGATCCGGGCGGGCCGCGATTTCGAAGTGCTGCCGTTGCCGGGCATTACGCACATGGTCGGTGCCGATCCGACGGTTTACGAACGCTACATGACGCGGTCGACGGCGTTCTTTCAGAAGCATCTTGGGGCGGCGAAGTGATGGGGTGGCGCGCAATCGACCGCGGCATCCGTTTCATTGCACGCGCTGTGGTGATGCGATACGTTCAGCGCCTCCCACCCCCCTGAACGTATTCTTCACAATTCCGGAACGACGTCTGAACGAAACATGCTTGGCATCGTTGGCGAACTAAGTGACGATTTGGTAGAGACTTATGAAAATGAGCGTTGTCGCAGTTTCGTTCTATTGGTCATCAAACCGTCTTTAAGTTGTGAAGTCTCGGAACGCATCGCCGAACGTATCGGCCCTAACCCGTTCAATTGATCGGATGGGCCGACGACTTCGACCGGCACCACCACGACTCGGCCGACGAGTGTTGTCGCCGAATCCGTGCTTGGAACCCGCCGCACCGCCGGGATGATGGAGAATTGAAAGAAGGGCCCAAGTGCGTGCCCAAGGTGTGACACCTTGGCGCACCGGGAGCGTAAGTGACTTGGGCAAGCCGCGACCCGCGGTGAATTTCGTGATTTTGGCGCAACGCGTCGACACCGATCGCTTACGCTCCCGGCTCGCCGGCTTATAGGCTAAACAGCCAGTTCTCACTCTGGGTCGGTCCGGTAACAAGCGCAAAAAACGTGAATGAAATGCTTGATCGGATCGTCGGATAACGATACTGTGGTGGGCTGGCCCATGAACTCGATTCTCACCATTGGGCCGCATGGACTAGGTCGCGTCGGTCGAGTTCCCGTCGCCTCCGGGATGGATCCTCATCTGCTTGCCGAGTCCAGGGAGCGGGTCGGGGAATTCGCCATGGCCAAGTTAATGTCTGCCGCCTCTGCTCAGGGCCACGAAGCCGTTCATGCACTCATTGAGGCCGGTGGCCCTGTCCTCGTGGAGGTCCGCCATCCCGGCGGCGTCTACTCGCCGGACTGGCACCTGTGCGAGTCGGATGCCGACTTTGATCGACTTCTGGAAGGGCTGGACCCGCAGTCCGTCTTGGTCGTCAGCCGCGTTTGGGACCTGACCAATCGTGCCGGGGCCGTGGTGCTTAGGCGATAGCTGTCAATCGATCCATTCGACGCCAGCGGCCCCCTCGCGAACTTCGCCAATCGCGAAGGTCGGGATGCCTTCTTTTGTCAGACGTTCGCGGATGCTCTCGGCGAAGAACGGCGCAACAATCATGGTGAAGCCGATGCCGCCGTTGAAGACGCGGTCCATTTCCGCTTGGGCCACGTTGCCGAGCCGCTGCAGCCACGGAAAAACGGGCGGCAAATCCCAGCTGCCGCGTTTGACAAACACCCGCCGATTGGCCGGCAGAATGCGGGGCACATTGTCGACAATCCCGCCGCCGGTGATGTGAGCGAGGCCACGAACAACTTTCTTCTTGACTGGGTAATGTTTCAACACATCTTGGATCGGCTTCACATAGATGCGGGTTGGCGTCAGCAGTTCCTCACCTACCGTTTTGCCTAGTTCGGGAGCGAAGTCGTTCACGCTCAGTTTCGCGTGATCGAAGACGATCTTGCGTGCCAGGCTGTAGCCATTCGAGTGCAAGCCCGTTGAGCCGAGACCGAGCACGACGTCACCGGGTTGGATGTGCGTCCCGTCGATGGCATCGTCGCGCTCCACGACGCCGACCGCGAAGCCGGCCATGTCGAAGTCGCCGGGAGCATAAAAATCAGGGAGAATGGCTGTCTCGCCGCCGGTCAACGAACAGCCAGCCTGTTCGCAGCCTTCGACCATGCCCGTGACCAACTGCTCCGCAAGGGCCGGGTCGTCCTTCGGCATTGCGAGGTAATCGAGAAAGACGAGCGGCTGAGCCCCGCAGCAGAGGAGGTCGTTGACCGACATAGCGACGAGATCAACCCCGACCGTATCGAACTTACCCATCATGGTCGCGATCTTGAGCTTGGTGCCGACCCCGTCGGTGCAAGTCACTAGAACGGGCTTGCGATAGCCACCGGAGAACAGCCAGCGATTAATGTCGAGTGCGAACAGCGACGCGAAGCCGCCGAAGCCGTCGATGACGCCCGGACCGTGTGTTTTCTTGACGAGTCGACCAATTCGGTCGATGGTGTCGTCGTAAACGTCGAGATCGAGGCCAGCGGCCTTATAGTCGAGCGGTTCGGGCATGCGATGGTGGCTAGGGGACTCGGGTGGTCAGAGTTGTTGGATGACCCACACGTCCGTGCGGCAAGCACCTGTGCTGCGCGAATCGGCGGACGGCTACTTGCTCGGCTCGAACAGACTCTTTGCCTTTTCCGGTCGGTCATGCGTGTACTTGGCGATGCCCGAGAAGAACATCAACAGCTGTTCAGCGCCTTGCTGGGCCATCTTCGGAGCGCTATCTCCGAGGACTTTAGTGACCAACGTGGCCGCCTTGCTATCGGTGTGCATGAAGACCTCAATCTGCTGCTGAATCGTCGAGTCGCCGGTCTCGCGTGGCTTATCCGAGTGCTTCAGCACGGCGACCGCAGTGACCGAGACTGTCGGCAGCAGGGGGCCCGGCTTCACTTTTCCCTCGGCGTACCAAACGCGGCCAGTCGGCCCCTGAGCCACGTTCTGCCAAACGAGGTCGCTGCCATTTTCGTCCGTCCAGCGGAAACGGCCGTCCTTGAGCGGCTTGATGTCGATCGCGCCCACGCCGAGCTTACGCCACGCGGCGGCCGCGCGATCCGGGTGATCGAGTAACCATTGATACATGTCCGGATGGGCAATGAACTCCTCCGGCGTGGACACGGTGGTCAACGTCGGGTCCTTCATTACCTTGTTCAACGCATCGCGGGTGACGGCCGGCATCGATTCGAGGGCGACGGGCAACGGCAACGACCCGCTCGGCTTCGATTTGTCGGATCGGGGTTCCGCGCACGCTGGGGCAGCCAGAGCAACCAGGCAAAGTACGACAAAGGTGCGGGTCATAACGTCTCCCGTCGGGCTGCGTTTCCCCGATTCGCAGAACCCTCCTCCTTATCGATCCCACCCGGACACCGGCATGAAGCATTCCGCCCGCGAGATTGCCACAGCCGGCCCTATACTGGCAAGATGCGCGTTCTCCTATTTGACATTGACGGCACGTTGATCCGGTCCGGCGGAGCTGGCAAGGCGGCCATGGAAGCCGGCCTCAGGACGGCATTTCACGTCGACACGGTTCACGATCGCGTTCCCTACAGCGGTCGGACCGACGTCGGCATTGGTCGCGAACTGTTAGCTCTTCACGGCGTCGAGCCAACGGAAGTCAATGTGGATCGCCTGCACGCCGCCTATCTTGCCCACTTGCCGGCAACGCTGCGTGGCAAGGGTGGCGAAGTGCTGCCGGGAATCGAGACCGCGCTTCGCGGCGAACGCCAGGGAGCGGTCGTCGGGCTGCTGACTGGGAACATTCGTGCGGGCGCCGAGATCAAGCTTCGGCACTTTGGCCTTTGGGAGCATTTCCCATTCGGCGGCTTCGCGGATGGTTTGGCGGATCGCGATGACGTTGCCCGACTCGCGTTGGTCGAAGCCGAACGGCATGTCGGAAGGCCGATCAATCCTGCAGACGTCTGGGTCATTGGCGACACGCCGCTCGACGTGAAATGCGCTCGTGCCATCGGCGCCAAAGCTGTCGTCGTGCAGACCGGCTGGCACCATCGCGATGAGCTGGTCGCGGCGCGACCTGATCATTTGCTTCCCGATTTCTCGCATGCGGGCGAACTGCTAACTCAATGGGGCTGGATCTGAAATGACGCAGCGCATCACTCGCGAGCGCGAACGCAAATTCGCATTCGACTGGCGCGAGGAGCCGGCTATACGCGTACGGCCCAATGAAACGTTCGAGGTCGAAACCTGGGACGCCAGCTCCGGTTACTTCAAATCGCCAGACGACAAGGCAATCCCCGGCAAACGGCCGGGCTTCGATCGGAGTCCGCCGCTCGTGAACCCGATTGCCGGGCCGGTGTTCGTTGAAGGCGCCGAACGCGGCGACTCACTCGCCATTACGATCGAGAGCATTACTCCGGAACCCTACTCGTGGATAGCCGTCGGTCCCCGCCGCGGGCCGCTCGGCGAATCCAGTCGTTTTCCCGATTGTTCCGGGGAGTACACGACCAAGATCTTCCGGCATACGGCTGGTCCAAGCGGCACGACGCGCGACGGGACCTTGCACTTCAGCGACCGCATCTCATGGCCGATCACGCCGTTTATTGGGACCATCGGCACCGCGCCCGATCGCGAAGTCACAACCAGCAACGATGGTCAGGGCGACTGGGGAGGCAACCTCGACATCCGTGATGTGGCGCCGGGCAACACGATCTTGTTGCCCGTTTGGCATTCGGGAGGACTGCTGTACCTGGGCGACGTTCATGCGTCGCAAGGCGACACAGAGTTCACCGGAACTGCGGCGGAGACGCAATCGACGGTGCGGCTGACAGTCGAAGTCATCAAAGGTCATCGCGTGCCGTGGATGCGCATCCGCAAGCCACATTCGATCGTCTCGGTCTACGCGTATCGCCCGCTTGAAGTTGCGGTGGAAACGGCGACGATCAACCTCATTGACTGGCTCGTAGCGGACTACGGATTCAAGCCGGTTGACGCGTATTGCCTCGTGAGTACATGCCCGGATTTTCGGATAAACGTCTACCAGATGTGCAAAATCGGCAAGTTGAGCTATGTGGCGGGAGCAGAAATCCCAATTCGATATGTCGACCCATCCTGGCGTGCATGATGCGCGCGGAGGACCTCGGGAGCGATTAGGCCCATCGCGTTTTCCTGCCAAGCATGGATTTTCTGCTGTTTCTTGAAACGTGGCAGTGGTTGCGGCCACGCGATGGCGGCGATACCGACAAGCTCGTGACGCTCTGCACTACACTTTTTCGGCCGAACCAGACATTGACTCGAACGTCCTGGAAGTCACCTACCCGTGAAGGCTTTGCATTCCGAGATCCTCCGTCGCGGTGCCCCCGCATTTATTGCCTGCGCTATTTTCGCGCTGCTGACCATTGATTTCATGACGGTCCAGGCTGGCGATGCTCGCGCGGCCAGCGATGAATTCGGTTGGCGAAACTGGTGGAACCTGGTGCCTTCGGGCTATGTTGCGCTCGTGTCCGCGGGCGGCCTGCTTGCGGCCGCCGTCCTGGTGATTTTTCTCCGCCGCGAACTGGCCCGCCATGCGGCCGACCTCCACACGCAGTTGCGCCGCGAAGGGGACCTCGAGGCGGATTACCGGGACCTGATCGAAAACGCCAACGACGTAGTCTTCACCCTCGATCGCGACGGCCGCGTCACGTCTTTGAATCAAGCGGGTGAGCGATTGACCGGCTACGCTCGCGGCGAGATCATCGGCAAGACCCTGTCCGATATCACCGATCCTGACGTCGATCGTAGCGGATTTTCCCGAGGGAGCAACGCGGCGCGAACTTTCGAGATTCCGATCCGTGCTCGCGATGGCAAGTCGATCGTGCTGGAAGTCAGCGCCCGCCCCGCACGCCGCAACGGCGCCTTGGCAATCACCGTCTGCATTGGCCGCGATGTGACCGTGCGCAAGCGGGCCCACGAAGAGCTGCGTCGATTGTGCCTGATCCGTGACCAGCAGTTCGCCAATTCTCCATTGGCGTTCATCGAATGTGACGATCAGTTGCGCGTGACGCGCTGGTCCCGGCAAGCTGAGCGCATTTTCGGTTGGACGGCCGAAGAGGTGACGGGCAAAAAACTATCGGATCTCGCGCTCGTCCATGAAGACGACGTGGCTCTTGTCGATGCCAAAATTGGCGAACTCGTTGGCGGCGTACCGTTCAATGCCTGCTCAAATCGGAATCGAACCAAGGATGGCCGCATCGTCCATGTTGAGTGGTACAACTCGACGCTGACGGACGACCGGGGCCGGCTTCTGTGCATCGTATCCCTGGGCCATGACGTCACGGACCGGCTGCGTGAGGAGGAACAGCGGCGCAAACTCGAGGACCAGGTTCGCCAATCGCAGAAGATGGAGGCGGTCGGCCGGCTTGCGGGGGGCGTTGCCCACGACTTCAACAATTTGCTAACCGTCATCAACGGATGTTCGGAACTCCTGCTCCACGATGCGCGATCCGGCCAACCGGCTCGGGAATTGGCCGAGGAAATTCGCCGGGCCGGCGAGCAGGCTGCCACGCTGACGAAACAGCTACTCGCGTTTGGGCGACGTCAGATCGTGGCGCCGGTCGCGCTCGACATCAACGACGTTGTTCGCGACGTGGAAAAGATGCTGCGCCGGCTTATCGGCGAGCATATTGAGCTGGGTGTGAATCTAGATCCGCGCGGCGGCCGCGTGAAGGCCGATCCCGGACTACTCGTGCAACTGCTAATGAACCTTGCGGTCAATGCTCGCGACGCGATGCCACAGGGCGGCACGCTCTCTGTCCGTACCGCGGTGACAGATTCGGTCGTCATGTTAACTGTCGTTGACACCGGTTGCGGCATGGATGCGGCGACGAAGGCTCGCATATTCGAGCCATTTTTCACGACCAAGCCTGCCGGCGAGGGCACGGGACTCGGGCTGGCGACCGTGCACACGATCGTTCAACAGGCCGGTGGGACGATCGCGGTCGAGAGCGAAGTCGGGCACGGGACGAGCTTCTTGATCGAGTTCCCATTGTGCGCCGATCGGCCACCCGCCAAGCAAACTATTTATGTGCGCCGATCGGATTTGCGTACCCGTGAGACGATCCTTCTCGTCGAAGACGAAGACATGGTTCGCAGCTTGGCCCAGCGCGTGCTAGAGGGGAAAGGCTATCGCGTGTTCGCGGCGCCCTGCGGGTCCGATGCCCTGGAGCTGTTCGAGCAAATTCCTGGTCGCGTTGATTTGATGATTACCGACGTGGTCATGCCCGGCATGGGCGGTCGGCAAGTGGCTGAATGTGGACGGGAACGCCAACCCGATTTGCGCGTGCTATTCATGTCCGGCTATACAACGGACGAGGTCCTGCGGCAGGGGATCGAGGAGGAAGAAGTGCACTTCTTGCAAAAGCCGTTCACGCCCGATGGGCTGAGCCGCAAGGTGCGTGACGTGCTGATACGACCGAATACTGCTCGCGGCTTAGCACTCGCGCGCTAAGCCGCAATCGGCCCGGGTTACTTCTTTTCCGGCTTCGGAATGTCCGCCAGCGCTTCCGACACCTCGGCGTAGTGGCTGAACTCCATCGAGAAGCTCGCGGTGCCGCCCGTCGCGCTCTTCAGATCGCTGTCGTAGCCGA
Organism: Gemmataceae bacterium; assembly: GCA_036266155.1. Lineage (GTDB taxonomy): Bacteria > Planctomycetota > Planctomycetia > Gemmatales > Gemmataceae > SIAJ01. Next base: position 13,544 of record DATANR010000491.1, on the reverse strand, counting down.
ACATGTTGGCGAGTGGCACCTTGGCTTTGGTCATGCCGCGGCCCTTGTCGCTCGACAGTTCCTCGATGATGCCGCGACGCCGGTTGATGTCCCCGGTGACCGATCCCTGGTATTGCTCCGGCCCGATGACCACGACGGTCATGATCGGCTCAAGCAGCCTGATGCCCGCGACTTGCTGCACATCGCGGAAGTTCTCCTCGGCCGCTAGACGGAACGCGTCCTGCGACGAGTCCACGTCGTGGGTCTTGCCGTCGAACAGAATGCACTCCAAATCGACGAACGGGAACGGGTACTTGCTCCCCTTCTTGGCCATGTTGCGGATGCCGGCCTCGACAGGCGGGATGTATTCCTTGGGCACCACGCCGCCGGAGATCTCGTCGTCAAAGTACACGTTGTTCGGGTCCGGCTTCTCCTTGTTCTCCGCCATCTTGGCCGCCCACGCATCGATTCCGTCCTGGTCGAGCGGCGTGTACCGCATATGGATGACGGCGAACTTGCCGCGCCCACCGGTTTGCTTGATGAACCGCGTCTGGAACTCGATCTGCTTGCCAAGCGTTTGCCGGTAGGCAACGCGCGGCTTGCCCAGGGCCAGGGCCGGATCGCCCTGGGGCAGGTTCAACGCGCGCTTGATCTTTTCGAGCGTGATGAACAGATGCAATTCGCCCATGCCCGAGAGGATCATGTCCTTGGTTTCTTCGTCCGTATGGAACTTCACCGTCGGGTCGTCGCGGATCATCCGGCTCAGGGCTTCGCCGAGCTTACCGGTGTCGACCGTTCGGGCGACGGTGATCGCCGCCGAGATGACCGGCTTCGGGAAGCTGATCGACTCAAGCGCGACCGGGGCGTCTTCGTCACAAAGCGTGTGCCCGGTGTACGTGTTCTTCAGGCCGACGACGGCGACAATAGCGCCCGGCTCGGCCTGCTCCAGTTCCTGCCGGGTGTTGCCCATCATGCGGTAGAGCCGGGCGATGCGCTCGGTCTTGCCGTACGTGGTGTTCAGCACCGTCTCGCCTTGCTTGAGCGTGCCCGAGTAAACGCGCACGTACACCAAGTCGCCGGTCGGCTCGGCCACGGTTTTGAAAGCCAAGCCGCTAAATGGGGCCTTCGGGTCCGCCTTGCGCTGGACCGTCTCCTTGGTCTTCGGGTTGATGCCGTCGACTGGCGGCCGATCGAGCGGGCTCGGCAAGAAGTTGACGACCGCGTCGAGCAGAATCTGCACGCCGTGGAAGTTCTTCGACGACCCGCAATAGATCGGATTGAACTTGCCCTCGATGGTCCCCTTGCGCAGCGCGCTCAGGAGCTTCTCCTTGGAGACCTCTTTGCCTTCAAGGATCATCTCGGCCAGTTCGTCGTCGGCGAGCGACGCGGTTTCGAGAAGCTGTTCGCGATACTTCGCCGCTTCTTCCTGATGCGACGCAGGGATGTCAATCAAGCTGTATTTGCGGTTCGTCTTGTCAGTGTCGTCCTTGAGCACGAACTTGTTGTCGATCAGGTCGACGATGCCTTTGAACTCGCTCGACTCGCCGACCGGGATCGTGCAAATCGCCGGCACGCAGCGCAGCTTCTGCTGCATCTGCTTGATGCAGTCCTTGAAGTCGGCCCCGAGGCGATCGAGCTTGTTCACGTACGCGATGCGCGGCACCCCGTACTTGTTGGCCTGGAACCAGACGGTCTCGGATTGCACTTCGACGCCGCCGACGGCACAGAAGACGCAGACGCCGCCGTCGAGGACGCGCAATGACCGCTCGACCTCGGCCGTGAAGTCGACGTGGCCGGGGGTGTCGATAATGTTGATCTCGTTGTCGCCCCAGTCAATGGAGACGGCGGCCGAGTTGATCGTGATGCCCTTCTGACGTTCGAGCGGGTCGAAGTCGGTGGTGGTGTCGCCCGTGTCGACGTCGCCGACCTTGTGCTTGGTGCCGCTGTAGTAGAGGATGCGCTCGGTAGTCGTGGTTTTTCCCGCGTCGACGTGGGCGATGATACCGATGTTGCGCAGTTTCTCGAGCATAGAAATCGCCGGGAGAGGCTCTGCCGGCTCCAACGGGGACAACACAACCATTCGGGAGGCACCACACCTCCCGGGACCCTTTGAGTAAGGGAAACCCAGATAATTATCAGACTACCGGGGGTTCGTCGCGGTTCGGTCGGGGTGGGCGTTCCCGGGAGAGCGCGGATACGCCCCGCATTATCTACGGGGCGTCAAATCCTGGGATGGAGAGACGAACTTCCTCATTTAGAGATGGGTATAGGGGATTCGGTTCGAGTTTCCAGGGTGGGAGCGTGAAGTCGGGGTGAAGGCCGACGGGCCTTACCGGTCAATCTCCCCCATCACCACATCAATGCTGCCAATGATCGCCGGCACGTCGGCGATCAGGCAATCCTTACAAATCTCGTTGGCCACGCTCAGGTTGCAGAAGCTGCTCGACCGAGCCCGCACGCGGAGGGGCACCGCCTCCTTGCCTGGCCGACCGACGACGTAGAAGCCCATTTGTCCGCGCGGGCATTCGGTTTCAACGTAGCACTCGCCCGGCGTCAGCGTTCGCGGCGGCTCGATGCGGTGCGATCCCTGAGCTGTCGCGTAGCGCTCGATCGCCTGCTCAATAATCTTCAAGCTTTCGACCACTTCCCGCATGCGGATGTAGAAGCGGTGCCAACAGTCGCCGATCACCGCGTCCTTCGGTGCCTCCGGATACGGCGGCAACGGCACATCGAACTGATAGGTCTCATAGCCGCAATACGGCTCGATCTTGCGCAGGTCCCAGTCCGGATCGCCCTTCGAGCGATCGAGCGACGCCCGCAACATCGGCCCGGTGCAGCCGAAGGCGATTGCTTTTTCCTTCGATAATACGCCGACATTGGCCGTCCGCTTCACGAAGATGTGATTGTTCGTCAACATCGCGTGATACTCGGCGATGCGCGGCTTGAAGTAGCCGATGAAATCCTTGAGCCGTTCGAGCCAGCCGGCCGGCAGGTCGTCGTGCGCACCGCCAATCGTGAGATAGCTGTACGTCAGTCGGGCGCCGCACACGTCTTCAAAGAGATCGAGGATGTGCTCGCGCTCGCGGAAAGCATATAGGAATGGGCTGAATGTGCCGAGGTCGAGGCCGTACGCTCCCATGCCGACCAGGTGCGACGCGACGCGGTTCAACTCGCCGATCAGCACGCGGATGACATTCGCCTTCTCGGGCACCTTCATTCCACAGAGCTTCTCGACGGCCAGCGAGTAGCCGAGATTCATGTTCATCCCGGCCAGATAGTCCATCCGGTCCGTGTACGGGATGTATTGAATCGGCAGCAGATTCTCGCCGATCTTCTCGGCACACCGGTGCAGATAGCCCAGATGCGGCGTGACTTCGGAAATGACCTCGCCGTCCGTCCGCAAAACGAGCCGCAACACCCCGTGGGTGCTGGGGTGTTGCGGCCCCATGTTGACGAGCATCTCGTCGGTGCGGACGTCGAACTCAATGACAGTCGGATCGGCGACGGACATGGAGGGGCCCACGGTGTGCAGTTGACCGAGCAAATTCTACGAACGGACGGCGTGAGCAGCCCGACGTGCCTGCGATTAAGGGTCAAACCTGCGTTGGAAGATGCAGCCTCGACACTTGATGATCCTTTGACTCATTTCGTTCGCGCCGCGCCCACCCCCCTGAACGTATTTCTCATAATTGGCGCCGACGCCCCCGACAGAAGAGTCTAGGACCACGATCGCGCGTAGTTTGTTCGAGAGGAATGTTGATGTACCAACCGGGCGCGTGGAACAGGGGCACATCAGGCAACGCATCGCCGACGGCTACCGGATTGACGTAGGCGGTAATGCCGCCAGCAGCATCGTATCTGGCAACCGTCAAGGGTTTGTCCGCCAGCGGCGCTTCGAATGGTTCGCCGGTCAATTCGTCCCAGATGAGGAGATGAATTCCCTGTGGATCACGACGTGATGACGGGAACAAACCGATCAGCACGACGTTGATGGCATGCCGCAAAAACTCGACGACTTTGGCCTTGAACGAATCGATCGCCGCCAACACGCTGGCAGAGAATCCACGAAGCGCTGGAGATCAAACCGTTCACGAGGGTGGTGAACATAGGGGCCATTGGCCGGGAATCGTTGTTATGACTCCCGACTCGTTAGTTCCGTCCAACTTTTCGGTCCCCGAACAGACTTCTATCGGTGACCTAGTATTTGCAATCCATGTCGAGCTTGAACAGCGACTGATGGATCTCGGTCCTTGGCCAACTCAGCCAACGCGCCGCCAATCCGATCCACCCATTCACGATCGCTAACTAAGGTTGTCCCACTCAATCGGCGCAGTGCGTGGGCAACGTGCCACCGCAGCATGGAGGAATCGTCGCGACGCATCGCGACGAGTTCGTCTGCGAATGTCTGTTTCAGCTTCTTCTCGATGCCCAATTCCGTCGCCAAAACGACCAGGGTTTCGACGGCTGCTGCTCGATTCTCCGCGGCCCTTTCCATTTTCGCCAGTTCCAGCAAGCGGCCGAAGACTTGAGGTAGTCTCTCGTTGTCGAAGACACGGACGCACGCTTGCAGACCGGCCGCACGCTTGGTCAGGAGCATGCTCGTCGCATCAGGGTCTTTAGCGAAATTCTCGGTCAGTTGTTTTTCCAACCCGCCTAACCAAACAACAAAAGGCTGCGGATCGATCCGTTTCGCGTTCAATTCCGCTTCAACCAAATCGCGCCAAGAATCCTCCCGGGTGATGAACTTCATTTCTTCGATGTATTGCCGCTCGTTGTTGTTCATCAACTGATAGAGCATGGCGCGCGCGTAATGACTGCCGCTGTCTCCGGCCGTTGCCTTCGGCAATCGGCCAGCGATTTCTGCCGGCAACACGGGCAGGTAGACTCGGTGCGACGCCATCTGACTTGTCGCCGCGATCAGCACGGCCGTTCGGGCTGGATTCGCACTGTTCGCCATCGACTTGATTCGAGCGATCTCCCGGTTCGCTTCCGCAAGCAATGACTTGTTTTGATCGCGCTCGGTCGAAACCGTCCGAAGCTTGGCCTCCAGCTCTCCGGTCGCCGTCACCAACCGAGCCGTTTGTTCTTTCTCCTTATCAAGCAGTTTCTTGTTCTGATCGCGCTCGACCGCGACCGCTTCGACTTTCGATTGAAGTGCCGTCAGTTGATCGTCCTTTTTCTTCACGGCCTCGGCGGCAGTCGCAAGGTCCATGGTAACTTTTCGCAATTGCTGGCGGCTTTCCGCGACAGCATTCACTGCCTCCTTCTGGGCAACTAGAGCTTCTTTGAGATCGTTCTGTGCTTTGGTCAATGCAATATTCGCGGCAGTCAGAGATTTTGTCACATTTGCTTTCTCGGCGCGCAGCGTATCGATCGTCTCCTTCGCATTGACGTAGAGCTTCAATTCACTGTCTTGTCGGCGCACTTTTTCATCCATAACCGCCACAGTCACTTCGGACTTCTCGAGATTGTCACGCGTGAGTCGGAGCTCTTCCCCAATCGTCTTGTTCTTGTCTTGCGTTTGCCGTAAGCCGATCGATGCGTATACACCAAACACGGCGACCAGGGAAACGGCGCCGATTGCGATGCCGCGGACAAGGCGCCGCGAAGTTCGTTGAACGCGCGCGGAACCTCCTTTCTCGTCGAGTTCGCCGACAATGCGCGACCACTCCTTGATTTCCGAGTTGTCTCCGTGTTCGACCAGGAACTGCGCAACTCTGGCGTGGCGACTGCCGAATTCATCGACCAACGCCAGATATCGGCTGACGAGGTTTGCGCTATCCGATGCCGGATTGCCTTCGTCGTCAACTGGCAGCTCGTTGTCGTTCATCGCCAATCTCCGTTGACCGCATTCGACCGCAATTTGCGCGGGTGCACGACTAAGGCATATGGACGCACGGCGCGCCGTCATCGTAACGCCGGATTTTCGGATTCACCCAATCGATTGCGAAGTTTGGCGATCGCGCGATGGTGGAGCTGCCGCACACCCGCTTTGCTGGTCTCGAGACTCAACGCCAATTCGTCTAGCGTCTTGAAATGGAAATACTTCAGCAACAAAAGCTTACGTTCTCGATCGGTAAGTCCGGCAATGAGCCATTCGACCAGGTCGGCAGTGTCCACGCGTTCAGATGAACTTACCGGAGCCTTGAAACGACGTGCAATGCGTTGGAACAGGCTCCTGCGCCGCTGCTCGTCGCGCCAGCGATCGACGCCAATGGTCCAGCCCAGAACGCGAAGCCAAGCGACAAACTCCGCTTGCGTCGTACCGCGAAACTCCGCACGTCGCTCCCACACACGGCCGAGCACGGCATCGCGAAAGTCGCCGTAGTCCCAGACCCGTCGCCACCGCACGAATTGACTCTGCAACTGTCGATCGAGCACTCCATTGGCGAGGGTGTCCCGGAGAAAGCGCTCAACGTCGTTCATGAGAGAAGCACGTTGTACAGTGCGCGCAGGCGATCGTTCTCAATCGACAAGGCTCGTTCGAGGTAGTTCTTACGCACGCGGGGAATGCGCCCGGAAATGAGGTCGACGTGCCGGCTCACAATGGCTTGTTCGGCAGGTGAGAGTCCGCCGCTCGAAGCGCCCCGAGCGGGATTAAAGAAGTACACGATGACGAACACGGCCAGCGCGCCGCCGGCGCGAATCAGAGCAACTTTGCTGGCGTGAAGGTCGAGGTCGATGAAGCCCGGGAACATGGCTGCCACGCCGGCCGCGGCCAAGGACAGGACGATGCGGAAGACTTGTTGTTGAAAGCCGGTCGGCCGCGGAAAAAAAATGGCGAGAACTATGGATCCAATAACGAACGCGACGCCAAAAGACGCGGCGATAATGATCTGAGGGTCGATCATGGTTTTCAATCGGTTTGGGTGATGTTCGTCTCGATCCGAAATTCATCCGGCTCCGTTGGCTGCACATTTGCGCTCGAAATACCACTGGTCATGGGTTGTCGCGATTGGAGGAGTTGACCGCCAACTTTGCCGGGCTGAAGAAATAGACCACGACGAAGACCGCGAGCGCTCCGCCGGCGCGCAGCGCCGTCTCTTCACCCGGCTTCAAGTTGATTTCGATGAACCCCGGTATCATCGCCGCGAAGCCGGCTGCGGCAAGTGCCAACACGATGCGGAATACCGCGTATTGAAACGGCGTCGGAGTGGGAAACTTGATCGCCAGAATCAAAAGCGTGACGAGGAAGATCACGCCAAAGCCAAAAGCGAGGGCGATTTGCACCGTGCTGTTCATGGGCGCCTCGAAGGTGGTGGGCATTCGCCGGGTCTGACCGCAATTGTACACAGTCCCCATCAAATGTACCGCCCATGCCACGCGTAGCCTGACTCTGCCGGGCAAGCTGCGAGCCAAGGCCTCGCCGCCTTTGCCGTCGCGGGGCGTTATCAATTGGTGACGACGGACAACGGGTTCAAACAATTCAAAGGACTTGACTTGCTCGAGCTGACATTGTGCAGGGTCGGGAAAGCACTTTTCCAATCGTAATCAAGATCGTTGCACAACCGTTGATTCGGTCGCCATCGGAACCGCGATCGTGCTATCGGCGGTCTTCGCGGGATTGGGTTGACGCGGAGGCGGCGCGACGATCTCCCGCCCCGATTCCGCTTGCTTGCGGCACAAGTCCTCAAAAATATGATCCAGGTCATTGTCGAATTGAGCCGCCAGTTCGTGACGAATTCTGCGAATCTCTTCCGTCGGCGATAGCGGCATCGGCGTCATCTTCCGTAAGCTTCTCGGGCGTGCAGAAGATTCTGGCCCGTCTGCATTATCGTCGAAAGACCGCCTTGTCGATAACACCTCGCGTTCATGACCCTCCGACATCCGCATCGCCATTATCTCTTTCGCCCCGCAAGAATACACTTCACCATGTGTACGTGAAGTGAATGAAGACCATTTTCGCGCGGCGGTTTTCCCTTCAACGCGGTTACCACCTCCATAGAGCCCAATGAACGCGACCACGGAACCTACCGAGTTGATCCGACAGGCCCGTGCGGGGACCACGGATGCTCTCGGTGCGCTGTTGGCTCGGTATGGCAACTATCTCGATCTGCTCGCCCGTGTGCAGGTTGGCCGGCGGCTACAGGGGAAGGTCGATCCGGCGGACCTGGTGCAGGAGACGTTTCTCGAAGCGCATCGGCATTTCGTCGGCTTCCGCGGGCAGTCGGAGCCGGAAGTGGCCGCGTGGCTGCGGCAGATCATGGCGGGCGTACTCTCCAATATGTTGCGGCGTTATTTCGGAACCAAGGGCCGCGACATTCGGCTCGAACGCGAGTTGGCCGGCGAACTGGATCAGTCATCGCAGGCCCTCGATCGCGGCTTCGCCGACCGCGGGCCGACGCCGAGTGTGCTGGCCGTGGGTCGGGAGCGGGCGGTGTTGCTCGCGGATGCGTTGGGCCAGTTGCCGGACGATTATCGCGAGGCGATCATTTTGCGCAATCTGCAAGAGTTGCCGTTCGCGGAAGTCGCGAAGCGCATGGGTCGATCGGAAGACGCGGTGCAGAAGTTGTGGGTGCGGGCGCTGGCGAAATTGCGGACGGCTTTGGACGGTGAGGATCGACCATGAATCCTGAACCCGATCTCGACGACCCGCGCGTCTTTCAGGCGGTGCAGGAATACATGGCCGCACTTGAGGCTGGCAAGCGGCTCGACAAGTCCGCGTTTCTGAATCAGCACAAGGACATCGCCCTGGCCCTCGCCGAGTGCATCGCGGGCCTTGATTTGGTTCACACCGCCGGTTCGAAGTTGCGCGATTCGACGCCGGCACCACCGGCGTCCGCGGAGCCGCCGACGGCGCTGGGCGACTTCCGCATCGTGCGCGAGCTCGGTCGCGGCGGCATGGGCGTCGTTTACGAGGCGATTCAGCTTTCGCTCGGCCGGCGCGTTGCCCTGAAGGTGCTGCCGTTCGCGGCATCGCTCGATTCCCGGCAACTGCAGCGCTTTCAGAATGAGGCACGGGCGGCGGCGCATCTACATCATCAGAACATCGTGCCGGTCCACGGCGTGGGTTGCGAGCGTGGCGTTCACTTCTACGCCATGCAGTTGATCGACGGACAGAACCTCGCGTCGCTGGTCGAGGATCTGCGGCGGCCGGGCGCTGGGGCCACCCGCCATCAACCCGCGTCGGCACCGACCGGTGAATTTCCGAGCCGAACATTAGAGACGCGAAGCGAGCTGGGTGCGCAACTCACGACGATGCGGACCGAGAAGCCGGGCGGATTCTATCGCACGATCGCTCGGCTCACGGCCCAGGCGGCTGACGCCCTCGAATACGCTCACCAGAATGGCATTGTCCATCGCGACATCAAGCCGGCGAATCTGCTCGTCGACGGCGGCGGCAACTTGTGGATCACCGATTTCGGACTGGCCCTTGTGCAAGCTGACGTGGGGCTCACGCAGTCCGGCGACCTGCTCGGCACGCTTCGCTACATGAGCCCCGAGCAAGCCGGCGGGCCGCGCGGGCTGATCGACCATCGCACCGACGTCTATTCGCTCGGCGTCACGCTCTATGAATTGCTGACGCTGCGGCCGATCTTCGACGGGGCTGATCGCCGAGCATTATTGCATCAGATCATGCACGAGGAGCCGACGGTGCCGCGGATGGTCGATCGCGCGATTCCGCTCGACCTCGAAACGATCGTGCTGAAGGCGATCGGCAAGTATCCGGCGGATCGGTATGCGACGGCGCGCGATATGGCCGACGATTTGAATCGTTTTCTGCGCGACGAGCCGATCCGAGCGCGGCGCGCGACGCCGATCCAGCGAGTGCGCAAGTGGCTGCGGCGGCACCCTTCCGTTCCCGTGACCGCGACCATCCTGCTTGTCCTTCTGACGATCGGCTCGGTTGGCAGCGCCCTGCTGATTCGTAATGAACAAGCCAAAACACGCGACGAGCAGGCCAAGACGCGCGAAGCGTATCACGAAGAACGTCAGCGGGCCAAGGAGGCTGAGGATCGTTTGCGGCTGGCACGCCGATCGGTTGACGAGATTTTGCAGACGGCCGAGCAAGAGATGGGCGACAACCCGATGATGCAGGGCCTGCGCCGCAAGATGCTCGAATGGGCCCTCAGCTATTACCAGGAGTTCGTTCAACAGCGGAGTGACGACCCGGAGTTTCAAGCGGACCTATCAGCGGCGCGTGATCGCGTGAAGAAGATCCTCGACGACCTCGCAGAACTTGAAGGGTCCGGCCACTACTTCCTTTTGAATGCCGACGACGTGCTCAATGACCTCGGCGCCACCGAGGATCAACGCCAACAATTGCGAGCGTTGAACTATAAACGCGAGTCAGTTCCGCCGAATTTCGGTCGGCTGTCTGCGGACGAGAGGCGTGCCTGGGTCGTCAAGCAGGCACGGGCATACGAGTCCGAGGCGAATCGGATTCTAGATGCCCGGCAGCAAGCGCGCCTACGACAGATCGGCATCCAGGCCAAACATGAAATGGCGTTCCGCGACCCGGCGGTCATTGCCGCGCTGAAGTTGACACCGGATCAGCAAGAGCGAATTCGCGCGATCGAAGCGGACCGCATGTTCATGCAGCGCCCCGACGGTCCGCGTCCGGAGGGCCATCGTCCCGATGGGCCGCCGTTTGGGCCGAAGGGAAAAGGCCCCGACGACATGCGGCGAAACGGTATGGATCGAATTCTTGCTATTCTGACCGAAGAGCAGCGGACGCGCTGGCGCGAGCTGATCGGCAATCAGTTCGTCTGGCAACGCGGGCCTGGCCCGAACGGCCCCGGACGCTTTGGGCCGCAAGGCCCAGGCCCTGGCGGCCGCCCCGATCGCTGACACCCGAACACCCTCGACCAACGGAGACGATCATGAATCTGTGGAACCCGAGTCGACGTAACTTTCTGCGCGGCGGCATCGCGCTGGGTGCGGCCGCCCTGATGCCGGCCGACCTGTTTGCCGAGGAGTTGATGCGCACGCCGAGCCTGACCGAGGGGCCGTTCTATCCGGACAAGCTGCCGCTCGATACGGACAACGACCTCATCATCATCAACAAGAGCCTGACGCCGGCCATCGGCGAGATCACGCATCTGACGGGCCGCATCCTCGACGTGTCAGGCAGCCCGATCAAGGACGCGACGATCGAAATCTGGCAGTGCGACGCGAAGGCGGTTTACTTGCACACGCGCGACAGCGGCCCGAAGGCCCAGCAGCAGGACAAGAATTTCCAGGGCTTCGGCCGCTTCACCACCGACTCGAAGGGGGGCTATCGCTTCCGGACGATCAAGCCGGTCGCGTATCCGGGTCGCCCGGCGCCGCACATTCATTTCAAGATCAAGAAGAATGATCGCGAGATATTGACTAGCCAGTTCTTTATCGAAGGGCATGCCGGCAACAAGCAGGATGGCGTGTTTGCCGGCCTGCGCGACATCATCGATCGCGAACTGGTGTGCATCGATTTCAAGCCGGTGAAGGAGTCGAAGATCGGCGAATGGTCCGCCAACATGGATATCGTCGTCGGCCGCACGCCGGAGGAGCGGCCGGCAAAGCGGTAGGTTGGAGAGTTCACCACGAAGATCACAAAGGGACACAAAGAGGGCAGACCATGCGAGCGTTGACAGCGATGATCCTGATGGGCGGCTTGCTGTTCATGGCCGCGTTCGCGGGGGCGCAGCCGCCGGAAGGTAAGAAGGGTGGCAAGGGCGGCCCCGGCAAAGATGGCGGCGGCGAGAAGGGTGCGCCGGCCGGCGACATCGTCACGCGGATGATGGCGTTCGACAAGAACAAAGACGGCAAACTGACGCGCGACGAGATCACCGACGAACGGCTACTGCGACTGTTCGATCGAGCGGATACGAACAAAGACGGTGTCGTCACCAAGGAAGAACTCGAAGCGCTTGCCGCGAAGGAAGGTCAGGGCGGCGGCCGCGGCCAGGGTGGTCCGGGCGGTCGAGGCCCAGGCGGTCCCGGTGGCCCTGGTGGTGGTCCGGGCGGACCAGGCGGCGGGCCAGGTGGACCCGGTGGAGGCCCTGGGGGACCCGGCGGTCCTGGCGGCGGACCGGGAGGCCCAGGTGGTGGTCCTGGTGGCCGATTCGGGCCGCCGCAGCCGGGTCAGATCCTGCCCGTGTTTCTGCAGCAACAACTCAACCTCACGGCAGAGCAGAAAAAGAAGATCGAGGCTCTCCAGAAGGAAGTCGACGACCAACTTGGCAAGATTCTGACCGATGAACAAAAGAAGCAGATGGCGGAAATGCGTGAACGCGGTCCCGGCGGTCCAGCCGGTCGATTCGGCCCCGGTGGTCCGGGTGGCCCCGGCGGCGGGCCGGGCGGGCCGCCGAAAAAGAAGGATGATTGAACGAGAAGTTGGCGAGTCCAGTGCATTCTAATGGGGTTATCACCATTACCGGGATAACTTATTAATCGTTTACATTCACCCTCGGAGTTTCGTACATGCGATTCATTCGATTTAGCTTCGCACTGGCGGCGGCACTCATGATCGCCGGCGTCAGCCAAGCTCAGCAACCGCCGCAGGGCGGCCGCGGCCAAGGTGGCGGCGCGTTCGGTGGCTTCGGTGGCGGCGGCGGGCTTGCTAGTTCAATCTCGCGCGTCAAGGCTTTGCAAGACGAGCTGAAGGTCGACGCGGACCAGCTTGAGAAGTTGACTGCGGCGCTGACCAAGGCTCGCGAAGATTCACGCGAGCTTTCTACGAAACTGTTTAACCGCGACACATCAGCTGAAGAGCGGACCGAAATCACCAAGAAGGTGCAAGAGATCAGCAACAAGGCGGTGGCCAGCGTCCTCAAGCCGGAGCAGGTCAAGCGCTTGCACCAGATCGAGCACCAGCAACTGGGGCTCACGTTGTTCACGCGTGAGGCCGAAGCGCTCAAGATCACGGACGAGCAGAAGGAAAAGATCGCGGCCATTACCAAGGATCTGGCTGCGGATCGCCGTGAGCTGATGGGCTCGGCCGCGGGTGGCGCCGGCGGTGCCGGTCGAGGCAATCGCGGGGCGGGCGGGGCGGGCGGCAATCGTGGGCCGGGCGGCGCAGGTGGAGCTGGCGGCGGTTTCGGCCGTCTCGATCCGGAAACGACCAAGAAGCTCGAAACTTTGACGAAAGAAGCCCTGACCAGCGCGGTCAAGGTGCTCCACGATGATCAAGCTGCCACGTACAAGGAAATGACCGGCGAACCGTTCACCATGCCGGCCGGCGCCCTTGGCTTCGGCGGTGCGGGCGGCTTTGGTCAGCCGGGCGGTGGCTTTGGCGGCGGTGCGGGCGGCTTCGGCGGCGGCTTCGGTGGTTTCGGCGGGGGCGCTGCGCCCGGCACGATCCTCTCGGCCGGCACCCAGACGACGCTCAAGCTGACCGACGAGCAGAAGAAGGAACTCGAAGCGATCCAGAAGGAAGTCGACGCCAAGCTCGAGAAGATGCTGACCGAAGAGCAGCGTACCCAGCTCAAGACGTTGAAAGAGCGGCAGGCCGGACCTCCGGGCGGCGCCGGCGGTCCGGGTGGCGGCGGTCGCGGCAATCGCACTCCACCGAAGAAGGACAACTGAGTCAACCCTTCGGGCGTTTCCATCCGGTCACGAGGCGAGCGGAGCCGCGTCAGCGGCCC
>DATANR010000490.1:0-1552 GCA_036266155.1 Gemmataceae bacterium | reverse complement strand
GGTAGCCAGGGGTTTCGCTGCGCTTCACTCCTGGCTACCGTCGGTCGCCGCTCCGCGGCTAACCTGAAGTCATCTACCACGCTTCCTACTCCGCCGCCCGTGCCACTGACTCGATCGTGATCGCACACACCGCCGCCCCGTAGTCAAGGTCGATGTTGGCCATCGTGTCGTGCGTGTCGTGGTAGCCCTGGCGGTTGATGTCGTAGTTCTCCATGAAGAGCACGCAGGGCACACCGGCGTCGGAGAAGACTTGGGCGTCGGTGTTGTAGACCGTGCTGCGTGGGTCGACCGGCATGCGGACCTGGCCGTTGACCGCGAGGAAGGGGGCGATCTCCGGGATCGCGGCTCCGTGCGGGCTGCGGCGGCCGCGCGGCCGGCCGGCCCGGTCGGGGTGTTGGTTCCAGACAGGGACCGATTCGTTCCAGATATCGGTCGCGATGTGTGCTTGCTGGGCCAGCCAGAACGACTCGCTGCCGATGCCCGGCGAGATTTGGAAGATGTCGCGGGCGTGGTCGTTGTTGTGCGCAATCATGTCGGACACGTAGAGGCCCTTCACCGTCACGCCCGAGAGATCGCGCGTTTTGCCGTTGCGCAGATGCAGTTTCAACGTGCCTTCGATGAGCCGTTGCGTCAACGCGCGGGCGCCGAGGCAGTCAGCCGGGAACTCTTCGCCCGTCAGATGCACGAGCCAAACGTCGCAGCCGAGCGTGCCTTTGCGGCTCATCTCCAGCAGAATCGGGGCGGCAAGCATCATGGCGGCGGTGGCCGAGTGATTGTCGTCGGCGCCGCACGCAGACAGGCGAGCCCCGCAGCCGCCCAGTTCGCGATAGAAGCGGTCAGCCATGTAGGCCGTGTCGTAGTGGTCGCCCATGATGATCGCCCGCGAGCGATCCCTGCCGGGGATCACAACCACGATGTCGCGCTCGGCCGACGTCTCCTGATTCTTCAGCCAGCCGCCCATCCACGAATAGTCGAAGTCGGTCCGCCACTGGAACGGGATCTCACCGGCCAGCGCCTTGCCCTTCATCTTCGCGGCTGCGATCTTGCGTTCGTAATAGGCGAGCAGATAGTCGCCGAGGCCCTCCAGGTGCCGGCCTTGGTAGGTGAGGACGCGCTTGGTCATGTCATCGCGCACACAATCGGCGTTGTTCTTGTTGAGGAACGTGCCTTCGGAAAGAGCGGCGATGGTCTTCCAGTAGGCGACTTCAAAAGCGCGCGTCGCGCTCTTGCGATAGGTGAGTGAATCCGGCACGGTCGCGCCCTTGCGGCGCGGCGGATGCGTGATGTCTTTCTCGACTAGTTCACGCATCGAGGCCGCGACGCCGGCATCCGGGCAGCAGTCAAGCCAGCCGTCGAGTGCTTCTTCGGGTTTGCGCACCAACACCGCTCGGGCCAGCGAGCGCGGCAACGGCTGGCCCAGGTTGCTGGCATGCGCTTGGAGTAGTTGTTCAACCGCCCGCACGACCGGTAGCGTGACGCGGCCATTGCCGGTGTGGTAGAGCCGTAGGGCCGCCTCCGCGAGCGACCGGTGGCGCAAGCGCGGCCACAATTC
>DATANR010000489.1:0-2630 GCA_036266155.1 Gemmataceae bacterium | reverse complement strand
GAACACTCCCGCCTCCTGGCGCACAGCGTCCGATCACGGGCGTGATCGTCACCGTACGCCAAGAAACCCTGGGAGCGCTGCACTTCTCATTCGGCGGACCGTACCTCGGCAGGCGCTGCACTTCTCGTTCGGCGTTTACATTTCACAAATGCCGTCAGAGAGTTTAGGGATGAAACCAGAGAGCTACGAATTGACTCGTGCAATTCGCGACATTGAATTTGCAAACAGACGCGGCCAACGCTGCTTCAAAGCAGTATTTCTGGTTACACTCGGGGCAATCATCTACAACGTGATCACGAAGGCAAGCGAAAAAGAACGGGGAAGATGAATGTAGGCGCACCGTCAGGCTACGCAGCCAATCAGCTTCAGTTCCTTCGGTAACTCGCGCAGGTCGGTCAGCACCTTTGCACCGTATTTAGCGTCCAGCCGCGTCGCCCCTACCTGATGGCCCCAATACTTCTCGACCACGATCACGTTGCAATACGGCACAGCTATCGACATCGCGTCCAAGTCACGAATGTCGTTGTGGTCGATTGCTCGCACTCGGTCCCGATCCCGCGCGGTCCGTAACGTAAGCAACACGTCCAGATTAGGAATGTCCGACAGGAAATCGATGGCATTCTGTTCCGAGCCAACCCGAGCCAGGAATTGGTCGATGTTGCCCCGACATCATGCAGAGCCGCGTCGATTGCCCTACGGTAGCTTCCCACCCTGCGCGAATCGATCAGCAGATGATTCAACTCAATCCGGCGACGAGCCCCGACAGGCATGCCGGCAAACTCTGCTCGGTCCCGCTCAAAAACGTCGCGTGCACCTGCCTCGCCTGCTCGTGACCCTGCGATCAACTCGCGCTGTTCGCCACTCCCCAGTAAGAACTTCATCGTCAATTGCTCGGAGTTCATGAACGAAGCGAGTAAGCCTTGCAAAAGAGGCGGAGCATCAACACGCACATCCATCCCCATCATGTGTGCGACACCCGTCCGCAGCACGTCGCTCCGAACAGCCCGGATCGTGCCCCGCCCGAACAGCCGGGCCATTGCATTGCCGATCTCCATCCAACAAAGCGCATCCTCTGGGGCAAACGTGTGGTTTCGGGACAACTCGACAATAAACTTGGCCGTGCGCTCCCGCCGCCCGCTATCCGTTGCAATCATCGATTCGATCGCGTTTACGACAGAGAATGGCACCACGAGCTTCCCAGAGCTGACCGCGGCCCGCACCACCTTCAGGCATTCCCGAAATGGCTTCCCGTCCGGCTTCCCGTAATGGGCCTTTGCCAAGTCGATCCACTTGTTCTGGTCCAAATACAGGCACTTCGGAAATTCATCTTTTGAGGCGGGGAGCATTCTTGGTTCTCTCGCGACCATCATCTATTCACAATGCAACGCCTATTCTGTCACCTTCACGACGCTGAAATACTCAAGGTGGTTCGGATCTGCATTGAAACGCATCGCCGAGCGAAATCCCCAAACGCAACCCCTCACCCCGCCGCCTCCCTCAAGCTCTGAGCAGCAGTGAAGAAGCCATGCGTCGCTTCTGGCCGTCTGCTGGGTTTGGGGGCCGGGCCGACATTATACCTCGCATCCATGCGAGGTGGTCGGCCCTTAACCCCCCAAACCCATACGACGACCGACCGCGACGAGCAGAACAAGGCAAGACGGAAACTCATGGAGGAACCATGACTATTTCGGTCTTGCCGTTCTCATCTTCCACCTCCTATCCGTCGGCCGCCACCCCTTCTCGGGCCGCTACCTCGGAACCGGCGACCTCAGCCTCGAAGAGCAAATTCAAAAATTCATGTTCGCGTGCGTGCGGGACGCCCGGCAGCGTCAGGTCCAGCCCACCTTGCACACCCCACCGCTGTCCATTGCCACCCCACCCATCGCCGAGCTGTTCGAGCGGGCCTTCTCGCCCGCCAGCTCGCGGGGCGGCGGGCGGCCGACCCCGACGGAGTGGTTCCAGGGCCTTCAACGCCTTCAAGCGGGGATGCTGGTCTGCAAGGCGGACCCCGGTCACAGATACCCGCCGACCACCGGCCCGTGCCCGTGGTGTCTACTGATGTCGCAGGGGGGGCCGAACTATTTCGTGTCAGTGGCCCTGACCCGCCTCGGCAAAACGCAATTCGTGTTCGACCTTGACGCCGTCCTGCGAGAGGCCGCCTCGGTGCGGCCCGCCGCCGCCGTGTACAAGCGCCCCGGCACCCCGCGCGTGTCCCCAACGCCGCTCCCGGCGGGCCTCCCGGTCGTACCGCCGCCCAAGCCGCGCGTGCCGCTGGAAGCCATGCAGTACATCGTCCTGGGGACGGCGGCCGTCGCCTTCCTCCTCTGGCTCCCGATGCTCTGCCTGTCCCGCACGGCCTTGATCGTGTTAGGTCCCGTCTGGCTTGTTTTCGCCGGGTGGGGGGGGGTCGGGATGGAAATCCGCCGGCGCTCGCGGCTGCGAGCGGAAATGGCCGAGTGGCGGCAGGTCGTTCGCCCGTTCCGGGACGAGCGCGATTCCCGCGAGGACCGATGGCGCCGGGCTCGACGGGACCTGGAAAACGTTGAAGCGGATTGGGACGCCGCCGCCGACGAGGGGGACCGGGCCTTCCGCCTAAAACAGGACGACATCGACCGCCTGGCCGGGCAGTA
>DATANR010000488.1:0-16853 GCA_036266155.1 Gemmataceae bacterium | reverse complement strand
CCCCGGTATGTGTTTGGCCATCTCTCAATTTCGGACCACTCTCAGTATTTCACCATGTTCCCGCTCTTCTGAATGCCCATGCCGTCGACAGTGCGTTTCGCCCCGTCCATGAGCATCTTCAGTTCGCTGTTGACCGCGATGAACTGCCAGCCGTCGGCGATGCGCGATTTGGCTTCCTCGACGCTGAACGTGTGGATGCCGGCCGCGACGCCGATCTTCTTGCACGCGGCCAGGATGGTGGCGAGCGTTTCCTTGAACACGTCCGGATGCGGCGGTTTGCCATCCGGCCCCCGCATGCTGGCGGCGAGATCGTTCGGGCCGACGAAAACGGCGTCGATGCCGGGGACCGAGAATACCTGCTCAAAGTTACGCACGGCCTGGATGTGCTCGCACTGAAGGATGATCGCAACCTCGTCGTTCGCCTTGGCGTAATACTCCGCCGGGTCGGCATCGAAGTTGAGCGCATGTACCGCCCCGCCGACGCTGCGGTTGCCGATCGGCGGATAAAGGCAGGCCGCGACGATCTCTTCGGCTTCTTCCCGCGTATTGACCATGGGAACGACGACGCCATGTGCCCCATTGTCCAGCACGCGCTTGATGTGGTCGTGCTTCCCGGCCGGCACGCGGGCCAGGGCGATGCACCCGGCATCGGCGATCGCTCCGAAGAGGTTGGAGCTGAGTTCGATGCCCATCGAGTTGTGCTCGATGTCGACGGTCAAGTAGTCGAATCCCATGCGGGCGAGGAAGCGCGTGGCCGGCAGGTTGCCGAGCGTTAGCCAGGTGCCGACGACCGGCTTTCCGTCGCGAAGGTTCCGCTTGACCGTGTTGCCGCGCATGGCCGAACTCCCAGGTAGGTCCGGTTTCCAACCTGACCCAATTCTTCTGGTCAGGTTGGAAACCTGACCTACGAGCTGTTGACGAAGCCGCTCGAATGGTTGAATATAGCGAAGGCAGTCTTTGCCGGCGTACGGAAGACGAATACAACAAACCTCTCGCACAATTGAACTTCGGAGTTTCGCGATGAAGCGCCTGGCCGGGTTTTCAGTCCTTGCCGTCGTCATGGTCGGCATCACGCTTTCGGCCCAGGAAACGGCCGCGCCCACGACGCATCCGTATTACCCGATCAAGGTCGGGTCGGAGTGGACGTACAAGGTCCAGGGCGGGCCGATCAAAATGAAGATCACGGGCCCGGAAAAAGTGGGCACGAACAGTGGGTTCAAGATCGAGGTGAGCGCGGGCAACAAAGTTTCGGCCACCGAAGTCATCGGCGTGACCAAGGACGGCGTCGTTCGTTACAGCGTGAACAACGTCGCGGCCGATGCGCCGATTCTCTTCCTGCCGACCGATCCGGATACGACCAAGGAATGGACCATCGACACCAAGGGTGGCGGCCAGGCGCTCAAGGGCAAGTTCACGGCCAGCAAAGAAAAGGTCACGGTCCCAGCGGGCACGTACGACACGATCCACGTCAAGGGCGCGGACATGACGGTGGGAAGCACCACTTCAAACATCGATTACTGGTTCGCCAAGGACATTGGCATCGTGAAGCTGAAGTTCACGCTCGGCAGCCAGGAGGCGGTGTTGGAATTGGAGAGTTACACGCCGGGCAAGTGACGACCGGACGGTTTTGCATTCTGCGCGACCCACTCGGCAAAACCGAGTGGGTCGTTGTACATCCGACTTCGAAAGTGAGGCGGCATGACCCCGTTCGCCGATCGATTGGCGGAGGAGGTCCGCCGGGCGGGCAACCCGCTCTGTGTCGGTTTCGATCCGCGGTGGGACTCGCTGCCGTTGGCGCTGCGCGCGAAATATGGCGGCGAAACGTTGGAGGGGGTCGCGGCCGCGTTCGAAATTTTTAGCCTTCGTGTTCTTGAATTGGTTGCCAGCCGCGTTGGTGTGGTCAAGCCCCAAAGCGCCTTCTTTGAAGCGTGTGGCCCGGCTGGATTGACGGCACTTCAGAAGGTCATTCGACGGGCCAAAGAACTCGGCCTGATCGTGATTCTTGATTCCAAGCGCGGCGACATCGCGTCCACAGCGACGGCGTATGCGGATGCCGCGTTCGGCGGCAGCGTGATCGATGGCAGTCGACACGCAGTCTGGGCAGCCGACGCGTTGACCGTGAATCCTTATCTTGGTGCGGACGCGATTGAGCCATTTGTCAGCAGCGCGCGCCAGTCCGGCGGCGGCGTCTTTGTGTTGGTGCGAACCAGCAATCCTGGTTCCGCGCTCTTTCAAGATCTGAAGTGCGACGATCAAAAGCTCTATCGGCACGTGGCCGCCGCGGTAACTCGATGGAATGAAGCCGGTATCGGCGCCTGCGGTCTCGGCGACGTTGGAGCCGTGGTTGGCGCGACGCATCCAATGGAACTGGGTGAGCTGCGCGCGACAATGCCGGCAGTTTGGTTTCTGGTCCCCGGTTATGGCGCCCAAGGTGGATCGGCCAACGATGTCGCCGCCGCCTTTCGACCGGACGGCCTCGGCGCGATCATCAACAGTTCACGCGGCATCACGTTTCCTTTTCATCCGGACGACGCCAACTGGGAGAGTGCAATCGTCGTGGCAACGGAGCGTGCGACGACCGACCTCCGTGCCGTCGCTCGACGCTAACGGAAAATGTCAGGACGAAAGCCACTTCGCCAGTGCCGTCAGCCCGCCATCGAGTTCTTCGCGGCTGTTCGCGTATGACATGCGAACATATCCCTCGGTCCCAAACGCCGAGCCGGGGACCAGGTTGACATGCGCCGTCTCCAGACATGCTTTGCAGAAACCGAGCGAATCGTTGACGGTGACGCCGCCGATCGACTTGCCAAAGAAAGCTGAAACGTCGAAGAACGCGTAGAAGGCGCCAACGGGCGTCGGAAACGTGATGCCGGGAATGCGACGCAAGCGTTCCGCGACAAGGTTTCGGCGGGCTTCGAACTCGGCACGCATTTCCGCAACACACTGTTGCGGGCCATTGAGTGCCGCGAGTAATGCGTACTGGCTCACGCTCGATGGGCAACTCGTCTCCTGGCTCTGAATGTTGCCCATCGCGTCGATCAGCGGCTTCGGAGCAATGGTCCACCCCATGCGCCAGCCGGTCATCGCATAACTCTTGCTCGCCCCGCTGATCGTGATCGTTCGATCGCGGAGTTCGTGCCGAAGGGTCGCAATGCAAGTGGGGCGGGCGTCGCCGTAGGTCAGTTGCTCGTAAATCTCGTCACTCAGGATGGCGGCTTCCGTCGTCAGCATGACGTCCACGAGCGACGCCAGTTCATCGCGTGTGTAAACGCTCCCGGTCGGATTGCTCGGTGAATTGATCATCAGCAAGCGCGTCCGCGGCGTGATGGCCGCCTTGAGTTGGGCGGGGCTCATCTTGAACCCGCTCGCCGCGGTTGTTGGCACAATGACGGCCTTGGCGCCGGTCATTTGCACGAGATCGCTGTAACTCACCCAGTACGGGGCGGGGATGATGACTTCGTCACCCGGATTGAGCGCCGCGGCCAGTGCGTTATGAATCGAATGCTTGGCGCCATTCGAGACGATCACCATCTCCGGCGTGCAATCGAAATTGTGATAGCGCTTGTACCATTGGCAAATTGCCGTCTTGAGTTCCGGGATGCCGTTGACCGGCGTATAGTGCGTGTGCCCGGCGGCCATCGCGTCGTCGGCGGCTTTGCAGATGTGTGCTGGCGTCGGAAAATCCGGTTCGCCGAGGCTGAAGTCAAAGACTTTGATGCCGGCCGCACGCATTTGGCGGGCCTTGGCGCCAGCGGCAAGCGTTGCGGATGGCAGGACAGATTGAGCCAACGACGAGATGCGAATCATTGCGGCCGATCACTCCAGGCTGAGGAAAACGAACGTTGGTCATAGTATGACAGCCGTCGATTGGGTGAAGGATCGCCATGCGCATCGCACAGTTCGTTCACCGTTATCCTCCAGCTCTCGGCGGCGCGG
Source organism: Gemmataceae bacterium (assembly GCA_036266155.1). GTDB lineage: Bacteria > Planctomycetota > Planctomycetia > Gemmatales > Gemmataceae > SIAJ01. The sequence continues at coordinate 12,917 of DATANR010000488.1, read as the reverse complement.
AAGCGTGGGTGTATCGGCTCAGCAAGTATCTTGTCGCTCAGGGTGACGAAGTCACGATCTGGACAACGACAGCGCGTGAGTTGAACTCCTTTACGCGTCGGACCGCCAATGAGCTGCCAGCCGGCAATACCCTTGAAGACGAAATCAACGTTCGACGATTCGCGCCCAGCCTGCGTTGGCCTGGCCGACGATATCTGCTCAAGGCCGCCTCATTGGTGCCGATTCGCCGCTGGCAGGCGATGACGCAACCGTGGGGGCCGATTTCGCTCGACATGTGGAAGGTCGCTGGCCACGATGCGAGCGAAGTTGACGTGGTTCACGCCGTTGCATTTCCGTTTGGCGCGATCATTCAATCCGCTCATCGTTTGGCCCGCAATTGGGAAGTGCCGTTCGTCGTCACGCCGTTTCTGCATCTGGGTGATCCGAATGATCGCAATGATCCAATTCGTCGAGCGTACACGGCTCCGCACCTAACTCGCCTTCTGAAATTGGCCGACCGCGTCATTGTCCAGACGCCGACGGAGAGCGAGGCGATTGCGCAATTGGGTGTTGCCCGCGAACGAATTGTCCTTCAAGGGCTCGGCGTTGATTCGGCGGAGTGCACGGGCGGCGATCGGGAAGCCGTTCGCGCGAGATGGGGCGTCAACGCCGACGAAGTGGTCGTTGGCCACCTGGCGAATCAAAGCGAAGAGAAGGGCACCATCGACCTACTTCTCGCCGTGGCCGACGCTCGGCGGAACGCACCGTTCATTCGCGTTGTGCTGGCGGGGCCGAGGATGCCATCCTTCGACCGTTTCTGGAGCCGCTTCGGCCCTGTTGATTGGGTGACGCAGCTCGGTCCGATTGACGACGCAACTCGTCGCGATTTCTTCGCCGCCATCGACCTTTTCACCATGCCGTCCCGGTCGGACTCGTTCGGCCTGGTTTTTCTCGAGGCCTGGGCGAACGGCAAGCCGGTCATTGGCTATCGCGCAGGCGGAGTGGTTGACGTGATTCGGCACGAACATGATGGCATGCTCGTTCGTTGTGGCGATGCTGCGGCTCTGATCGCGGCAATTGTGCGCTTGTCAACCGACGCAGCTCTCCGGAACACGTGGGGCACGTCGGGACGTGAGCGAGTTGCCGCTGAATTTCAGTGGGATGACAAGCTGCGGATTGCCCATCGCACGCTAACAGTTTGCCCATCATCTTGATTCGGGTGGCGGTCCAATCCTTTGAACTCGTAATCTACTCTTGTCGGTCAGGTGTCGGTGCGATTGCGGAGATTTCGCGATGTATTTGCGCGGAACGTTGTTGCTGATTCTTGGTTATAACACGATGGCCTCGGCCGCGGAGCCCGTGTCATTTGAACGTCAGATTGCTCCACTGCTCGAAAAGCACTGCCTGACTTGTCATTCGGGATCGCGTGCGAAGGGTGGACTGGACCTTACATCACGCGAATCGCTCGCCGCTGGCGGTAGCAACGGCCCAGTCGTTGTGCCGAGCAAAGCCGGCGAAAGTCCAATGATTCGGCTCGTTACTGAAAAGAAGATGCCGCCGAAAATGCCGCTCGATCCGGACTCAGTGGACTTGTTGCGCCAGTGGATCGACGAGGGCGCCAAATGGGAAGGCGGAACACTTCGGGCCCCCACGCTCGACCCGTCGAAGCGTGCCGGACCTGATTGGTGGGCCCTGCAGCCGATTCGCCGACTGCCAGTCCCGATGCCGCGCGATCGCGAGTGGGGGACGAATCCAGTCGATGCATTCGTAAGGACTGCTTTGGAAGAGAAGGGACTTACTTTCAACCCGGAGGCCGATTCACGTACCCTCATCCGTCGCGTGACGATGGACCTGACGGGCCTGTGGCCGACGTCGGAAGAGGTCGACGAATTCGTGCGCGATCGATCGCCGAACGCATACGAACGGCTGGTGGATCGCCTACTCGCCTCTCCGGCGTATGGCGAGCGTTGGGCCCGGCAATGGCTTGACGTTGTCCGATTTGCCGAGAGTCACGGCTATGAAATGAACACCCTGCGGCTCAACGCATGGCCGTACCGCGATTGGGCGATTCGTGCCTTCAATGCGGACCTGTCATTTGACCGCTTCGTTCGGGAACAGCTTGCGGGCGACACAATTCCAAGTGCAGATCCATTGACCGCATCGGCCACCGGTTTCCTGGTTGCCGGCGCCCACGACCTTGTCGGCAACCAAACGGAAGAGGGGAAACGTCAGCAACGGTCGGACGATCTGTTCGACATGGTGTCGACGACTTCAACTGCCTTTCTTGGTCTGACGGTCGGATGTGCGCGCTGTCACGATCACAAGTTTGACCCAATCTCACAGCGCGACTTCTATGCGATGGAGGCCTTTTTCGGTGGAGTCGAACATGCAGAGCGCCCGATCCGTGGCGGCGATGCACGCGACGTCCGCGCGGAAGCTATTGCCCTGCGAGCCCGACTCGCTGAACTCGACCAACAAATTGACGACGCCGAGCCACTGGCCTCGGCAGCGCCGAACGGCAAGGCCACGCGACCGCCCGTCAACGCTCGACGAAATGTCGAACGCATTTCCCCGGTCGACGCCCGATTCATTCGGTTCACGATCGAAGCGACCAACAATGGCGCTCAACCGTGTATCGATGAACTGGAGATTTATGCTGCGGACGACGCGCAAAAGAACATCGCGATTGCATCTGCCGGGGGCAAGGCTGCCGCGTCGTCCGAATTGCCGAACTTCGCGATCCACAAGATCGCCCATTTGAACGACGGGCAGTTTGGTAACGGACGAAGTTGGATTTCGAACGAGGCGGGTAGGGGATGGGCACAAATCGAACTCGCGAAGTTAACCAAGATCAACCGCGTCGTGTGGGGGCGCGATCGCGAGGAGAAATTCGCCGATCGTCTGGCCACGAAATACCGCATCGAGGTTTCGGTCGATGGCAAGGCGTGGACGATCATCGCCGGCTCCTGGGATCGGGGGGCAGACAAATCGCCAAGCAAGCTCGATATTGCAGAGCACGATCGTTTGCGCTCCCGTCTCGCCGAGTTAGAAAAGCCATTTACCGTATATGCCGGGAATTTTCGTGTCCCAGATGCGACGCGACTGCTCAAGCGCGGCGACGTCATGCAGCCGGGTGACGCCGTCGGGCCAGCGGGGCTATCGGTCATTGGAAAGCGGCTCGATGTGTCCGAGAAAACGTCTGACTCCGATCGGCGGCGGGCATTGGCTGCCTGGATTGCAGACCCGACGAACCCCCTGCCGGCACGCGTCATGATGAATCGGGTGTGGCACAATCATTTTGGCAACGGCATTGTGCGGACGCCGAGTGATTTCGGCTTCAACGGTGATCGACCGTCGCATCCCGGGTTGCTCGACTGGTTGGCGTCCGAATACCGTGCGAATGGCGGTCATCTGAAGCCGATTCATCGACTGATCGTGACTTCCTGTACTTATCGCCAATCGAGTCAGAGTTCAGCGAGCAAATCCAAGATCGACGCCGACAATCGATACCTCTCATGGTTCCCGTCGCGACGCATCGAAGCCGAGGCGATCCGCGATGGCGTGCTCCAGGCGAGTGGTTCGCTCAATCATCGAGGCGGCGGGCCGGGGTACAACCTTTGGGATTACGCCAATTATGTCACGGTGTTCACGCCCAAGAAGCGACTGGGTCCCGACCAGTTTCGACGCATGATTTACCAGTTCAAACCACGGGCTCAGCAGGATGGGACCTTTGGGGCGTTCGATTGTCCCGATGCAACCGCGGTGGTTCCGAAGCGACCGATTTCAACGACTGCCTTGCAAGCTCTCAATTTGCTCAACGATGAGTTCATGTTCGACCAGGCCGATCGGTTTGCCAATCGAATTCGCGCGTGTTCGTCGGACCAAGGCGAACAAGTTGCCAGCGGTTTTCGCTTGGCGTTTCAGCGAAAACCGTCCGATCGTGAAAGGGCTGCCGCGCGGGAACTCGTACAGAACGCCGGGCTCGCAACTTTTTGTCGCATGCTGTTGAACGCGAACGAATTTGTCACGTTGGAGTAATGATGTCGCCACTGTCGCATGCGGGCCGAACATTTCTGAATCGGCGTGAATTTCTCGGTCATACGGCTTCTGGGCTCGGAGGCATTGCGCTTGCAAGCCTGTGCGCTGCAGAGGAAAGCACCGCGTCGCGACGGCCGCACTTCGAGCCAAAAGCCAAACGCGTTTTGCACGTCTTTTGTTCCGGCGCGTGCAGCCATCTCGATACATGGGACTTCAAGCCCGAGTTGCTCAAGCGCGATGGCCAGCCGCTGCCTGGTACCGACAAGCTGGTCACCTTCCAGGGGGAGAACGGCAATCTGGCCAAGTCGCCCTATGCCTTCAAGCCGCGCGGCAAATCCGGCAAGCAAGTATCGGACTTGATACCGCACCTCGCCGAGTTGGCGGATGAGATGTGTTTTGTTCACTCGATGACCGCGAAGGCCAGTTCGCATGGCCCAGGGGAAGCACAGGCAAATACCGGATTTACTCTCGAAGGCTTTCCGGCGGCGGGCGCTTGGGTGAGCTATGCCCTGGGTTCGGAAAATCACGACCTGCCTGCCTACATGGCGATCCCCGATCCCCGAGGCATTCCGCAGATCGGGCCATTGAGTTGGAGCAGCGGCTTTCTGCCGGCCGTCTTTCAGGGAACGGCATTCTCCGCAGACCGTCCGATTCCCAACTTGAAGTCCGCACGGCCGACGAATTCGACCAGCGAGTCACAGGCACGCGATTTTCTCAAGCTGCTGAACGAAGAGCACCTGCAGCGCCATCCTGAAGATACCAATTTGGCGGCGCGCATCGCGGCATACGAACTTGCCGGGCGTCTTCAACTGAAGGCCGCCGAGGTCGCTGATCTGGCTACCGAGACCAAAGCGACGCACGCAATGTACGCCACGGACGATCCGAATCCGCTGACTGCAGGTTTCGGGCGCAATTGTCTGCTCGCCCGGCGACTACTGGAGCGCGGCGTTCGATTCGTACAGCTCTTCAATGGCGCCTATGCGATGGGTGAAGGCGTCGGCAATTGGGATGGGCACAAACAGCTGAAGAAGGATTACGACCGCCATGGCCCAATTCTCGACCGGCCGCTTGCCGGTTTGCTCAAGGACCTGAACGCGCGCGGGCTACTCAAAGACACGCTTGTCGTTTGGTCGACGGAGTTCGGTCGAATGCCCACGTTTCAGAACGGTGCGCAGGGACGCGATCACAACCCCAAGGGCTTTACTGTTTGGTTTGCTGGCGCCGGCGTGAAGAAGGGGTTCAGCTACGGAGCGACTGATGACTTTGGACACAAGGCAGTGGAGAAAGTCGCGACCGTTTACGATTTTCACGCGACGATTCTCCACCTGCTCGGTCTGGACCACGAGAAACTGACGTTTTACCACAACGGCATTAATCGCCGATTGACCGACGTTCACGGGCACGTGCTGAAAGAGATCTTGGCTTAATGTGGGGCCAGGGCGTTCAATCCAACTGTTCGCGCGAGGCCGCGGAGAGATTTTGTCCGAATGCGCGAAGATCGCGGAACGGTTAGGCACTTGAGAACGTGGCGGCCGCAAATGGGGCAGGCCATTCGTTCGAGAGTTTGTCGTTCCAGATCGCCGACGTTTGATCCAACTGGCCAACGGCGTTCGCACGCGGAACAATGAATCGCCGACACGTTCACAATTGCCTCATGGTCCAATCCGTGGACCGTCAATGTCCTGCTTCGTTGCCCAGGAGATGTGCGGGGTCAATTCCCCGGAATCCGCGGCAGACGAAGATATACCATTTTGCCACAACGACGCCGCCTTCGCGGTAAATCACCTCTTGCGGAGGTGAAACGGAGTCGAATGCCGCGTCCAAGGCCGAGCGTGGGTCGCCGTGCCATGCAATCAGGAACGTCTTGCCACGGAACGCTTGCGCGTTGTCGGCCGGATTCGGATGCCACAGGTCGTATTGACTATGCCGATCGATCCCGAGAATCCTGCCCAGTGAATATGCTTGCGGATGCCCCTCGGCGTAAAAGCCAAGCAGTCCTGGAACATCCCATCGCATTCCGGCGAGGATGGGGTCTTGGCCTTCGGTGGCTCGAATTGTCGCGCGCAGCGCGTCCATTTTCGCGACAAGTGATTGCCATCCCTTGAGTCGCACGGCCGGATCGATGCGGCGCGCGGGTGTCGGCCGTTTGTCGGTCGCTTCCGGCAGTGTGTTCTTGAAGGCCTCTACGATCCATCGGGTATTGTGAGCAATGAGCGAGGCTGATATCCCGATCGCAAGGGCGAGCCCAAATGCCATGCGATGGATTCGCGACCGCGGCCCGTTTATTGCGCTCGCGAGCCATCCGGCGCCGAGCACGGCACCCGATAAGTATGCCGATACAGGCCAGTTCAATTGGCCGTTCGCACGCAGACTCGAAGCCGCGAAAACGGCAATTGTCGGCATGGACATCCACCAGAGATAACGATGGCCAACCTCCGTCTCACCCCACGGCTTGTATTTCACGATGCCCACGACCCAGACGACAAACCAACAGCCCATCAACAAGCCAGCCTGGCCGGCAAAAAACTCGATGGGTCCGTGCCAACGAATTCCGATTGCATGCTTGGTTTCCACAACGCCTGCCTGGACGGCCACGTGGCGAAAGGTTGGCCAGTCATGTTGACTGTTCCAGGCGAGAATGGGGACCACGCTCAAGCCACCGATGAACATCATGCCCCAGAAACGGGGATTTCTCAGGAGACCCCGATGGGTCGGCGTCATAAGTGCGAACAGACCGGCTGATGCCGGCCAAATCGCCATCGTGTATTTGGCAAGAATGCCGAGAGCAATGAAAAGTCCCGCAGCAGGCCAGGCCCACGGCTTATCGTCAATGAACGCGAGGCGTCCAAAGACAAGCGCCCACGCCCAACAACAGAGGAATGGCGCATCGATCGTCATCACGATCGAGCAAGCGCTGAAAGCCGGCAACGACAATGCAGCGACGACAACCCAGAAGGCGAGTCGATCGTTGCGATACGTCTGCCAGGTCAACACATAGAGTGCGGCCAGCAGTCCGGCGCCGCACAACACCGCCGGCGTACGGACCGCGGGCATCCAGGTGCCGGCGGTTGCCAGGGCAACGTCGCCAAATACCTCGCACGCACTTCGGATGATCCACGCGACGAGCGGCCCCTTGCTGTAGTAGCTCCAGTCAAGATGCCGTGACCAATCCCAGTAATGAGCCTCGTCGGGAGATAGGTCGTACGGACAAAAGAAATAGAGATACGCGAGGCGAAGGGCGGTCACCGCGACAATCGTCGCGATAGCTGCCCGACGATAAAAGGGCGAACGTCCGGCGAGGGTGTCAATTGACGCGGTCAAGGCTTGCCCGTTCGGTGGAAAACGGGCTTGTAGGGCAATTTGAGTAGTTTCGTCAACCCCGTTTGCGAAATGTGAAGGGCACGGCCATTTAGCCGTGCCCTTCAGGTCCACCAACTTCGATGGCAGTTACTCACGCACGAGATCATCGACCAGCTTGGCGATCGCTTCATGAGTCAAGGAAAATGGAATCGCTTCGCGCCCGGCTGGGCCTGATTTCTTGGCCTTGTATCGGGCCACGGTCACCCGCGAGCGACCGGCAAATTGGACTTCGTAATATTGGACGACGTCTTCCTTGGCCGGTGGCGAACTGCTGCGCAAGAGCGCGATGTTCCGGCCGCGATCGACCTCGACCAAGTGGAGGGGCTCGAGCAATCCACTGACGCGACCTGCCGCAGAGCGAGCATGGGCCTCGAGCAGTGCGGCGTTCTCTCCGACCGGCGTCGTTCGCGTTGCGTCAATCTGGGTCAGCCGGCAACCGACCGAATCGGCCCGGTCGGCGGCGAGGCCGACCGTCCATCCGTGTTCCGGCAATTCGAAGCTGATGGCCTGTCGGCCCTCTCCGACTGGCTGCCAGTCAGCGAGTTTTGGCAGGAGTGTTTCGGCGAGACTCATCGGATTCTCCGATTACTTTCTGTGTGTGTTCCGATCCGTCAAAGGACAGCAACGTCGCCTTTCCGTCGGCAACTGTCTCCAAGTGGACGGGGCGGGCCCACATACTATGAACATTGACGAGCACATCCCTTGCATGGTTCAACTTCAACTCGATTCCGTTGAAGTCGTGCTTCAAGTGTAGCTCGCCACGGTTGCGGAAGTTACCGTTCACCACGTAGATCCACGGTTTACCGAAATTCGTCAGGCTGAACAACAGGCGTTGCTTGATCAAGTCGAACTCGCGCGACTCGATCACGTAGTTCGACGTCTGTTCCGCGTAGGCGAAGCTGAACATCTTGTGCCGCGCACAGAACTCCGGCGTCAAAAACGTGTCGATGAACGTAATATCGTTGTGGACGCGGCGAACTTCAAAGATCTTCTGTCGCCCCAAACCCAGCTGCTTATCCCACTTGCGTTTGACGTCCAGATCGTCGCACGCGTCATACTCCGGCCCGAATCGACCGGTATTCCAGCGTTCCTCGACGTCGCGTAGAAGCTCGATCCCTAACTTGTACGGGTTGAGCCGCTTGCCGCTGGTCGCCATGGTGCCGGAATGGTGGTCGGCGTAATCGATTATTTCGGAAGGACTTAGTGCTTTCGTCGTCATAATCGTACTGTGCCAGTACGACGCCCAGCCCTCGTTCATGATCTTCGTCTGGGCTTGAGGGTAAAAATAATAGGCTTCGTCGCGGACGATCGACAAAATGTCGCGCTGCCACGGTCGCAACGGAGCGTGTTCGATCAGGAAGAGCAGCACGTCCTTCTCCGGGCGCTCCGGGAAGTTCATTTCTGGTATCTTGTTCTTTTGCTTGCGCGCCTCTTCCTCTTGTGCTTTGAGGACGTCGGGAGGATTGATGTAATCCTCCATGTAGTCCTTGCTCTTGAACCGATTCGGACCATCTTCCTCCTGCTTTTGCTCACTGAAGTCGAAACGCGACCCCTCATCTCGTCGTCGGATCGCCACGGAGTGGATGTCGATCAAATCGTCGATCGACATGCATCGGTCGACGAAGGCTTCGACGTCGTCCTCGCCGAAGCGCTCGGCATATCGGCGGATCCGCGATCCGTGGTTGGCAATCTCGTCCATCATCTTGCGGGTCGTATGCGCAAAATAGGCGTTGTTCTTGAAGAAATCGCAGTGCCCGTACACGTGCGCCATGACGAGCTTCTGATCGACCGTGTGGTTGCACCGCATCAGGTAGGCGTAGCACGGGTCGTTGTTGATCACCATCTCGTAGATTTTCGACAGCCCGTAGTCGTAGCTCTTCTTGAGTTCCTCGTAAGCCATGCCGAACGACCAGTGCGGGTAGCGCGTCGGAAAACCGCCATACGCGGCAATCTCGTTCAAATCGTCGGCATCGACGACTTCGAAGATGGTTTCGTAGAAGTCGAGGTTGTACTCGCGCGCATAGCCTTCGATCTCGTCCTTCAGGACACGAAGGTGTGGCGGCAAGTTCGTGTTGTAAAACATGGCGCGATCCTCGCGGGCGGCACGCTGGTCGCCTCTACCTACACTGTACCCAATTGGTCAGCGTTTGAGAAAGAGCAAGACGAGGTTGCTCGAACGGCCTGCAGGCGGGGGAGCGTCAAATCGAAATCGATCACCGCCCAAGTCCCAGGCGGACGAGTACGATGGTCCTCGCGAATGCCTATCAACGTCCCGTGCTCAAAAACTCCTTGATCGACCCCAAAATCGCATCGCGATCCGGCACCTTGCTGACGACGACGTTCTCCTGCTCTTCCGCCAGTTCGGCGACGTAGTCGTAGAACTCGCCGCTGCCATAAGGGCTTTCGACCTGGCCGTAGCCGAACAGGTTGAGCTTGGGCAGCATCTCCTTCGTCAGCAACTCCATGCATTTGGGCACGTCGTCGCCCCAGTTGTCGCCGTCCGAGAAGTGGAAGGCGTACACGTTGTACTCGGCCGGCGAATAGCGCTGGTCGATGATCTTGTTCGCCAAGTCGTAGGCCGTGCTGATTTTCGTGCCGCCGCTCTCCCGCGTGTGGTAGAAGGTGTGCTCGTCGACTTCCTGCGCCACGGCGTCGTGGATGATATAGACCCGGTCGACGCCCTTATAATGGGCCTTGATCCAGGTATCGATCCAGAACGACTCGATGCGGACGATCTCTTTCTGTTCGTCAGTCATTGAGCCGGACACGTCCATCATGTAGATAATCGCGGCCACCGCGTCCGGCTTCGGGACGACTTTCCAACTGCGATATTGCTTGTCTTCGCGGATCGGAATGACGCGCGGCTCCGCCGGTATGTAGGTGCCCGACGAGATCTGCCGCTTCAGAGCACGCCGGAAGGTCCGCTTGAAGTGCCGCAATGATTCGGGACCGACGCGGCGGATGCTCGAGTACTTGTCCTTCTCGGTGATCACGTTCTTCTTGCCGCGCGGCTCGATACGCGGAAGAGCCAGTTCCTCGCCGAGGATGGCAGCCAGCTCCTCCATCGTCAATTCGACTTCGAGGATGTGGCCGCCGGGCTGGTCGCCGGGTTTCGGCTCGCCTTCGCCTTCGGCTGGAGTGAGTGGCTGGCCGACCTGTCCCTCGCCGACGCCGACGCCGCCGGAGTTCTTGCTGCCGTAACGAAACTGCGGAATCTCGATCGACGGCAAGGGGATGCTGACGAGATCGTTCCCCTTCTTGCCGATCATCTCGCCGCGGCTGATGTATTTGGACAAATCGCTCTTCACCTTGCCCCGAACGATCTTCCGGAACCGGTGCAGGTCGCGTTCGATGTGCTGTCCCATGATAAAGCCCCCATGAGCAGAGGGGCCTATAGGACTTGTGGGACCTACAGGACCCATAAAGATTTATAGGTCCGAACCAAAGGAAGTCGGTCGGCGCGAAGAAGGATGGGGGTGCCCTGAGCCGCCCGGTACAGTACTTATGGCTGCACCTTCCGGCCTGACCAGGTTCATACCTTCCCGTCGGTCAGGCCCCCACCCATCTTCACGCCGCACCAGTTATTTCTTCGTCTGGCCGCGGGCAAAAATACTCGCCACGAAGGTCAGAATGTCGGTGGCACTGGATTCATTGTAACCGTAATTGCGGATCAGGCGCTGCTTGACGATATCGATCTTCTCTTGCGTCGCCTTGTCCACCACGTTCGAAACCAAGCTGGTCAGCTTGATCGTGTCCTTCTGGTCTTCGAACAACTTCAACTCGAGTGCCTTCTGGAGGCGTTCGTTCGTCTTATAGTCGAACTTCTTGCCGTCAATGGCGAGCGCGCCGATGTAGTTCATGATCTCGCGGCGGAAGTCGTCCTTGCGGCCCTCCGGAATGTCGATCTTCTCCTCGACCGACCGCATCAGGCGCTCGTCCGGGTCCTCGTAGTTCCCCGTGTATCGATTCCGCACGCGTTCCCGCTGCGTGTACGCTTTGACGTTGTCTATGTAGTTCGAGCAGAGCCGCATCAGGGCGTCTTCGTCCGCGGCGATGGCCCGCTGAACCTCGTTCTTGACGACATCTTCATACTCTTCCTTCACGACGGACAACAGCTCCTTGTACTGCTTCAGCGTGTCGTCGTCGGTAATGAGCGAATGGTGTCGCAAACCGTCTTCGAGTTCCTTGAGGACCATGAACGGGTTGATGTTGTCCTCTTCGGGGTGCGTCACCAGGGCATTCGAAATCTTGTCCTGGATATACCGCGGCGAAATGCCGCGCAGTCCTTCGCCAACCCCTTCACGCTTTAGTTCGATGACGTTGTCCTCGGTGAAGCCGGGCAACGTCTTGCCGTTGTAAAGCTTGAGCTTTTGCAACAGCGTCAGGTTGTGGTGCTTCGGCGGATTGAGCCGCGTTAGGACAGCCCACATAGAGGCCACTTCGATGGTGTGCGGCGCGATGTGCTTACCGCGGACGCGTTCGGGGTTGAAGTCCTTTTCGTAAATCCTGACCTCGTCTTTTAGACGAGTCACATAGGGAACGTCGATCTTTACGGTGCGGTCACGCAGGGCTTCCATGAACTCGTTGTTCTGAAGCCGTTTGTATTCGGGCTCGTTCGTATGCCCGAGAATCACCTCGTCGATGTCCGTTTGCGCGAACTTTTTCGGCTTGATCTTGTGCTCCTGTGAAGCCCCGAGCAGATCGTAGAGAAACGCCACGTCGAGCTTGAGAACTTCGATGAATTCAACCATGCCGCGGTTGGCGATGTTCAATTCGCCGTCGAAGTTGAAGGCCCGCGGATCGGAATCGCTGCCGTACTCGGCGATCTTGCGGTAGTTGATGTCGCCGGTCAGTTCGGTCGAATCCTGGTTCTTTTCATCCTTCGGCTGGAAAGTGCCGATGCCGACGCGGTCCTGCTCGGAAAGCAGCAGGCGATGCACCTTGATATCTTGCAGCACTTTTTGCCAATCACCCCCATACTTTTGCTGTCGTTCCGCAAACATCTGCCGGCAGAATGGGCACGACTCGGCTCGGATCGACACCTCATACTTGCCTTTGCGCACGGTGTTGAGTTGTTCGAGGAGCTTGGGCCGAAACTCTTTGGGAATGAGATTGAGCGGCTCTTCGTGCATCGGGCATTTCTGATACGAGCCGTCGGGCATGATCCACGAATAGGCATACAGAGCGCCCGCGTCGGTCCGCGAGTATTCTTCGAGGCCGCGCTTGAGTAGGCGGGCGATCGTGCTTTTTGCTGAGCCGACCGGCCCATGGAGCAACAGCACGCGCTTTTCCGTGCCATAGCCCTGGGCCGCCGACTTGAACGTGTTGACCAACTGTGCGAGCGTGCGGTCGATGCCGTAGACCGCGTCGCCGTGTCGGCTCGCAAATTCGGTGAAGAATTTGAAGACCGTGATCTTCTCTTTGTTCTCGTACGTATCTTCCGTCCCGTGGGACAGGATCATGTCGTAGAGCCGTTGAAAGGCTGTTCTCGTGGACTCGGGCCGATCGACGACAATGTTCAGGTAATCCTCAAACGACCC
>DATANR010000487.1:0-11734 GCA_036266155.1 Gemmataceae bacterium | reverse complement strand
CGCCGGCCTTGGTGAGTCGCGGCGTCGCCCTCGCTGCGCTTCGGTCTCCACCGAGCATTCCGACGACTGCTCTAACCTACTTCACCTTCGCGTGATACCCGGCCTTGTTCAACGCCTTGATGACGGCTTCGGCGTCGAAGTCGCCGGTCACTTCGAATGAGTCGGCCTTCGGCTTGGCGGTGTCGGCCTTGACGCCGTCGACCGTCTTGAGCGCATTCTTGATGGCCGTGTTGCACTGCCCGCAGCAGTTGTGAACTTCGGTCAGCGTCAGCGTCTTGACCTTGCCCGGCTTGGCGCCGCTGTCATCTTTGATGGCGAGCTTCTTGTCGCCCGTGTCGCCGTGGAACCCGCCGGCGGCCAGAGCGTCGAGCGCCTTCTGGGCCGTCTCATCGTCCTTCGCCGTGATCGTCACGGTCTTGTTCTTGGTGTCGCACTTGCCGGAGGCGCCTTCGACGCCCTTGAGGATGTCGCCAACCGCCTTGACGCACTGGCCGCAGCACAAGTGCGTGCCCTTGAGTTCAACCTTGGTTTCGGCGCGGGCCGACGCGGAGACGGCAAGCATCGCGGCGGCGGCAATGGCCAACAGATTGCAGACCTTCATGAGGCACCTTTCGAAAATGGATCGCGACGCGATCGATTAGGAGAGACCAACAATAGGTGGGAGAGGAATCCTATCATTTCATGGCCAACCTCACAACGCGATTTTGAGTCGGAAGTCGTTCATGCCGTCGCCTGAAGGACCGTCGCCGTTCGAGACCGTCGGTTTGCCGCCGACGCCGGCTCAGAATGCGCTGACGCTGGCGGACGGTTCGGCGACAGCATTGTTGCCGGCGCCGAAGATCGTCGGCGATTATGAAATCCTGACCGAGATCGCACGGGGCGGCATGGGCGTTGTTTTCCAGGCCCGTCAGCGGTCGGCCAATCGGGTTGTCGCGCTCAAGATGATTCTGTCCGGTAACTTGGCCGGCCAGTTGGATGTCCGCCGCTTTCGCACCGAGGCCGAGGCGGCCGCGGGGTTGGATCATCCGAACATTCTTCCTGTCTACGAAGTCGGCGAACACGAAGGCCGGCCGTTCTTTTCGATGAAGCTGGCGACCGGCGGCAGTCTCGCGGACCGCGTCACGCAACTCGTCAGCGATCCCACAGCCGCGGCAACCCTTGTGGCGAAGCTCGCTCGTGCCGTCCACTTCGCGCATCAACGCGGCATCCTGCACCGCGATCTGAAGCCCGCAAACGTCTTGCTTGATGGTGACGATACGCCGCTCATCACTGACTTCGGCCTTGCCAAGCGCACCGGCGCCGATTCAGGGATGACGCAGTCCGGCGCGATTGTCGGCACACCCAGCTACATGGCGCCCGAACAAGCTCGGTCAGGCAAAGCCGTGACCACGGCATCCGACGTCTATGCCCTCGGCGCCATTCTCTATGAATTGCTCGCTGGTCAGCCGCCGTTCCGCGGCGAGACGGTGATGGACACGCTTTACTTGGTCATGGATCAGGCGCCGAAGCACCCGCGGGCGACGAACGCACAAGCGGACCGCGACCTGTCGGCGGTAGCGCTCAAGTGCTTGGAGAAACGCCCCACGGATCGCTACGAATCGGCTGGCGAACTGGCTGACGAACTCGAGCGCTGGCTGGCCGGCGAACCGACGCACGCCCGGCCGCTGAGCCCACCGGACCAATTGTGGCGCTGGCTAAGACGGCATACGACCGCGGCATTCACGTTGCCAGCGCTTGGAATTGTGCTGGGCATCTGGCCTGCCTTCTTGGCGCAGCCCGACATTGCGCCGGAACTGTTGCCGACGTCGCTGACGACGCCGCTCGGATGGTATCGCCTGTTGAAGATCAACCTCTGGGCCTACGCGGCGGTGTCGATCATTTCGGCATTTATTTTCGCGGCGTTCGGCTGGTTGGTAGTACGGGTTACACGGCCCAAAACCGTGGCGGCGACCTTCGGATTCGCGGCGTCCGTAGCGTTGGTCGCCTCGATCAGCTCGTCGATGATCACAGCCCCGCTGATGACCGAACAGGCACGCGACAATGTCGTCACCGGGCAATCACGCGTGCATCCCGTCGACGATCCGGACCCGGACAAGCATTGGTTCCACGATACCCGAGTGCCCGGCACCAAGGAATATGCCGAGGCCGAATACTTGAAGCGCTTCCTTCCACCGGAAAAGCAAGGGCTCGATTATGAGGGCTGGCAGGAAGATATGCGAAAGCTGCGACTGCAAGCGTCGATGGTCAACCGGCTCCGCGCTGACTACCGGACGATCGGCGACGAGGTCTTGTACGGAACGGTCGGCACAGTCCTCTGGGCGGTATTCAGCACTTGGGTGGTCGTATTCCTGGATCGCGCCTACGGCCGCCGATGGAGCAATCTGGTTCGCTATGTTGAACTGACCAGCTCGACACTGTTTGCGGTAAGCCTCACTGTGGTCACGGCGATCGGCTCGGTGCAGTCACGCGACCTCGGCTTCTTCGTCGTGACGGCCGGTTACTTCGCAATCGTGGCCGTGGTGGCCTGGGTCGGCATCGTGCGCCGCTGGCGCTGGTGGGTGCGCTGGCTCCTGTATTTTGGCTGCACGGTCGGGCTCATCATCGTCGCGGCGCTGATTGCCGTCTACATGTCGGCCGCGTAAAGGAACGCAGTTGCGCGATTCGTTGCGTTTCATTTCACGCAACCTGACTACCCGGCTTTGCGATAGAACGGGGTTCTGAGATTTAACGCTTTGAAATGAAACTAAACGCAGGCTTGGGCGCGGCCGGGTTAGTCGGCCTCGGTGATGTAGAAGGTGGCTTTGCTGCCCTTCGGAACGTACTTCATGAATCGGTCAACCGTCGCGGCGATGGTTCGGGCGCTGGTTTCGTCCGGCCTGGTCAAGCCCAGGTGAAACATCACCTTCTTGCGCTTGTGACACTCCTTGATAACCAACTCCTTCAGGCGGTCCTCGCTCACGTCCCCCGCGCCGCTCAAGCCGCCCATTGGGTGAAGGAGAAGGCCCAGCGGCTCGCGGTTCTTAGGGGTGGGGGCGCTGTACCGGCCGACATACTCGATCCGCGGTCGATTGGCCTCCGCAACAGGCACGGGAACAATGCCAAACGGAAAACTCACACCGAGAGCCAGAAGAAAAGTGAACATTACCGTCCCCCGCACTTCAATAGACCAACCGTCCCTCCCTGCATTCTGACCGGCCGGGCGGTCGGGGGCAAGCGGGAAAGAAAAGGCCCGCCAATCGGCGGGCCGGCTACCGACTAGCCCGACCGAAGACTGATGGGCTTGAACGAAACCGCCTCGTGAAACGAATTGAACGCTGTCCAGGCGCGAAGCAGTACGTGCGGCACCATTTCGGGGGTTCTATGCGCTAGAATTTTGGTTCGTCGAATTGGCGCCCATGTTATCCGTTGGTAATCAGATACGTCGAAATCCGCGAGCAGAGATTGCCAACCCCCCATATGTGTTTGGCAACCTTAGTTGGCAATCTCTCCGTTTGAGTCGCAACAAGAAGAATTGGCACTTGGCAACTACACTGCAAACCGCGGACTGACGCGATAGCGGGTCATCGATAATGAAGGCAATCAATTCCGTGCGCTCTGACGCGACGTATTGCCTGCGCGCATGGTTGGCATCGACCGAGTAACGCCTTACAACATCCCTTTCGCCCGGCGGCACGGAACGGCCGGCATCGCGTTTGCAATCCGGCCCGTCGTCTCTTTCTTTTCCCTTTCGGGCCGGGAATGAATCTAGCCGAATTGCTGGCGCCCACGGACGACCAATTCATTGCCGAGGCGGACGCTCCGTTTCGTTCGCACGTGCTGGGTCACGACCATCTCGCCGACTTGGCCCGGTCCGTCGCGGCGCAATGGCCCGCTGCCGTGCAGCCGGGTTCGGATGCGCTGCTGCGCCGGCTGCGCGATAACGAGAACGTCCTCAACGACGCGGTCGCGGAAGCCGCCCTTGCCGCGAACGCCCGCGAGCCGCTGACGCCGGACGCCGAGTGGTTGCTCGACAATTTCTTCGTGATTGAGGAAGTTCTGCGGGAGGTGCGCAAGGACCTGCCGCGCGGCTACTACGACGAGTTGCCGCTCGTCACGACCGGCCCGTGGGCTGACTTGCCGCGTATCTACGCGCTGGCCGTTGCGCTGATCACCCACACGGATAGCCATCTCGACGACGGCGCCATCCTGCGCTTTGTGCAGGCATTTCAGGAGGTGGCCCCCCTGACGACCGGCGAGCTGTGGGCGATTCCCACGATGCTGCGGCTGGCCCTGCTGGAGAACCTGCGCCGACTCGGCGCACAAATGCTGGCAGCACGAGCCGAACGGCTGCACGCGACCACGTGGGTCGGCCGAGCCGTCGGTTCGCCCGTGCCGCCGCGCTTGCCGGATCGACCGACGGACACGTTCCTCGTCGCGTGGCACAAGGCGTTACGCGATCGCGAGAGCGATATTCCCGTCGGGCCGCTGCGGGATTGGCTCACGCAACATGCGGAAGACTTGGGTGAAGTGCTCGTCCGCGAGCATCGCCGGCAGGCGGCCAATCAGGTGTCGGTCGGCAACTGCGTCACCAGCCTGCGGCTGTTGAACGCAATCGACTGGTCGGTCTTCTTCGAGAAAGCAAGTCTCGTTGAAGCCATCTTGCGTGCCGAACCGACGGGCGTGTATCCGCGGCAAGAGTTTTCCACGCGCGACCGCTATCGCCGCGAGGTCGAACGACTCGCCAAGGCTTCGGGCCGCAACGAGGTCGATGTCGCACGCCTGGCGATTGCACGCGCGGCGGCCGGCGGGACGGAACGCGAGCGGCATGTCGGCTACTACCTCGTCGCTGATGGACGCTCGGAACTTGCGTGTGAACTCGGTTGCCGCGTCCGGCTCCGGGAATGCTGGCGGCAGAAGCTGCTCGACGTACCCAACACGGTCTACTTTGGCGGCCTGTTCGCATTCACCTTGATCCTCGTGTTCCTCGCGGTTGCGTTGACGTCGGGGATCGCGTGGCTGGGGATTCTCGTCGCATTGGCGGCCTTGATCCCGGCTACCGACGTCGCCGTTGCGTTCGTCAACTATCTCGTCTGCAAGCTGATGCCGCCGCGCGTGTTGCCAAAGCTCGACTTCACGACCGGCATTCCGGCCGATTGCACGACTGTCGTCGTCATTCCCGGCATGATCTTTCGGCCATCGAGCGCCACGCAACTCGCGGAGCGGCTCGAACTGCATCACCTCGCCAATCCCGATCCGCAATTGCGCTTCGCGCTGCTGACCGACTGGGCCGACGCGCCAACCGAGACGATGCCCGAGGACGATGCTCTCGTGCAATCCGCCGTCGAGGCCATTCGCAAATTGAACGAGCGCTACGTCGGCGACGGCCCGGATCGGTTTTTCCTGTTCCATCGCCGGCGTCAATTCAATGCGGCCGAAGGCCGATGGATGGGCTGGGAACGCAAACGCGGCAAACTTGACGAGTTCAATCACTTGCTGCGCGGTGCGACCGCTACGAGCTACGTCGTCAAGACGGGCGACCTGTCGTCGCTCAAGATCCGCTATGTGTTGACGCTCGACGCCGACACGGTGTTGCCGCGCGATGCGGCCCGGCGCATGATCGCGACGCTGGCGCATCCGCTCAATCGACCGGTGCTCTCCGCCGACGGTCGCCGTGTCGTCGCCGGTTACGGTGTGATGCAGCCGCGTGTGAGCTTCCTCTATTGGACCGGAATGCGTTCGCGCTTCGCTCGCGTCTTCGCCGGATCGGCAGGCATCGATCCGTATTCGAGTGCGTCGTCGGATGTGTACCAGGACCTGTTTGGCGAGGGCACGTTCACGGGCAAGGGCCTATATGACGTCGATGCATTTGCCGCCACCGCGGGCCGTGCGTTGCCGGACAATCACATCCTGAGCCATGACCTGATCGAGTCGACGTTCGCACGCTGCGGTCTCGTGACCGACATCGAAGTCTTCGACGATTTTCCCGCCAAATACCACGCGTACGCCAAACGCGAGCACCGTTGGATTCGCGGCGACTGGCAACTGTTGCCGTGGCTCGGGCGCACCGTGCCGACGCCGGCGGGCCGCAAAGCCAATCCACTCGCTGCGATCAGTCGCTGGCGAATTCTCGACAACCTCCGGCGCAGCTTGTCCGGACCGGCGTTGGTCCTGCTCATCGTGCTCGGTTGCTTGGTGTTGCCGGGCGCGACCTGGTGGTGGGCTCTCGTCGCTCTGGCAGTGTTGGCTCTGCCGATCGTTTTGCAATTGACTGATGCGATCCTGGGCCTGGTCAGCGGCGCCGCTCCCGGGGTCGTGCTGCGCCAGTCGCGCATTTCATTGACGTCGACGGCGGGACAAGTCGCCTTGTCAGCGTCATTCCTTGCCAATCAAGCAGCCATTGCGCTCGACGCGATCCGCCGTACGCTTGGCCGGCTGTTGATCACGCGGAAGCATTTGCTCGAATGGGAAACTGCCGCCGCCGCGGAAGCGCGGCTGGGCGCGGGATTGCTCTCGTTCGTCGTGTTCATGTGGCCTGGGCTGGCGCTGGCGATTGGCCTAGGTGTCGCGATCGCAATTGTCAATCCAAGCGTGTTGCCGAGTGCCCTGCCGTGGCTGGTCGCCTGGCTGCTGTCGCCGTTGGTGGCCTACATCGTCAGTCGACCGTTGCCGGACCGTGACCCGCCACTGTCGCCGTCAGACCGTATTGAGCTGCGCCGCACGGCCCGCAAGACGTGGCGATTCTTCGAAACATTTGTGACGGCGGAAGACAACTGGCTGCCGCCCGACAATTACCAGGAAGATCCCAAGGGCGTGCTCGCCCATCGCACGTCGCCGACGAACAAGGGGTTGCTCCTGCTCTCGACGCTGTCGGCCCATGATCTCGGCTATGTCACATTGCCCGAGATGGCCGAGCGAGTTCGCCAGACGTTCGACACGCTCGATCGGCTCGATCGTTATCGCGGGCACTTCCTCAACTGGTATGAAACGACGACGTTGAAGCCGCTGCCGCCGGCTTATGTATCGACGGTCGACAGCGGCAATCTGCTCGGCTGTTTGCTCGCACTCAAGAACGGGCTGCTCGAGAAAAGCGCGGACGTGATTCCGCATCCCGCCGCGCTCGATGGCTTACGCGACACCGCTCATATCGCGGCGGAACAACTGTCGGCGGGAGCGGGGGACGAGTTGCGTGAATGGCTGGCGTCCGCGGATCAGGGAGTGACCCTGGTCGAATGGGACGATCGGCTTGCCCACGCGGAGAAGCTCGCTGTCGCATTGCCAAGCGGTTCGGAGAATTGGTCCGAGGCCGTGCTACGGCAAGTGCAAGCACTGCGCGCCGAGTTGCAAAGCGTCTGCCCGTGGATCGAGGTTCTTCGAGCGGACCGATTGAAGTCATCGGATAGCCGTTGGCAAGCATTGATTGCTGAACTCAACACGCCCAATTCGCTCCGCAACTGGAATGATCGGCTACCGACACTGCAAGCCGAACTCGCCGGTTGGGCCAAGGGCACGCCGGCCGCTGGGCATGAGGCCGACGCCGAGTTGTTGATCACGTCCATCGCCTCATCGACCGCTTCCACCCTGGCTGCAGAACTGAAGCATCTCTCAAGCCGGGCCGTGCGCTTCGCGGATGCGATGGAGTTTCGCTTTCTTTACAACGACGCCCGGCACCTGTTCGCGATCGGTTACAACGTTCCGCTCGAACGGCTCGACTCGGCGCATTATGACCTCCTCGCCTCCGAGGCGGCAATCACGAGTTTTCTCGCTGTCGCCCGCGGTGTCGTCCCCCGCAAGCACTGGTTCCAACTTGGCCGCCTCTCCACGCGTGTTGCGGGCCTGCCCGGCTTGATCTCGTGGGGCGGGACGATGTTCGAGTACCTGATGCCTCGGCTGCTGTTGCCGGCCCCGCCGGGCACGCTGCTCGACACGGCGCAACGCGCCGCCATCGCTCGGCAGATCGAATACGGCCGGCACAATCACACGCCGTGGGGCATTTCGGAGTCCGGCTTCTACGTGCTGGACGCGGATTCGCAGGACTATCAGTACCAGTCGTTCGGCGTGCCCGGCCTCGGCCTCAAACGCGGCCTCGGCAAGGACCTCGTCGTCGCTCCCTACGCCACGCTGTTGGCGGTGCCGGTGAATGCGCATGCGGCCGTTGCCAACTTCGCCGCCCTTCGCGCCGCCGGCGGCGAAGGGCCATTCGGCTTTTATGAAGCGATCGACTTCACCGAAGATCGATGTGCCAAGGGCGAACGCTGTAAGGTCGTCAAGTCGTACATGGCCCACCATCACGGCATGAGCTTGTGCGCCATCACCAATCGCTTGACCGGCGACGCTTTATCGCGGCGCTTGCGTGCCGAGCCCGCGGTGCGTGCGGTCGAATTGCTCTTGCACGAGCGTGTGCCCCTCGACGCACCGGAGATTCGCCCGCCGGAGGCCGACTCCGATGGCGCCGGCGGACCGGCGCCGGACGCGGTCAATCGGCGTCTCACGCGCGCCGACACGCCGGCCCCGCGGCCGCACCTGCTGTCGAACGGCCACTACACGGTCATGGTAACCAACGCCGGCGGCGGCTGGAGCGCTTGCCGCGGCCAGGCGGTTACGCGCTGGCGGACCGACCCGACCTGCGATGCGGCCGGCTCCTTCCTCTACATCCGCGACCTCGCGACGGGAAGAGCGTGGTCGGCCGGTCATCAACCGCTGTGCGTACCGGCCGACAGCTACGAAGTCACTTATTCGGCCGACAAGGCCGAGTTCCGGCGTCGCGATCGCTTGACGGAAACGCTGCTGGAAATCACGGTGGCGCCGGATCGCGACGCCGAGGTGCGCCGGCTCACGCTCGTCAATCACGACACGGTGCCGCGGACCTTTCAGGTCACCAGCTATTGCGAGATCGTGCTGAACGATTCGCGTGCCGACCTCGCACATCCGGCGTTCGGCAAGCTGTTCCTGGAAACGGAATGGCTGCCGCAGTGGGACGCGTTACTCTGTCACCGCCGGCCACGCTCCGCCGATCAGAAGCCGATATTCGCGGTGCACAGCGTATCCAGCGACGCCCCGCCGATTGGTTCGACGCAGTACGAGACCGATCGCTCCAAGTTTCTTGGCCGTCGACGGACCGCCGCCGATCCGGAGTCGCTCAGTCGCCCGCTCACGAACACCGTTGGCGCCGTGCTCGATCCCGTGTTCGCTCTGCGGCGAACGGTCAAGCTCGCGCCGGGTTCGAGCGTGACGCTCGCGTTCACCACGGCCGTCACCGACAGCTTGGAAGCGGCCCACGCGGTGGCCGACCACTATCGCAATCCGGCCGCGGCGGGGCGCGCGTTTGAATTGGCCTGGGCTCATAGCCGTGTGGAGTTGATCGACCTCGAACTGACACCAGCGCTCTCGCACCTTTATCAGCGCCTCGCCGGTCACGTGATGTTCCCGCCCACGGCGTTGCGTGCGACGCCTGCCATTGCCGGCAACCGTCAGGGGCAGCCGACGCTCTGGCGGCATGGCATCTCGGGCGACTTGCCGATTCTTCTCGTCTGTGTCAGCGATGGCGATGGTCTGCCCCTCGCGAAGCAGGCGTTGCAGGCCCATGCTTTCTGGCGCGGCCGCGGGTTTACCGTTGATCTGGTTTTGCTCGCCGATCGACCGGCTAGCTACCGCGAGGAGCTTTACGAAGAACTCGCCGCACTTGCTCGTGCAAGCGACAGCCGCGAGACAATCGATCGACCGGGCGGCGTGTTCGTGCGCCGGGCCGGGCAGCTCGGCGACGATCGCGGCGTCGTGCTGGCGTCGGCCCGCGTCATCCTCTACGGCGATCGCGGACCGCTCGCCGATCAGACCGAAGCGCTCGGGCGCATGCGCGATCTGCCGCCGCCGCTCGTGCCGACACGGCCCATGAACTCGATCGCACCGGTCCGTCAATCGACCGGCGATCTCTGGTTCGCCAACGGCACGGGCGGCTTCGCTCCCGATGGCCGCGAGTACGTGATCACCGGCACGCCGCCGGCACCTTGGACGAATGTGCTGGCCAACTCCCAGGCCGGCTGCCTGACGACGGACGCGGGGCTCGGCTACTCCTGGGCCGGCAACAGCCAGGCGAATCGCTTGACGCCGTGGAGCAACGACCCCATCAGCGATCCGCCGGCCGAAGCGGTCTATTTGCGCGACGAGGAAACCGGTCAAGTCTGGTCGCCAACACCTTTGCCTGCGGGCGGCAATGTGCCGACGGTCGTCTATCACGGGGCCGGCTACACGGCGTATGTGCGTGAACAATTCGGCCTGCTCTGCGAATTGACGGCTTTCGTGCCCGTGGCCGATCCGGTCAAGGTTTTGCGGCTCCGCATCACGAATCGCACCGATCGTAAACGCACAATCGGCTCGTGCTATTACGCGGAGTGGGTGCTCGGCACGACGCGCGAACAGATGTCCTGGTCGATCGTCACCGAGCGCGACCCGGAGAGCGGCTCTCTGTTTGCCCGCAATGCCTTCAACGCCGAATTCGGCGCCGCCGTCGCCTTTGCCGATTCGAGCTTGCACCCGCGCACGATGACCGGCGACCGCACCGAGTTCATCGGCCGCAACGGTTCGCTGGCGGCGCCGGCAGCTCTCAAGCGCAAAAACCTGAGCGGCCACGTCGGCGCGGGGCTCGATCCATGCGCCGCAATCTTCGGCACCGTCGAGATTGCTCCGCATGGTTCGGCATCCATCGTCTTCATCCTCGGCCAGGCTCCCGATGCGGAGCGGGCCAGCCGGCTCGCCGCCAAGTATCGCGAGCCTGGCGACGCTGAGGCAGCGATCGGCGATGTGGTCCGCGAATGGGATCGCCGGCTTGCCGCCGTTCATGTGCGTACGCCGAATTCGAAACTCGACATCCTGGTGAATCGCTGGTTGCCGTACCAGGTGCTCGCGTGCCGCGTGTGGGGTCGATCGGCGTTCTATCAGTCGGGCGGCGCGTACGGTTTTCGCGACCAGCTCCAGGACGTGCTCGCACTCGTTTATGCGGAGCCCGTTGAAGCACGTGCGCAAATTCTGCGCGCGGCAAGCCGGCAGTTCCGCGAAGGCGACGTGCAACACTGGTGGCACCCGCCAACCGGACGCGGTGTGCGCACGAAGTTTTCGGATGACTTCCTCTGGCTACCCTACGCCGTTGCCCGTTATGTCGAAGTCACCGGTGACGCCAGCGTGCTCGACGAACCGGTTCGCTATGTTCGCGGCCCGTTGTTGAAAGACGAAGAGCACGAAACCTACTTCCAGCCGGATGAGACGGCCGAGACCGATCCAGTTTACATCCACTGTCTGCGGGCTCTCGATCGCGGCTGGTCGCTCGGTGCTCATGGTTTGCCATTGATGGGTTGCGGCGACTGGAACGACGGCATGAACCTCGTCGGCGCCGCCGGCAAGGGCGAAAGCGTCTGGGTCGCGTGGTTCCAGGTCCTCGTGCGCAACCGCTTCGCCGTCGTCGCCGAGAAACGGGGCGACCATGAACTCGCTGCGCGCATGCGATCGCAGGCTGAGCAACTGCGTGCGGCGGTCAATGAGCACGCGTGGGATGGCGAGTGGTATCTGCGTGCCTGGTTCGACGACGGCACGCCGCTCGGCTCGCACGTGAATGATGAGTGCAAGATCGACTCGCTGCCGCAATCGTGGGCGGTGTTGAGCGAGGCAGGCGGTTTATCTCCCCTCTCCCCCGCTTCGGGGGAGAGGGGCGGGGGTGAGGGGGCGGACGCGGGCGGGGACAAAAATGAGCTGTCCAAAGCAGCGACGT
>DATANR010000486.1:0-3830 GCA_036266155.1 Gemmataceae bacterium | reverse complement strand
CGATGGGGTTGAGATCGGGGCTGTAGCCGGGCAAGGGGATGATCGCGATAGCCAAGTCGGCAGCGGTTTGTTGCACGAACTTGGCGCGATGCCACGGCGCGCCGTCCCAAACCAGGACCACGCGGCGGCCCGCGGGTTCGACCCAGGCCGCGACGCGCTTGAGAAACTCGACGGTGTTCGTGGAGTTACAGTGGCCCTCGTTCCAGATCAGGCACTGGCCATCGCTGAAGTTATAAGCCCCGTACCAGTTGATGCGTTCTTGCAGGCTCGGGCAGTCGCTCAGCCGCCAGAACCGCTGACCGATCCGACTCCAGGTGTAGCCCAGATCCAGATCGCGATGAAAGTGTGACTCGTCGATGTAGACCAGCAACACTTCGCCACGCACGACCTCGGCGTACAGTTCGTGAAAGCGTGCCACGAACGCGGCTCGTTTGGCCGCGTTTCTCTGACCGAGCAGCTTTTTGCACTTCTTCCAACTCAGCTTGGCGCCGTGCAGCAGACGGTAAATCGTGCCATGGGAACAGGAGCGGTGGAACGACCCGGCCAGCCAACGTCGGAGTTTCTTGATCGTCCAGCCCGAACCCGGCAGGCCATGATCCTTCGGCGTGGTTGTTTCTACTGTCGTGGCGATCTGCGCGACTTGTTCCGGTGTAAAAAAGGGGCGGAACCGCCGGTCCGACGATCGCTCAATCGCTCGGGGCCATGCTCGTTGTCAGTGTGGATCCAACCGAGAATGGTCTCATCGTTGCGTTCGGTTTGCGCCGCCCAGGTGGTCGCGTTGTACTGTCCCGTGGCCACCATCAACAAAGCCAGGAACCGCTCGCGCGTCCGTCGATGGGGAGCTTCGGTCGCCAAACGGCGCAAATCATCGAGGTCTTGGCCCCAATTCTCCAGTTGTGGTCGAATCATCCGTGATTCTCCGCGATCACTACAATCCTCTGCGAGCGGCAGCATACCAAAACCGCTCTACGAAAAAACTCCAGTCCTCAGCGTGACTTGGGTTTAGTTGCAAGTCGTTACGCTGCTTCACCGCCGCGGCGAGTTCATTTTGAAGCCTCGCCTGCTCACCCACTGCTACTGCCAATTGTTCCTCCGCTCGCCGTCGCTTCTCCTCGGCGTTCGTCGCCGCCACCTTCGCCTCACTGGCCTCATTAGCCCGTTCGGCCACGCCGCGGCCGTGCCCGTAAACGAACCCACCGGCCAAGCCTACGGCCAACGCCACAACCACTGCGGCTGCCACGCCGATGCGTAGCGGCCACGGGTTCACCCCTTCGTCGTCGGTGGCCGACGGACTGCAAAGTTCCGACGCAGGCACACGGACCAGGGTCTCGCAGTTCGGACAGCGAATGTTCTTGCCGGCGAGTTCTGACTTCGGCTTGAGTGCGACTGAACAAGTTGGACAGGTCAACGGAATCATCGCGGGCTCCTCAATTGAGGGGTGAGGTCAAGTATGTTATCAGGAAGGGTCAGCCTGCGAGCCAACCTTCCGTTCAAGGATGCCGATGAGCATTTCCAAGAACACCTTCGACTTCGGCCCGACAGGCTCACCAGCCTTCTTCGGCTCCCAAAAGAACCCCCACCAGGCCTTGTAGACCTCACCGAATTGGTCCTTTGGGATGTCCTTCACACGAATGCCGAACTCTTCAAGGCTGTCGACGAACACTCGGGCAATGTGCTTCAACATCGGCTCGGCGTATTCGGGCGGAAGCCGCTCGTCTGGGCCCAGAGTTCGGTATTGAGAAGGGTCTTTTGGGTTGGCGTCCGGCCGGATGGGGATACGAACGTCGAACTTGACTGGGGGACGGTCGTCGGGCTTCTTGGTGGACTTCTTCCTGCTCACGAGAGGCGCTCCTGGCGGAATCCCCATCTTATTCCAGCACCAGGTGTCTTGTAAACTAATGTTTGCGGTCAGGTGCAAGCCGCGGGAATGTACTTCCTCCGTGAAGGCCCCGCTTGCAATACACTTCGGCGAAGTACTTCGGGCTCGACGGGAGGCCGCCGGCCTTTCCCAGGAAGCTCTGGCGTCGGCCACCAAACTGCACAGGGTCTACATCTCGCTGTTGGAACGTGGTGAACGAGCGCCGTCACTCACGACCGTTCTCCGATTGGCCACGGCCCTCGACACGACGATGTCCTCGTTGTTGATTGCCACGGAACGAAGGTTGTCGAAGGACTGACGTGCCCGTGCGGGCACGGAGGGCTTCCAACCCACACTCTGGACAGACCCCGCCGTGTGTATCGCAAATGAGCAGAGAACAAGGGTCGCATATCCAGGGCGGCCCGCGCCGACCGCAGACATCGCACATTTCAAGGGGCATGATTTGGCTCGTGAAAAGTGGTTGCCGACCCCTGTTTTCGAGGGGTAAGATAAGCGGAGGCAATCAGGATTTTGGTTGACCATCAACCTCCTGACCAAGAACAAAGAAAGGGCCTGGGAATGGGACAAATCCATCTCCCAGGCCTCAGTCATTTCAAGACGTTGGACTTCCCCATCTAGCGCGCCGGCACCAAGTGGGCGTGTAGCTTTGCCGCGGCGCCGCGCAAACTCGTTCGTGTGTTCACCCGTGGAACACGCTGGGACCGGCACACTTCGATGAGCACGACTCGGTCGGCCGCTGGTTGGTCGCGGTGTAGCTGGTCGAGCACTTCGCGCACAACATCTTTCGTTTTCATGGTCAGTCTCCTTAGAGGAAAGCGGGCGATTAGCACAAGAGCTTCAGTCGCCGTGCGGGTGCCCCAACTGGGTCAACAACGAACCCAGTCGCATCCCGGTTCGCGCTGCCCTTCGCGAGCAAGCCGACCACAACGCCAGCGGGGTCCAAAAACCGAAGGTCGTTCTCATCCCCGTCGATGACGGGGAATCCACACCAGGCTTTCGGAAGACGTCCTCGGAAAACGATGGCGACGTTTCCCCCGGCTTCCAGGACAGTCCGGACGTCGGTGCCGTCCTCGCTCATCAAATACGTGAGCGAGTAGTTGAGGGGCAATTCCCCGGCCAAGAAGCGGAACATCCGCTTTGAATGCTTCGTATAGTCATAAAACTGTACGTCCCTGAACAACCAGAACAGGGCCGGGAACTCGCGCTCCCACATCACGTCCGAGACGACGTTGAGTCTGACCGCGACTCGATAACCGTCTCGGTCCGCATTCCGGGTGATTCGACCGAGTTCGTACACGAGCGACCGTTCGAACCAGTCACGATGTTCCTTGAACGCGACTGCTCGGGCGATGCGGGCGGCTGCGATGGAAGGGAAGAGCCTCCCATGACTCTGCCGGTACAAGCACGCCGCTCGACATCCACGCGTGGACGAGGCACACAAATTGAAGCCGGACTCCTTCGCCGGCGCCAGCGACAGGCCCCAGGTCTTGTAGCCAGTGCCGGCCCGGTTCGATTTCGACAGCTTCGGGTTGTCGTCCCCGCTGCCGAGCAGCGATTGGAGCACGTGTATCGAGCCGCGCCAGGGCTCGGGGACTGTCGGGATGTTGGGTAGTCGGACCGGTAACGGGTCGGGGCGACGGAACATTTCCTGCTCATCATCCTTGACCGACTCGCGCTCCTCGCGAAAAGTAGTCATGTCAATCTCCACAGGGTTGACGAAAGAGGAGCGACCCGTTGCAGCGGGTCGCCCCAATCAATTCCGGGCCCATCTTCCACGGCACCCCGAGCATCCTCGGGTGTCATCGCGGTTTCTAGCAGGGTGCTGAAAAACGCCATTTTTCCGGTGTTATGTTGTATCTCAAGGCCTTTCGAACTGCC
This sequence comes from Gemmataceae bacterium, assembly GCA_036266155.1. Classification (GTDB taxonomy): domain Bacteria; phylum Planctomycetota; class Planctomycetia; order Gemmatales; family Gemmataceae; genus SIAJ01. The sequence continues at coordinate 73 of DATANR010000486.1, read as the reverse complement.
GATGCACTCGTTCTTGCTTGCGAATCGTTCTGAATTCAGTTCGCGATCGTGCCGTTAGCTGGCCATCGGAGCC
>DATANR010000485.1:0-15119 GCA_036266155.1 Gemmataceae bacterium | reverse complement strand
GCCACTGGCGCACTTCGGTCCAGTTAACGAGTCGTAACCAGTTATCTCCAAAGCTGTTATTCGCTGCATTGAGACAGGCTGCTCATGGGACCAACTGTCAAACCTGTTCACTATGCCAGAGACCCGAATGCGACAGTCCCCGCTCTTTGATTGAAGTAATAGACGCAAGCCTTTTTCCGAAGGCAGGTTGCGGCGAGAACGCGGTGCCGGAAAAGTGGCGCAATAACCCCCCCCAAAAAACTGGTAAGGTTGGCGCTCTTTGAATGTGTTGCATTTCATTACCATTTGACCCATGGAAGGCCGGCCAGGCCGGGTGGCGGATGAACTGTTGGCGGACGAGACGGAGGATGGTCGGGCGGTTGGCGGGACTAGTACTCACGGTAGAATGACGAAATGGCTCCCGTGTTAGTTCTCGACACGAGTGTGCTGATAGCCGGGCTGCGTTCCTCGCTTGGGGCATCGCATTCGCTGCTTGAAATGGTTGGCCAGACGTCATTTGAAATTGGCCTCACGACAGCACTGGTGTTGGAGTACGAGTCAGTATGCATGCGATCGTTGGATGCCATCGGGTTAACGGCGGACGACGTTTCACAAATGCTCGATTATCTTTGCCAAGTCGGTCGGCGGTCGGCGATTCGATTCCGTGCGCGTCCAAGTCTTCCGGATCCCGGGGACGAGTTGGTTTTGGAAGCGGCCGTGGCTTCGAGGGCTGAATGGATTGTCACCAATAACATTCGACATTTCGCCGATGGCGCCGCTCGGTTCGGGATCGAGGTTTTGACCCCGAAAGACGCCTGGGGGCGATTGGAGAAAGTTCAATGAGCGCGTTACAAATTGAGTTGCCCCCCGAGATGCGGGCCGAAGTATCTCGGCGTGCCGGCGGCGATGCAACGACCGAAGCCGCTTGGATTGCCGACGCGGTCAGGCAACGACTGACAGCATGTGCGGACCTAGAGTATCTGGAGTCGCGAGCCGCCCGCGGCAGCCGCGAAGCGTTTGAGCGAGTGCTCGCCAAAGTGCCGGCCACGGTGCCAATGCCTGGCGACGAGTTGTAGTCAAACCCGGAGGTTTCCATGAAAGCGCGAATTCTAGTGGCGACCTGTTTGCTTGCTATCTCCGCTTCTTGGGCCAGCGCCGACGACGCCAGGGCAAACGAATTCGCCCGCATCGAAGTTCGCGGTGAACTTCGAGAGTTCGTCCGCAACCCGATCCGAAAGCCAGACATCAAGGGACACATCGTCACCGTTGGACGTGGCGACACTGAGCAATCCTTCCACCTAGAGTTGGCCGACGACGCCACGCGCGCAAGTCAAAGAGTTGCTTGGCAAGTCCGCGGTAGTCACTGGCGATCTGACTGTCCGAAACGATTTGGAAGGCCGGCGCAAGGATGATCCGCGACGTGAAAACGTGATTCGGGTGAAGAGCGTCAAGAAGGCCGAGTGAACAGTGGACGCGATGAACAAACCCAAGCTATCCGTAACCGACTCGATCCGCGAGTTGGCCGAGTTTTGGGACACACACGATTCGACCGACTTCGATGATGAACTCGTCGAGATCACCGAACCGGTTTTCGTTCGCAGCTCGGCGATCAAGGTTCCACTCAAAGCACGCGAAGCCAAAGCTGTGGAGAAGTTGGCGAAGGCCAAAGGCGTTTCGCCTGGAGAATTGGTGCGTGATTGGGTGCTTAAGAACCTACCGGCGCCGGGGGCGGCCAAGCGAACAGCCAAACGGGGCGCAAGGAGCGTACCATGAAGACTCGATTCCTGCTAGCGACCTCGGTGCTTGCAATGTTCGCCCCTTGGGCGGCCGCCGAGGAACCGAAATCAAGCGAATATGTCCGTATCGACGTTCGCGGCGAACTTTGGGAGTACGTCGCCAACCCCATTCGAAAGCCAGACATCAAGAGACACATCGTCACCGTTGGACGCGGCGACACTCAGCAATCCTTCCACCTGGAGTTGGGCGACGATGCCGCGCGCACGCAAGTCAAGGAGTTGCTTGGCAAGTCCGTGGTCATCACGGGCGATCTGACTTTCCGATACGAGACGGAAGGCCGACCCAAGGACGATCCGTTGCGAAAAAACGTGATTCGGGTAAAGAGCGTAAAGAAGGCCGAGTGAGTCCGGACTGCCCTTCAACCCCCCGCCCGACATTGCTAGCATTTCCCTTCCGGCCCACGGAGGCGAGCGATGATTGGTCGGCACATGGACCCGAAGGCGTTCCTCCGCCGGGTCGGCGAAGAACTTGACAAGATCGACACGCGCGAAGTCCAGCAGTTAGCGGACTGGATCTGGGAGGTTTACCAGGCCGGCCGGTTCGTCTTCGTCATCGGCAACGGCGGCAGCGGGTCGAACGCGTCGCACTTTTGCGAGGACATGGGCAAGGGGACGCTCGACCGCAAGGACTTTGACAACGACGCCAAACGACGCCTGAAGATCCTGAGCCTCACAGACAACACGCCGTACATCCTGGCGTGGGGCAACGACGAGGGTTTTGATCGCGTCTTCGTCGAGCAACTCAAGAACCTGGCGTCGCCGGGCGACCTGCTCGTCGCCATCAGCGGCAGCGGCAACAGCCCGAATATCCTTCGCGCCGTTGAATGGGCTAACCGCAACGGGCTCAAGACGTTCGGCTGCACCGGCTTCACGGGCGGCAAACTGCAATCACTCGCTAACGGCAACCTGCACGTCCCGCTCGATGATATGGGTATTGTCGAATCGATCCATTTGACCGCTTTTCACTGGGTCGTAGACGATCTGTACCGGCGCATTTCAATGTGACGGCAACGCGTTTGCGTCTTCCCCTTGCCCTGTTGCGCAACTTCGGGGTATCATTTCGTCCACCTGGCGTCGGACCCCCTCCGGCGACAAGCGGCCACGATGGCCTGCGCCCCGCGCACCCGGGAGTTTATCGATGCACCGCCTCTTCCTTTGCGCCTCACTGGCATTCTTGAGCGTCGCGCTCATCTTAACCGGGTGCGGCCAGCAAAACCTTGGTCCGGCCCCTGCCGACGAGAAGGTCTCGCCCGGCGAAGCCAAGCCGATTCCACCAGGTGAAGCGAAGCCGGGCCCGACCACTGATTCCGTGGGCGATGCGCCGCTGTCAACCAAGACCGATCCGGACACGCTCCCGGTCCTGCCGACGCTGAGCCCGCCGACCGGGGCCGACAAGTACGAAGCGAGCATCTCCAAGGCGTTCTTGCTCGTTGCCGAGAAGAAGGACGCCGAGGCGCTGGCCGCCTTGAAAGAGGCCCAGGCCGCCCAGGACACCGACTTCGTCAAGACCGAGATCGAGCGGCTACAGAATCGGATCGCCCGTGCCGAGGCGGCGCAGAAGGCGATCGACGACATCAAAGTGGTGCTCGACGCCGGCCAGGGCGCCGAGGCGTCGAAGCTCGCGGGTCAGGCGCTGGAACAATACGGCGACACCGAAGTCGCTGAGCCGTTGACCATTCTCAAGCGCCAGGCCGACGCGCTCCTTTCCGTGAGCCTGGAAGGCAACGCCAAGAAGACGCAGTTCCTTACCGAGGCCGAGGCGGCCCGCAAGGCGAACAACGTGCGCGGCGCCGTGCTGGCTTATGAGACGGCCATTGCCAATGGCGCCGAACCCGGCGAACTCAAGGCGACCTACGACGACCTGCGCGCAAAGCTCGCGAGCTACGACGACAGCCGGGCCAAGGCGGCTGAGTTACGTAAGGACCCCTACCAGCTCGAAGAAGCGGCCACGATCCTCAAGGCCGCGGCCCAAAGTTGGGACACGCCGCAGATTCGCCAAGAACTCTCGGAAGTCGAAGTCGCCCTTCAGAATCGCCGCGACCGCGTGGCCGTCGCCGACTTCGAGGTGATCGAAGACATCGGCGTGCCGAAGGCTGGGCACGCGATTGCTGAAGAACTAGTCGGCCAGATGCGCCCGCGCTTCGACGTGGTCGAGCGCTCGCAGGCGCAGGCTCTGCTCAACGAAATGAAGATCGACCATGAGGCGCTTTACACCAACGAGATCGGCCGCACGGAGTTCGGCAAGCTGGCGAAGGCGCGCTACGTCGTACTTGGCAGCGTGAACCGCCTCGGCGCGATTAACGTGAATGCCCGCCTCGTGGACACGCAGACGGGCCTCGTGATTCAGACTGCCCGCGTCTCCGCGGCCACTCCCGAAGACCTTTCGAATCGCCTGCCGGCCCTGGGGCGGATGCTCCAGATGAATGATGCCGAAAAGCAGGCCTATGAGAAGCAACTCGCCGAGCAGGCCCGACCGGTCGTGACGGCATCGGCGACGGCCGAGTTGCCGCCGCCCCCGCCGCCGCCAGCCCAGGCCGCCGCTCCAGCGCCGCCGCCAGCCCCGATCGTGATGTCGACCCCGCGGCCGCCGGTCTATGGCGAGATTGCGGTTGCCGACTTCGGTGGGTTCAAAGTTATTGAGGTCGGCGCCGCACCGCCGCCGCCCGTCGTGATTGTCGAGGCCCCGCAACCGGTTCAACAGCGGGCGTGCTTCGTGGCCGTCGAGGTCGGCGACAATTGTTTCCGTCGCGGCGACTTCCGGCTGGCCCTCCGCCATTTTGAATTCGCATTGACGCTCAACCCCGGCAATGCCGATTTGCGGCTCCGCGTTGCTCAATGCCGGCCGCTCTGCCCGCCGCCGGTGCAGGTCGTCGTCGTGGTTCCCGCGCGGCCGCGCATCGTGGTGTTGCCGTTCGCCGAGTTCCGCGACCCGTTCCAGGTGCCGTCGAGCATCCCGCCGGAACTCGGCGTCTGGACCGCCGGTGCGTTCGCTCCGTATCTAACGAATCGATACGACGTGGTCGATCAGGGCGAGCTGTACTGGTGGATGGGCCGGCTCGGCCTGACGATGCGCGACGTGCTCGTCAATCCGTCGGCCCGTTTGTGCCTCGGCCGGGCTCTCGGTGCGCGCTATTTCTTGATGGGCTCGCTGCGTGAAGTCGCCAGTTTCGACGTGTCGGCCAGCATCATCGACGCCGAGTTGAACGGTCAAGTCTACGGCGTGCAAACGCGCGTCCAGAATGCGACGGAGCTGCGCTACCGGTTGCCGGAGCTTGCGAACCTGATGTTCATGCCGCCGCAACAGCAAGTGATCATCGTGCAACAGCAACAAGTGGTTCAGCAGAAGATCATCGCCGCCCAAATCGAGTATCGGAAGGGCAATTTCAGCATCGCATTCGGCATGTACAAGGAAGTGCAGACGGCGGCCCCGATGAATGTCGAAGCTCGGTCGATGGTGATCGAATTGGACTTCCGCAGCCGGCGTTCCGGCGTCGAGGCCGCCCAGGTCGCCATGTGGCAGCAGCAACAGGTTGCCATGCAGGCCGAACGCGAGCGACAGATCGCGCTCGCCGCCGCTGCCGAGGGTGCCCGTCAACAGGCACGCCGCGACATCGAGTTCATGAATCAAGCGAACAAGGCCGAACTGGCGAAGCGCCAGTTCCTGGCCCAGCAGGCGATGGTCGCGCAAGCGCAGCAGATGCAGGCCGCAAACATGGCGGCGCAGCGTGCGGCCGTCTTGCAAGCCGCCGCGCAGATTCACCAGAATCAGGCGGTGCAAGCTCAGCTCGTCCAGGCGCGCATCGACGCCGTCCATGTGCAACAACAACAGGCCCTCGCCGCAAACGAGGCACGCATTGCCGAAGCGCGGCGCCAGCAGTCGGCCCAGGTCGATGCCGTGCGTGCGAACATCAATGCGTCGGTCGAGCAAACGCATCGCGACATGGCTCAGCGCCAACAACAAATCGCGACACATGTGCAGACCGAATACGACCAGTTCGTCGCGACCGGCAAGAAGGCGGAAGCAGCAGGCAATTTTGCGTTGGCATTGACCGCCTATCAGAATGCCAAGCACTTGAAGCCATCCCCCGAAATTGAGTTGATGATCGGCGGCGCGATCAACGGCCAGGCCCGTGCTCAGGCCGCGCTGAAGGGCGATGCCGAGAAGCGCAAGCTCGAAGCGCAGCTCGCCCAAGAAGCGATCAAGAACAAGGAACTCGAAACGGCGGCCGCCTTGCAGAAGGCGAAATACGACGCCCAGTTCAAGGCCGCTCAGCAGGCGCTCGCGGTCAAGGAATACGAGCAAGCCGCCAAGGCTTACCGCGACGCGTCGGCGATTCTGCAAACGCAGGAAGCTCTCGCCGGCATCAAGGCGGCCGAAGCGGAAATGAATCGCGTGAAGGCAACGACGGCCCTTGAAGAACAGAAGCGCAAGGCCGAAGAGAAGCGGCTCGGCACCGCGGCCGAGAAGCTGGCCGAGGGTCGATCGGCCCTTGCCGTTAAGGACATCCCGAAGGCGCTCGCGGCTCTGCGTTCAGCCAAGGCCCTCAAGCCGGGCGATCCGGATATCGAGAAGGCATTGGTCGAAGCCGAGAACCTTCAACAAGAAGCTCTCGCTGCCGGCCGAAAGGCGAAAGAGCAAGTCGATCAGGCGGCCACGCTGCAGCGACATATCACGCTGGGCAAGCAGAACTTGACCGCCAAGCAATACGACGGCGCGATCGTCGCCTTCACCGATGCTCTGCGCATCGACGCCAAGAACGCGGAAGCGAACGCCGGTCTGCAGTCGGCGCAGGCCGCGCAGAAGGAGAATATCAAGGATGCGGCCGCCCTCGCCGAAGCGAAGCGCAAGCGCGACGAGTATGAAGTTGCCATGCGCCAGGGCCGAGCGGCCCTGAATCTCAAGCATTATTCGGATGCGCTCGGCTTCTTCCAGAAAGCCCAGGACACGCTGCCGGGCGACGCCGCTTCGGCGGAGTTGATTAAGGAAGCCACGAAGCAACAAGCCACGGTAGCCGCGACGACCAAGAAGGATCCGATTGCCACGCTGCCGAAAAAGGACCCGCCGATCAAGACGGCCGGCAAAGTCGATGATTTGGTTGCCAAGGCTCGTGCCGCCATCAAGGCGAAGGACATGACCGCGGCGTATCAGGCGATCGTCGAGGCGTCGAAGCTCGATCCGACCGACGCGGACCTGCGCAAGGTGCGCGGCGAATACGAGACAGCCCGATTGGCGATGTCCGCCGATCCGACGGCGGGCCAGAAGCAAGCGATGTATGAAGCCGCGATGTCGGCAGCCAACACGGCCTTCACGGCAAAGCGATACGACGACGCGATTGCCAAGGCGACTGAGGCGCTTAAGCAGAAGCCAGGCGACGCCGCAGCGACTCAGCTCCTCGCCAGTGCCAAGAAGGCAGATGCCGCGGCCGACACGGCAGCGATGGAAGCGAAGAAGAAGCTCGAGGCCTATCAGCAGTCGATCCGCGATGCGAGCGACGCCCTGGCGGCCAAAAAGTACGACGTGGCCGTCCGCGAGGCGAAGGAAGCGCTGGCCAACAAGCCCGGCGATCCGACGGCCACGCGGATCCTGGCCGACGCCCAGAAGGGCCTTGCCGCGAACACGACGCCCGCGGTCGACAACGACAAATACGACAGCCTCATGAAGGCTGGCCGTGCGTCGTATTCCGCCCGCAAGTTTGAGGAAGCGCTCAAGGCGTTCGAAGACGCCCTCAAGGCCAAGCCGGGCGATCCGACGGCCACGCAGTCGATTGCCATCGTCAAGAAGGCCATCGCTGCCGCAACGCCGGCCGCCGACCCGAAGAAGGACGCCTACGACTCGGCCATGAAAGCTGGCCGGGCCGCGCTTGCAAGTAAGGATTATGCGGAGGCGGTTCAGTCGTTCACGGCCGCATTGAAAGCCGATCCCGGTGACCCAACCGCGACCGCGCTCTTGAAGCAGGCCCGCGACGCCCAGACCGCAGCCTCGACGCCCACGACGCCGGCGGTCGATCCGAAGCGCAAGGAGTTATACGACCAGTGGCTCGCTTACGCCGACAAGCTGATGGCGGCCAAGAAGTACGACGAAGCGGTCGAGGCGTATGGCAATGCTCTACGGGCGATTCCGAATGACCCGGCCGCGACCAAGGGCCAGGCCGCGGCAAAGGCGGCGATGGCCGCGAAGGTCGATCCGGTCACGCCGAAGAAAGACCCGGTCACTCCAGTCGTTCCCAAGAAGGACCCGGTCGTTCCGAAGGCTGACCCGGCCGCGAAGATTGCCGAATTGATGAAGAAGGCAAAGGGCGAGGAAGCGGCCAGCAAGTATGCCGATGCGTCCGACACGTATCAGGACGTGCTGGCGCTCGCTCCGACGAATGCCGAAGCCAAGAAACGCTCGTCGTTCTGCCAATACATGGACATGGGAACGAAGCAACTGGCCGCCGGCAAACTGGCCGACGCCGCGGCCAGCTTCGATCAGGCCGTGAAGCTCGACCCGACGAACGCGGAAGCGAAGCGTCTGCTGCAACAGGCACGGGCGAAGAAGAAATAGCTTCGTTAGCGAGTTTGTTACGCGAGCGGTCGGGCCATGCGCCACACATGGTCCGGCCGCTCACGCATTTCATGCTTCTTACTTGGCAGCGAAGCGACGGATTTGAATCTTCGCGCCGTTGTCCTTCAAGAATTTCAGCGTCGCCTCATCCATGACCTTGTTGTAATCCACTGGGGGCTCGCCGGGACGCTGTGGTTGCGGCTGCGGCGCCTTGAACCCTTGTTCGTTCGGGTTGATGGAATACCACAGGGCGCTCCGACTCGGAGCCGGCGGATCCAACGGGCCAACTGGCTTCGTCGTGTCAGGTTGCCACGGTAACTCCGCGAGCAAGGCAATGAACAGCTTGTTTTCCTCGGCCGGAATCGCTTCGCGGGCCGTAGCGCCGACCCGTTGTGTCTGGTAGCGTTGGAGAAGCACCTGGGCGGCGGCGAAGCGCTCACCCAGGTCTTTGACCTTCAAAGCGCTGACGGGATCGTCGAAGGTCTTGACGACTTTCTTCACGTTCTCCAATTCCTTGGCATAGTTCTCATCCTTCTTGAGAAGCGGCGATCCAAAGCCGACGACGGTGTAGAAGTCGCCGCTGTGATGTTGCGTTAGGAAGAAGCAGCCATCCATGTCCGCGGTCAAGGCGACGGTTCCAGGGCCAGGTCGCCCCGGCCTGGTCAATCGACCCACGCCGGGAGGGCCGCCGGGCAATCCAGGCGGCGGCAAGCCGGGGCCGGCGTCGGCGGGAAAGCCCACGCGGAATTGCGTCAGCCCTTTTCCGCCCATGAGCGAGTCCTCGATTTTCACGACGGCGATCTTGTAGGCGACCGCCTGCTCCTTGGGCGATCCCTTAAACGGAGTCGCTTCGACGGTGTCTTTTTCGATTTCGAGGACCTTGCCAATGATGACGACGTCGGCCGAGACGGCCATCGCCGCGGGCTTGGGCGGCGCCATGACCGCGATGCGCGTTTCGAGTTGTGCACGCTGACCGACCGCATTGGCTGCAATGACCCCGGCAACCACGAGAGCGATGCGAAATTGAGGCTTCGATGTCATGAAAGCTCCGATTCGAGAGAGGACCGTGACTGTTATCTTATTCGAGGGATGCGCACGGCTGGACTCATTTGGCGGCCGTCGTGCTGCCGGGAATGGAGAGGCACGCTACGATCGCGTTCCGCGTCGTGCGATGAGCGCCGAAAATTCCCACCAACCGGACTTGTTGCCCCGCAGCCAAGCGATCATACTACAATACTTGCTACAAGTGCGGCGGGGCGCGGGGATCATCCCCGCGCCCCGCGGCCGTTCTATTGTTCACGGCCCGGGTCCCGTCATGGACGAACGTTCGCATGTGTTCTTACGCGAATTGCTCGAGACGCCGAGTCCGTCGGGCTACGAGCGACCGATTCAGAACGTCGTTCGGCAATGGGTGGCCCCGATTGCGGACGAGGTCAAGACCGATCGACACGGCAATGTTATCGCGACGTTGTTTCCAAGCAGGCCTTCGCCGGCACCCTTGAAAGTGCTTCTGGCCGGCCACTGCGATCAAATTGGCTTGATGGTTCAGCACGTCGATTCGGATGGGTTCCTTTACGTTCAACCCATCGGCGGCTGGGATATTCCGATCCTGTTAGGCCAACACCTGACCGTCTGGGCCAGCGGAGGGCCAATCGCCGGCGTGCTGTCGCGCAAGGCACCCCACTTGCTCACATCTGAAGAAAAAAGCAAGCTGCCGCAGTTCCATGACCTGTGGGTGGACATTGGCGCGCGCAACAAGGAAGAGGCTGAGCAATTAGTGCGCGCCGGCGACCCGGTAACGATTACTCTTGGCTATCGCCCATTGCGTAACAACATGGCCGCCTCTCCGGCAATGGACGACAAGGTCGGGCTCTGGACCGTGATGGAAGCGCTACGCCTGTTGAAGGAACGCGAGCGTCAGGCCGCGGTGTACTCGGTTTCGACGGTGCAAGAAGAAGTGGGGCTTCGAGGAGCGGCTACCAGCGCCTACGGCGTGAATCCTCATGTCGGCGTCGCCGTCGACGTCTGCCACGCTACCGACACACCCGGTAACGACAAGAAACAGCTTGGCGAGATCAAGCTCGGTGCCGGCCCCGTCTTGTTCCGCGGGCCGAACATCAGCCCGCGTGTGTTCGAAGAATTGGAAGCGGCCGCGAAACGGATCAACGTTCCATACCAAGTTCGCGGCGTGCCGAAGGCGACCGGGACCGATGCCAATGTGATTCAGATTAGCCGGGAGGGCGTGGCGACCGGGCTGGTCGGCATTCCCAATCGCTACATGCATAGTCCTGTCGAAGTCGTTCACCTGGACGACCTCGACAATGCCGCCAGGTTGCTCGCCGAATTCTGTGCGAGCCTGTCGGCACGGACGGATTTGACACCCTGATTCTGCTGGCCGCGTTCATAGGCCTTATACCGGACGTATCGGTCCCATAGGCCGACTGAACGCGGCCCTTGAAGTGAGGATGATCCGATGACCGACGACCGCATCCCGATCACGCGCGAGGGGTACGAGAAGCTCAAGGCGGAACTTGAGCATTTGAACGGCGTGAAGATGATTGAAATCACCAAACGCGTGGCATCAGCGCGCGACCTGGGTGATTTGAGCGAAAACGCTGAATACCATGCCGCACGCGAAGATCAGGGGCTGCTTCAGGCGCAGATCGACCTCTTGCGCACGAAGCTGGCCAAGGCCTACATCATCGACGTGAGTCAGCTTCCCAAAGACACAGTCGTGTTCGGGTCCAAGGTGAAGGTGAAAGACCTCGACATGGACGAAGAAGAAACGTTTGAATTGGTGGGGCCAGGCCAGGACGATCCGGACAAGAATCGCATTCTCACAACGAGCCCGATTGGGCAGGGATTGCTCGGTAAGAAGAAGGGCGAGATCGCGGAGATCAAGGTCCCGCGCGGCGTGATCCGTTTCAAGGTGTTGAGTATTGCGATTGCAACTGAATAGCCGCTTGCGGCGTAGCGCGACTCGCGAAAGGCCGCGAGCGGTTACTCGGCCGTCAAGCTCTCGCTCAGCTTGGCGAGTGCTTCGCTTTCGATTTGTCGGACGCGTTCACGGGTCAGTCCCAACGATTCGCCGATTTCCTTGAGCGTTTTCGGCTCTTCGTCATTCAGCCCAAAACGCATACGCAATACTGTCGCCTCACGGGCATCCATCTTGTCGAGCAAGTGCATGACTTGACGAAGGTCATCGCTCTCCACCATCTCGTTGTCCGGCGTCTTGGCGCGCCCGTCGGATAGCATCTCATCAATGCTCCAGCCGGCTTCGGTCTGGTCGGTTTGCGGGGCGGAGTTGTAGACGCGGATCGCCTTCTTGATGATGTTGAGCTTCTTCTTCGGCAAGCCCATGAAGCGGGCCGTCTCTTCGTTCGTCGGCGGCCGGCCAAGCTCGTCGGTGAGCTGGTTGGTCGCACGCCGCCACTTGGCCAGCAACTCGACCATGTAGGCCGGAATGCGAATCGTCTTGGCCGTATTAACCAGGGCCCGCTTGATCGACTGCTTGATCCAGTAGCTGGCGTAAGTGCTGAACCGCGTGTTCATGTTGGGGTCGAATCCCTCGACGGCCCGGAGTAGGCCGAGGTTGCCTTCCTCGATCAGGTCCTGAAGTGCCAGCCCTTTGCCCGAGTAGCCGCGTGCGATGTTGACGACGAGCCGCAGGTTGGCTCGCACCATCTGATCGCGAGCTTCGGTGTCGCCGGTCGAGATGCGTCGGGCGAGTGTCTTTTCTTCGTCGGCAGTGAGAAGCGCGGTCTCGTTAATCTCCCGGAGATAGGTCTCCAAAGGTGATTGAACGAGTTCGGTGCGCAGCCGACGCGGTCGATTCATGGTGTATTTTCCGCTGGGCGCGGGAGCCGCTGGTCGCCGGAAAGTTGCCCCGGAAGTCAGTTCGCGAGCATCCACAATCCATTCGCCGGTCGGGGCAAACCTGGTCCGGCGACCTTCGCTCCATCGTATCGTCCGCACGGTCGCGGACGCTAGATAATTACGAGTCTTAAAACAGTCTGAAGCCCTTTCGCGAGGACGAACCAGGGGCCTAAACCGCGCGACCGGCAGAACCGGCCCCTATACAGAGGTCAGAAATCAGAAGTCAGAGGTCAGAGAGTTTTGACTTTCGCTTTTCTCTGACTTCTGACTTCTGATCTCTGGCCTCTGACAACTACTCCTTGCCCGGCAATTGGAACAGCGGGCCGGCCTGACCGGTGCCGCCGCGCAGTTCCTTCTCTTTTTCCTTTTCCTTCTTGGCGGCTGCCGCCTCGGCGCCGGGGCCTTCCAGATCCGGAATCTCGACGTCCTCCGGAACGTTCGGGTCGTGCAGGTTCTTGCGCGACAAACCGATTTTCCGGTCCTTGGTGTCGACGCGCAGGACCTTCACCTCAAGTTCGTCGCCAACCTTAACGACGTCCTCCGGCGACTCGACCTTGCCTTCGGACAACTCGGAGACGTGCAGCAAGCCTTCGAGGCCTGGCTGCAACTCCACGAACACGCCGAAGTTCGTGATCTTGGTCACCTTCCCGAGCACCACCTGGCCCGGCTTGTACTGGCCCGGAATGTCGGTGTCCCACGGGTCGGTGGCCATTTGCTTCAAGCCGAGCGCGACGCGCTTCTTTTCCTGGTCGACATTCAGAACGACGCAGGTCACCTTCTGGCCCTTCTGCACGACCTCGTTCGGGTGCGTCACCTTGCGCGTCCAGCTCATGTCGCTGACGTGCAAGAGGCCGTCGATGCCGTCCTCGATTTCGATAAAGGCCCCGTAGTTGGTGAGATTGCGAACCACGCCTGAGACGATCTTGCCCGGAACATACTTCTCGGCCACCTTGTCCCACGGGTTCGACTGGCACTGCTTCATGCCGAGCGAGATTTCCTGCTTGTCCCGATTGATGTTCAGGACCATGACCTCGATCACGTCGCCTTGCTTGACGAGTTCCTTCGGATCGTTGATCCGTCGGGTCCACGACATTTCGCTGATGTGGACGAGCCCCTCGATGCCCGGCTCCAACTTGACGAAGGCCCCGTAGGTCATGATGTTCACGACCTCGCCCGTGTGCTTGCTGCTGACCGGGTACTTGGCCTCGATGTTCTGCCACGGGCTGGCCGTCTTGTGCTTCAAGGAGAGGGCGATCTTCTCCTTCTCCTTGTCCACATTCAGAATGTAGACCTCGAGTTCCTGGTCGATCTTGACCATGTCGCGCGGGTCTTGCACGCGATACCAGGCCATGTCCGTGATGTGGAGCAGGCCATCGATGCCGCCCAGGTCGACGAACGCGCCGAACTCGGCGATGTTCTTGACGATGCCCTTCCGTGTCTGGCCCGGCTCGATCGTCGAGAGCAGTTCGCGCTTGAGTCGTGCGCGATCTTCTTCCAGCAGCTTTCGACGGGACACCACGATATTGCGGCGAACCTCGTCGATTTTGAGGATCATGCACTCGATTTCGCGGTTGATATAGTCGCCGATGTCCGGTGGCCGGCGGATGTCGACCTGGCTCGCCGGCAAAAAGACGTTGACGCCGATATTGACCAGCAACCCGCCCTTGATCTTGCGCGTGACGAGCCCCTTGACGCGGTCGCCTTCCTTGTGCTTGGCGAGGATCGCCTCCCATTCCTTTTGCCGCTTGGCCTTGCGGTAGGAAAGGGAAATGACACCGTTCTCGTCCTCAACGGTTTCGAGTAACACTTGCACCGCATCGCCAATCTTTGGATAGACTGGCGGATCAACGCCTTCTTCCTTCCACTCATCGATTTTGACGATGCCTTCGGACTTGTAGCCGATGTCGATCAACACGTCCTCGCCGCGGATGTCGCGGACTTTGCCTTCAACGATCTTGTTCGTGTCGAATACAGTCTGGTCGGTGCCGATCCACTTGAGAATTTCCGTGTCAAACACGTTATCGAGGTCGAGTTCGGCCTCAAGGTCGTCAATGTTGATCTGGTGAATGAGGTTGCGGTTAGCCATTGAGCAGAGGTTTCCGTGCCGGCCGATCGGACCGTCCGATCGAATGCGGCGAGTGTGAAAAAAGGGACAGCGTTGCCCGCCCTCGCGCACGATGCGGGAGGCCCAAACGGGTAACATCGAATTATAGGAATTGGTGGACGAAACTGTACGGGTGGCAAGGATTCCACTTGGAATCCGACGTGCGCGGTGGAAAGGTGTTCCGGTTGCGTGGACCGCTAGGGTTGCGATTCTGGTTACCGGCAGCGACCGCGCGGATTCACTTCACTTCGAGGGTGTAATCGGGGCGGTTACGACGACTTTGCTTTCTGACCAATCGGAAGGTCCGGCCGAATACCTCGGACTTGGCCCATCCACCCGCCTGGCGACGTACCGCCACAAAACCTTTGGGGCCACGCTTTAGAAGTTCGAATAGTGGGTCGTCGGTTCGGCCGTCGATCAACCAGTATTCATCAATTCCCGACTCCCAATACTGGTCCCGAAGGTCGATCATGTCCTTCTTCTCGGACGAATCGCTGACGATTTCTAGGACCATTTCGGGGGCGCCTTCCAACTCTACGCAGCCGTGCTTCTTGCCTTCCACCTCGCGAACGCGGCCTGTTTCAAATGCCAAATCGGAAACGTAGTATCCATCTGGCACTGTGGAAAGGCCGATGTTTGAATTGGAAAGAAGAACTCCGTCGGTGCCGTAAATTCCCTTGTCCTCAGCGAGGGGCACCAAGGCAACGCCGACTTTCAGTTTCAACAGGTTATGGAAGTAGATTTGTTCCATGTCTGGATCCACCCAGAGATCGCCATCATAGAAGGCCATGTGAATGTGTTCCGGACACTCGGGCGAGCG
>DATANR010000484.1:0-14683 GCA_036266155.1 Gemmataceae bacterium | reverse complement strand
GTACTCCAATCCGAGATTGGCATATGGGCCGACAAAACCAACGCCAAGCAGCGCGGCGTCGACTGGCAGTTCAAAATCGACGATGCCCGCCAAAAACTCAAACGCCTCTACCCCAAAATTAAGGTTTGACGGGGCACTAGTAGAGTTTTCCACAGGGAGAGATGGCCAACCCCCCATATGTGTTTGGCAATCTCTGTTGGCAATCTCTGCCAAAGATCGCCTGTTTGAGCGTTTGAGGGCCTCCGAATCGGTGCGACTGTCACTGGAATTACTCTTTCGGGGAGCCTTGATGAAGGCTGCCGACCAATACATTGCGGTGAATTGACTACGCCAGTACACTTCCCTAACGCCCTCGACCCCTGCTTAATTCCCGCTCGCTGAGGACTTACCGTGTCCGCAGGCCAAGTACAGCAAGACGGCGACTACGTTCGTCGCCTTCGTCGGCAAGTCGAGCATGCGATCGAACAGCTCGCCGCCCTGTCGGGTTCAACTCTTGCTCCCGGCGAGTTTTACGACGAACTTCTGCGCAAGGGACTCGACGGCATCGACGCTCCGGCCGGCGCGATCTGGATCAAGTCGCCGCAGGGGTTCCTTCAGCAGCAGTGTCAGCAGAATTTCGCGCAGGTCGGCCTCGACGATCGGCCGGACGGTCGGCAGGCTCACAACCAACTTCTGCGCTTCGCATTCGAGAAAAACAAACCGGGTATTCTCGGCCCCAAGCAGCGTGCCGAGGGCGATCGGTCGGCTGGCAATCCCACCGACTACGCGCTCGCGCTGGCGCCGATTCTCAATGAGGACAACCAGACGCTGGGCATTGTGGAAATCTTCCACAAGCCGACGTGGAACCCGCAAGACCTGATCACTTACACGATCCAGGTCGCGGGTTACGCGTCGAATTACCTGCGCAACAACAGCAATCGCAAGGTCGCGGGCCAGGAGCAGGCGTGGACGCAGCTCGAAGTCTTTAGCCGACAGGTTCACGGCTCGTTGAATCCGACGGAGGTCGCATACACGGTCGCCAATGAAGGTCGCCGGCTCATCGGCTGCGACCGCGTGACCGTCGGCATCCGGCACGGGCGCAAGACGACCATCGAGGCCGTCAGCGGCGCCGACGTCGTTGAAAAGGCGAGCACACACATTCGCCGCATGCGCGATCTGTTCGACGCCGTCATCCAGTGGGGCGAAAAGCTGGTCTTCCGCGGGACCCGCGACGAAACGCTGCCGCCCAAAGTGCTCGAAGCCCTCGACGCCTATCTGGCCGAGCAAACACCCAAGTTGCTCGTGTTGACGCCGATTCGCGATGAACGCGAGAAACCGAAGGAAGGCTCGAAAGAAGCGCTCAAGCCGGTCCGCTCAGCGGTGTTGATGGAAGTCTTCGACCCACCCGAAATCACCGGCCCAATTGAACAGAAGCTCGATGTGATCTCGGCTCACTCCGCAACAGCGCTGTACAACTCGGCCGAAATGAAGCGCGTGCCGCTGAAGCCGCTCTGGTGGCCGCTGATGAAGGTGCAGCAGGGTCTCGGCGGCAAGGCGCGCTTCTGGACGTTCTTCACGATCGCGGCCCTGGTGCTGCTCACGGTCGCTTTCACCGTGGTGCCCTATCCGCTCAAGCTGGATGCATCCGGCAAGCTGGCCCCGCTCGAGCGCTATCAGGTGTTCGCGCCGCAGGACGGGCAGGTCCTGGATTTCCTCGTGTACCCAAACCAGGAACTCGCGCCCGGTACGCCGCTGGCGATCCTTCACCGCAACGAATGGGCGGAGAAGATCACCAGCTCGCAAAAGGAACTGGAAGGGCTCAACGCGCAGATCGAATTCCTATCGCGCGGTAGCGAAGGCCTGGCCCCCGAAGCCCGGCAGCAGCGCGCCCAGGACCTCATCACCACCAAGAGCAAACGTCAGGGCGTTATCGGCCAACTTGCCCTCTATGAGAAGAACTACAACTGCGATTTGAGCCATCCGGGCAACTTTCTAGTCACGGCTCCAGTGACTCGGCCGCTCGCGGGCATTGGTGCCCCGACGTGGACCGTGCTCACGCAAGACTTCCGCGAGAACATCAAGAACCGCACCGTCACGCCCAAGGACCCGCTCTTGCGCGTCGGCCACGTCGGCGGCGGTTGGGAAATCGTGCTGAAGATCCCGCAGAAGCACATGGGCAAGTTGCTCCAGGCGTTCAAGGAAGCCGCGGAGGAAGACAGCGAGGGCCAGTTCCTGTGGGTCGATGTGTTGGTCTCCAGCCAACCGACGCCGGGCTCGAAGGGTCGCGGCAAGCTGTATCGGGACAAGGTCACCGCGATCGCCGAGCCGAATCGTGACGACCAGAACGAATCCGAGCCGGTCGTCTACGCGTATGTGCGCATCAATACGCCGGACATTGACCCGGAGTACCACATCAACCAGAACTTGCTCGTGACCGATGTCGAAGTGAAGGCCAAGGTGATCGGCGGCGATCACTCGCTTGGCTACTCCCTCTTCTACGGAGTCTGGGAGTTCCTGTACGAGAAGGTGATTTTCTACTTCTAACCACCGCTTGCGGCGTAGCGCGCTACGCCGCAAGCGGCAACTGTTAAGGGTCATACCATGACTCGCCGCGTGTTGACTGCGTGTGTTGCGGTCGCCTGCATGTTTGCCGTGCTGGGGTGTACGCAAAACAAATCGACGAGCCCATCCAAGACGGTCGACGACACCGGCTCGAGCAATATCGGCGGTCCGCTGTTCGTCACCGCCGATTATCGACCGGCCAAGATTGCCAGCACCGCCGCGGAACCGATCACGGTGCCGATGGCGAACGTCGTCATCTTGCGCAAACTGGACCTTGCCAGCCGCGTCGACGGCACCGTCCTGTGGATGGGCGTCGAAACCGACGAAGCGACGGCGGCGAAGCTCAATCCGGCCGACGTGTTCCACCATCCGCGCGACAAGAAGGTCTATCGCCGGCTTCTGCCAGGCGACATCGTGAAGCGCGATCAGGTTGTCGCCATGCTCGACGACGAGCAGGCGTATCTCGAATACAAGGGCGCTGCGACCAAGGCGAAGGCTGCGAAGGACTCGGCCAAGGCCTATGAGGAAACCGTTGTTCAGCTCAAGCTGATCGTGACGCAGACGCGTGACGGTGTGCAGCGGAACATCGTGCCGCAGCAGGAGCTTTACAACTCGATGGCGACCCTGGCTCGTTACCAGGCCGACTTGGTCGAACATCAAGGCAGTGCTGAAGTATCTGACGCCGACGCGAAGAAGGCCCTGTACATCTTGGAGAAGCACACGCTGCGCGTGCCGGTCGAAGGCGAGATTCAGCAGGTCTTGAAGCACGAGGGCGAAGGCGTCAAGGCGGCCGAGCCGGTGCTGGTGCTCCATGAGTTCGGCAAGCTCCGCGTCATGGGCAACTTGCCGAAGGAGTACGTGAACACGGTCGCCAAGGGCGACGAGGTGACGATCGAGGTGCCGCGCGACGTTCCTTATGGCCCGACCTTCTTACAGCACACCACCAACAAGCCCATCGTCGCGGTCGCCGTCGGCGTCGTCAGCGGCAAACCAGTGATCGTGTCGGCCGGTGAAGACGGCTGGGTCTACGCGTGGGACCGCGATCTCAAGGTCCTCGGCTCTTGGCGGCATCCCAATGGCGTGCGTTCGATCGCCGTCACGCGCCCCGATGCGGGCGCGGCACTTGCCCTCGTCGGCGGCGTCAACGGCATGGCCACGGTCTACGAACTCGGCAATCCATCCGCCAAGGGCCGTGAACTCGAAGGCCGGCACGACGGCGGCGTGGCCGCGGCCGCGTTTTCGCCCGATGGCCGCTACTGCGTGACGGCCGACGAACGGGCCATCTACATGTACGAAGTCGCCAACGGCAAGCGCAAGTACACGTTCCCGACGCGCGAGCATCACAGTCCGGTGACGTCGCTCAGCTTCACGCCGCAGGGCCGCGTGGTCTCGGCCGGCCGCGAGCCCTCTATCCGCGTGTGGCAGGTCGGCCTGGAAGGCGCCAAGGTCGAACACCGCATCGATTCACGCTCCGGCGACGTCACCATGCCTGGCGTTACTGACGACGGCTCGCGGCTTTTGCTCGACGCCGACAAGTCACAGCTCGACGTGATCAACCTTCAGGACCTGCGGAAGGAACGGCCGCTGGTCACCGGCGGCGAGTCCGGCCGCTTCACCACGTTTGCCGCATGGTCGCCCGAGATCGACAAGAAGGCCGACAATCGCTTGATCGCCACGACCGGAGGCATGGAAGGCGTCGTGCAACTCTGGCGTGCGCCGAGCGCCGAAGTCCGCGGCGCCGAAGTCGCCCGGCTCGTGACCAAGGGCCTGGCCGCCGCGACGTGTGCATCGTTCAGCCCGCAAGGCGAAAACGGCTTCGTCGTGGTCGGCACCAAGAAGGGCGAAGTTCATTTGTGGCCAGTCTCGGGCACCGACATGCAAGCCGAAGTGAAGGCGTCCGTGACGCACGTGGAACAATTGATCGAGTCCAGCGGTCGCACAGTCAATGTGCTCGTCGATGTTGACAACCCGAAAGTCGGCGAAAAGTACTTGCTCCGTCCCGGTTCCGGCGTGACGCTCGTGATTCGGCCGAAGAAGTGACGCTAACGCCAATCCGACGATGATTCACGAGGGGTTGGCCAAGCGGCCAGCCCCTCGGCGTTTGCGTACATTAGACTGTTCGTCCTCTGATCTTTGACTACCTGCCGCCGAGGGGCCCGATGCCGCGCGTGTTGATTTGTGACAAGCTGGAGGCCGCGGGCCTCGACATTCTTAAGGCCGCGGGCATTGACCTCGACAACCGGCCCGGCCTCAAGGGTTCCGATCTCTCGGCCGCTCTGCGCGCCGCGGACGGCGCTGTTCTTCGTTCCGGCACCCGGCTCACGGGCGATCTGCTCGAGAATCCCGGCAAGCTCCGCTGTGTCGTTCGTGCCGGTGTCGGCGTCGACAATATCGACGTGCCGGCCGCCACGCGCCGCGGCGTCATTGTCATGAACACGCCGAGCGGCAACACGGTATCGGCGGCCGAACACACAATCGCGCTCTTGCTCGCCACGGCTCGCCACGTTAGCGCCGCGGACGCATCGATGAAGGCCGGCAAATGGGACCGCGGCAAGTTCCTCGGCACTCAGGTCGCCGGCAAGACACTCGGCGTCATCGGCCTCGGCCGCATTGGCCGCGAAGTCGCACGTCGAGCCGTCGGCCTCGACATGAAGGTGATCGGCTTCGACCCGCTGGTCACGCCAGAGAAGGCCGCCGAGTTCGGCATCAAGGCCGTCGCCTCGAAGGACGACCTGTTGCCAGCGTGTGACTTCATCACCCTCCACATCCCGCTGCTGCCCGACACCAAGGACTTCATCGGTGCTCGCGAATTGGCGATGTTGCCGAAGGGCGCCCGTGTCTTGAACGTGGCGCGCGGCGGCGTCGTCAACGAGAAAGCACTCGCGGATGCTCTGACCAGCGGCCACATCGCCGGTGCCGGGCTCGACGTCTTCGAGCAGGAGCCGATCGACGCGGACAATCCGCTGCTGAAGGCGCCGAACGTCATCCTCACGCCGCACTTGGGGGCGAGCACCTTCGAAGCGCAAGAGGCCGTCGCCGTCGAAGCGGCCAATTTGCTCGTTGACTATCTCACGCGCGGCGTCGTGCAATGTGCAGTCAACATGGCGGCGGTGAATCGGGCTGAACTTGAGGAGATGCGCTCGTTCGTCGATCTCGCCCGGCGGCTCGGCCTGTTCCAGGCGCAGACGGCCCACGGCTCGATCCGCAAGGCAACGCTGCAATTCCGCGGCGACCTGGCCAAGCGCAATACCAAACTCTTGAGCGCCGCCTTCACCGCCGGGCTGCTCGAAAAGCACATGGCCGACTCGGTCAACGTGGTGAATGCGCCCGTGCTTGCCCGCGAACGCGGCATCGAGATCGTGACGACGACCAGCGAATCGAAGGGCGACTTCGCGAACCTGCTGCACACCGAAGTCGAGACCGAGCAAGGCAAGTTCATCGCCGCGGGCACGCTGTTCGGCGATCGCTTTCTCCGGCTCGTGCAACTCGGCGAGTACCGGCTCGACAGCTATCTCGACGGCATTCTGATGGTCTTCCCGCATCAAGACGTGCCCGGCCTGATCGGGTTCCTCGGCACCGAGTGCGGCCGGCAAGGCGTAAACATCGCGTCAATGAACCTCGGCCGCCTCAAGCCCGGCGGCGACGCGGTCGCCGTTCTCAACCTCGACCAGGACCCGCCAGCCGCGGTCCTTGCCACCATCGCCGGCCATCCCAAGATCCAGAGCGTGACCGTGGTGAAGCTCCCGCCCGCGGGCGAGATGCCCGTGTGGTTCGGCTGAGAGTCGGCGATCGAGGGTTGACCGAAGCAAAAGCCACGCTGCTCGACCAGATATTTGAGTTAGGCGAGCAACTCTCGAATTAACCCTCCCCTTCGCCCGTCCAACCGGGTAACATGGTGTCCACCCAGATGCCCAGCGGCATTCCTCTCGTTAGCCCACACAGGAGTCGTTCGATGAAGGACTTCGCTTCACCAAATTGTCCCGAGTGCGACGGCCTCGACCGCCGCGAATTTGTCCGCAACCTCGCCATCGGCGGGGCAGCCATTGCTACCGGCTTGCCGTTCATTGCTCCCCGCGTACTCAAGGCCGGCGAACTTGGCCCGATGCCGCGCGTCGTCAACACCGTCGCCGAGGAGATGGTCAAGGAACTCTACGCCGGCCTTGATGCCGAGCAGAAGAAGGCCGTCGTCAAGCCGTGGGACCACCCGGCGCGCAAGTCGGTCAACCCGAACAAGGCGCTCGACAAGAAGATCGGCACCGTTTACACGAAGCCGCAGCAGGAATTGATCGAACGGATCGTGCGGGCCATCACGGCGACAGACGACAAGGCCTGGCATCAGATCACGCGGGCGGGCACGTGGGACGCCAGCAAGAGCTTTGACCAGACCGGGGCCGACATCTTTGGCGATCCGTCGAAGGGCAAGTTCGCGTTCCAGTTTACTGGGCACCATCTGACGATGCGTTGCGACGGCGACAACGAGGAAGGCGCGGCGTTCGGTGGGCCGATTTACTACGGCCACACGCCGAATGGATACCACCCGACCAACGTATTCGCGTACCAGACGCAGCAGGTTATGAAACTGTTCGACGCTCTCGACCCGAAGCAGCAGAAGAAGTCGATGGCCAAGCTCGGCGACCCTAAGGTGCAGGAGGGCAAAGGCTCACTCGAGCGGTTGGCCAAGGAAGAACGGCCCGGCATTCTGTACGCGGACCTGACCGGCGACCAGAAGGAACTGGTTGAGCAAGTCATGAAGGCGGTCCTGTCGCCGTTCCGTCAGCAGGACGGGGCCGAGGTGGTCACGATTATCAAGCAAATGGGCGGCATGGAGAAAGTCCACCTCGCGTTCTACGACGAGGAGTACGAAAGCTCGAAGACGAGCGAGAAGCAGCCGTGGAGCTTCTGGCGGCTGCTCGGGCCCGGCTTCGTATGGAACTTCCGCGTGCTGCCGCACGTGCATACGTATGTGAACATTGCGTCGAAGATTGGTTAGTCGGCGGCAAAAGCATGGGACCGGTGCGACACATGGGACCCATGTGTCCTATCGGTCCCATTAGTCATACCCTCCCCCGTTTCACATCGTGGAGTTCATAGATGTCTCTTTCCCGCATGGCCGCGCTGGTTGCGGCCTTGATGATCCCCGCGTGTGCCGTGGCCGATCCGCCGGCTGGGTGGAAGCTCAAGCATGCCGACAAGGGCATGTGGGTCACCGGCACGGCGACCGTCGATGCCAAGGACCCGACCAAGCTGAGCGTCAAGGAAGGCGGCACCGAGGTCATCAACCTCAAGCCGTCCTCGGACCTCATTTCCGAAGAGAAATTCGGCGACTGTACCGTCGAAGTCGAGTTCATGATCCCGAAGGGATCGAACTCCGGCGTGTATTTGATGGGTGAATACGAGTTGCAGATTTACGACACCTACGAGAAGAAGGGCAAAGACCCGAAGCCCGGCGACATGGCCGGCATCTACACATTCGCGCCGCCGAAGGTTTACGTCGATAAGCCGTACGGCGAGTGGCAGAAGTTCGTGATCGAATTCCAGGCGCCAAAATTCGAAGGCGGCAAGAAGGTGTCGAACGCGAAGTTCGTGAAGGTCACGTTCAACGGAACGGTCATCCACGAAAATGTCGAGTGCAACAAGGTCACGCCGGGCGGCCTCACCGGCAAGGAGATGGCGGAAGGCCCGCTCATGTTCCAGGGCGACCATGGGCAGGTCGCGTTCAAGAATATCAAGGTAACGGCCAAGAAATAAGAGATCGCCGCTTGCAGCGTAGCGGGCGCTACGCCGCAAGCGGCTCAATCATGAAGATCACCTCTCTCGAAACGATCCACCTTCCCGAGTATCCGTCGATCCTGTTCGTCGGCGTCCACACCGATGCCGGGTTGAGTGGATATGCCGATACGTGCTATGCCCCGGATGCGGTCGCGGGGTACATCCACAAATTCGCCGCCCCGATGTTGCTGGGGCACGATCCGCTTGCGATTGAGCTGCACTGGCGGCGTCTGTACGAAGTGATCGCACACACCGTCGGCAAAGGAGCCGAGTTGCGCGGTCTCTCGGCGCTCGACGTCTGCCTGTGGGACATCCTCGGCCAGTCGGCGGGCATGCCCATCTGGCAGGTGCTCGGCGGGGCCGTGCGCGATCGGATCAAGACTTACAACACCTGTGGCGGCCCGAGCTATGGCCGGGCGGCCAAGGGCGGGACGGGCTACGGGACCGAGTCCGCAGATGGGAAGTACGAAGACCTTACCGCCTTCATGCTGCATGCCGACGAATTGGCTCTCGATCTGCTGAGCGAAGGCCTGACCGGGATGAAGATCTGGCCCTTCGACTATGTCGCGCATGTGCCGGGCAATTGGGACAACTGGCGGACATTCCGTGGGATGTTCGACCCCGACATCCGCACACTCGGCGGGCACGACATCTCGGCGTCGGATATCAATCGTGCCCTGGAGCCGTTTCGCAAGATCCGCAAGGCCGTCGGCGATCGCATGGACGTGATGCTCGAAGGCCACGGCCTCTGGTCGCTGCCGACAGCGCTCAAGATTGCTCGCGCCGTTGAAGAATATCAACCGGCGTGGCTCGAAGACTTGATGCGTGCCGACGATGTCGACGCACTCGCCGAGTTGCGTCGCGCCACGACGACGCCGATCCTGGCGAGTGAGTATCTGGCGACACGCTACGAGTACAAGCCGTTGCTCGAAGCGCGGGCCGCCGACATCGTGATGATCGACCCAACCTGGGCCGGCGGAATCACGGAGTGCAAAAAGGTGTGCGCGATGGCGGAGACGTACAAGCGGCCGGTTGCGATGCACGATTGCACGGGGCCGCTGACGCTGTACGCGGGAATCCATCTGGCGATCAACGCGCCGAACGCGGTCTATCAGGAGAGCGTGCGCGCGTACTTGCGCGTGAACTATCCGGAGCTGGTAACGGAACTACCGACGATCGAGGCCGGTCACATCCTTGCCCCCACGAAGCCGGGCCTGGGCTCGACGCTGTTGCCGGACATCCGCGCGCGGCCGGGGGCAACGGTACGCGAGACTCGGGCGTGAGAGGCTACCGTATTTCGCTCGCCAAGCGAAACACTAACGCCGCCCCGAACGGAGTCCCGACAATGAGGTGCCGGCCGTCCGGCGTCCAGTTGGCGCCCCGGAGTCCATTCGGGAATAGCGGGTTGGAATACGTGTACCCGATACCGGCGTCAGGCAGACCCCAGACGCGCAGGATACCGTCAAATGCTCCGGCCGCGAGGGCCTTGTTGTCCGCGCGATAGGTTGGACTGTCGGCCGCGTGCAAGCTGGCCGGCACGGGCGGCAAGGGCTTGTTCTCAATCAGATCAAATCGAAAGATGCTCGTTCGGTCCGTCTCCTTGGTCACGCGCGTCGTGGCAGCCAACTCTTTTCCGTCCGGTCGGAACGCCAATCCCATCACCTCGCTTGGCACGTGCCAAGATCGGATCGGATCGCCGCGGACCGCTAAGTCAAAAAGGCGGACATCGCCACTCTGACCGCCGGTCGCCACCATGGTACCATCCGGGCTGATGGCCACGGCATGAACTCGGTCTTCCTTCGCCCACGAACGGAGCGGATTACCGGCAGCGGCGTCCCAGACCGTGGCGCTGCCGTCGGCGGCGGAGCCGATTACCGCGTCATTGCCATGGAACACGAGGGTGCCGGGCCGATTCAATTCGTTGGGCTGGTGCCAGAGGGGCTTACCTTCCGTCGCGGTCCACATGCGAAGATTGCGACAATCGGCGGTGGCCAACCGCGAGCTGTCCGCGCTGAAGGCCAGTCCTAGCACCAGCGTCGTGTGCTTGAGGAAATACAACTGAGCGCCCGTGGCCAACGACCAGACACGGACGGTCGGTCCCGATGCGACAGCCAGCATCTTTCCATCCGGGCTGACTGAAGTCGCATAGACCGGACCTGCCGGTTCATTCTTAATTCCAACCCCGCCGATCGTCTCACCCGTCTGACCATTGAGCAGCGTGACCGGTTGATATTCTCCCGCCACGGCCAGAGTATTCCCCGTCGGCGCGAAGGCGGCGACCGTCGTGTAGCCACCGATGCCGGCGAGAGAGACTTTCTCAACACCGGACGCGGTTTCCCAGACAAACAGTTGCCCGCCGAATTCACTGGTCGCGGCCAAGAGACTTGCGTCGGCGTTGAAGGCGAGCGTGTAGGCCAGCCCGTAAACGACGCCCATCTTCCGCGGCGCTGACCTTTCGGCCAGATCGTACACAAACACATTAGCCCGCCCAGCAGCGAGCTTTTGTCCATCACGGCTGATAGTGAGGGCCAGTGGTCCTTCTGCTTCGCCCTTTGGCAATGGCAAGGGCTCTTTCCACTTGCGACCCGTGACGTCAATCAACCGGATAAACGCATCCTCGTCGGTGCTCACGGCGGCGGTCGCCCCATTCGACGAGAACGCTACGACACGCGCGAATCCTTTGTATGGAAGAGTTGCCAACTTCTTACCGTCAGCGGTATCGAACAAGTAGACATGATCATCCAGTCCGGCCGTGAGAAACAACTTGCCGTCGGGACTGAAGGCGCCCACTTGAAAAGCCAGCACCGCTTTGGGAAGCGGCGCAATGACCTTGCCCGCCACCGTGTCCCAAAGCGATACGTCGTTGCCGACCTGATAAACGATTCGATGGCCGGTTGGACTGGCCACAGCGAACCGGACTCCGACAGGCGATGGCGCCTTGCCCGCGGACGTGGAACCGTCGGCGATCTTGATTGACCTGGCTCCACCGTCACAACGACTGATGCGAATGGTGTCGGCATCCGCAAACGTGAGCCCGGTGCGCATCACCTTGGCCCCGATGGACGGGTCGACATCTCCTAGAACGGCGACGAAATTCTTGCCGGCATCGCCCCCGCCGATGGCGTTAAGGAGTGCCGGAGAAATCGCGGAACGTTTGAGGCCGTCGGCGGGCGACGTGCCTGCCACCTGATCTTGCGCCCCGGTGGCCGGCAAGGTCCATACGGCCGGGTAATCGAGTTCGATGCCGCCGATGCCATCACGAGCATACGTGCTGCTGATTCACACCTGGCTCGGCCGACTCACTGGTGATCCGACCGAGGGCGACTGGCAACAGTTGCTCGACGTCTATGGGCCGCTCTTGCGCAATTGGTTGACCAGATCGGGCGTCGCGACGGCCGATCACGAAGACCTCGTTCAAGAAGTGCTGTTGGTCATTGTTCGGCGCGTGAGTGAATTCGATCATCGCGGTCCGGGCGCGTTTCGCGCCTGGCTGCGCACCATTCTGGCCAACCACGTGAAGAAGTACTTTCGCGATCGACCCGACTCCGGCCCGGCGCTCGATCTGGACGCCGTCGCGACGGCCGACAGTGTTCTTGGCAAACAATGGGATCGTGAGCACGACGAATTTCTGGCGGCACGCGCGCTCAAGATGGTGGAAGGCGACTTCGCGCCAGCGACGTGGGCAGCGTTCTGCCGCCACGTGCTTGATGGCCGGTCGCCGCACGAGGTTGCGACCGAATTGGGCCTAAGCACGAACTCAGTTCTCTTGGCGAAGAGTCGAGTCCTCAAACGTTTGCGAGCGGAACTTTCTGGTTTGGTCGAGTGAAGTTTCGTTCGATGCTGTCGAGAAAGGCACAACGCCATGCCTTTCTCGACAGCATCCTGACTCAATTGCGCACGACTTCGCCGCCGTTCATGCTGGCCATGTCGACGAGTGTGGTGGCCGCGGCACTGTAATTGAAGAAGCGCACCGACCCGTCGCCGAGCAGCCAGTTGCCACCGTTGGGATGCAGGCTCCAGTAATGGCACGCGGCCTTCGAGTTCTTGATTTGATCGTTGCGGAAGTACTCGTTGCCGCTACAACCGGCAACTGTGTAGGTCTCGCGGTTCGGATGGCCGAGCAGATTGTCCGAATCCGAGTACATCCACCAGCCCCAGCCGAGGTCGGAGGCCGGAGGCCGTTCGCCAACCATCAGCGTGTTACTTAACCCGTCGGACACCATCGCGAAGTTATTGCGGCGGGCCGGCGCCTGGGCATAGGTGTAAACAGCGAACATGCCGTTCGCTCCATCGCTGCCGTACACCTCGTTGTTCCCAGTTACCGCACAATAGCCAGTCAGGGACGTCGTGCCCGCCAGTTCCTTGCGGTTGTCGGAGGGGCATTGATACATCGGCATTTTGAGCGCTTCGCACTTGTTCCAGGCCGCACTGAGCTGTGCCAGGTTAGTGACGCTCGCAAAGGGCGTGACCGCGTTCTGTTGTTCGATGTAGGGCAGGATGCGGACCATCCACCCGCCGACGCTCTCTTCGGTGCCAGGCCAAAGGTAGAAGTAGCCGATGGTGTAGTCGCCCTCGGTGTTGCTCGGCGTGTGGATGGCGCGCGGCGACGGCAAAAACGTCATCGTGTCGTGATAGTTGTGGATTGCCAGGCCAATTTGCTTCAGATTATTCGTGCATTTCATGCGATTGGCGGCCTCGCGGATCTTTTGAACCGCAGGCAGCAACAGGCCGATGAGGATCGCGATAATCGCGATGACGACAAGCAGTTCGATCAGGGTGAAGGCAAGACGCGACCGATGATGGCGCACTGACACTGGAGACCTCCCGGACTATAGTCCGAAAAAATGAAGGATTTCGGACTCCGCTGGGATAAAGCGGAGGTGGTCTCCAGCGACCATCTTAGAATTGTTTGGCCGTTGCCGTCAACATCGAACGCGGGAAATCTAATACGTGCGTCACCAAGTGCCCGCGCGAAACCGTAAGTCCGCGATCGTCATCCCCGTCAATTGCTTGCGAAGCTTCTCGAGCACCTTCTTCTTGTGAAATTGCGATAGCTCCTGCATCGGCACGGCGCCCTTCACTTCAACTTCCAGCACGTTGCGGCGGAACCCTGAGACGCGAGTAACGCTCGCATACTCGACGCCGGCGGCTTCAGTCCACGCGCGTTCGAGCCTCAAGCGCTCTTGTTGCCGGCCCCAGCCACGAGCGGCGAAGAGCCGGCTCAGCACTTCCGAGAGGCGCTCGGGGCCTTTGGGTTCCATGAGTCGATCAACCTTCCTTGGCACTACTGGGTCGCACCATCACACCAGCGGCACCACCAGATACAGATAATCCTCGCCGCTGCGGAACACCGCCGACTTCTGGCCGTCGACCAGGTCAAGCTGCAATGTCTCGGCGCCGTCGACGACGCGGAGCATTTCGGTCAGGTATGCCGGATCGAAGCTGATGTCGATCGCGGGGCCGCTGTAGTCGTCCATCTTCATCTGCACTTTCGATTTCCCCGTCGTCGCGCCTTGTGCTTCGAGCTGCAACTTGCCGGGCGCGAACTTGAACGTGATGCGCTTGCTCTCGTCGTCGGTCATGATCGCGGCCTGACGAACAGCTGAGAGGAACGGCGTCACCGCGAGCGGCACCTTGGCGTTCGCCTTCTTCGGGATCACGTCGCGGTACGGCGGGAAGCGGCCTTCGACAAGCCGGCTGTAGATGACCGCACGCTCGGTTTTGAAGAGGGCGTCGTTGTTCCGCAGGCAGACTTGCACGGGCTGGCTGGCGTCGCCATCGGCAAGGATGCGTTCCAGGAGGCTCATCGCCTTCGGCGGGACCAGATGTGAGTGGCCTTTCTTCTCGCCGTCGCCCTGCGTCACGCAACTGCCACTGGCCACCGCAAGCCGCTTGCCATC
This sequence comes from Gemmataceae bacterium, assembly GCA_036266155.1. Lineage (GTDB taxonomy): Bacteria > Planctomycetota > Planctomycetia > Gemmatales > Gemmataceae > SIAJ01. The sequence goes on along the minus strand of DATANR010000484.1, from coordinate 473 downwards.
GGTGGCGACGAGCTTGGCCTTCTTGTCGTCCATGTCCCAGAGCACGCCGCGCATGGCGTACTTGCCCTCGTCCTTGGCAGCTGCGAAGACGGTGCGGCGAATCATGCGCTGCAAATCGCCGGCGGCTAGCTCGTGGTACTTCTCACCTTCTTCGAAGTCAGCGATGTCCGCAAACGAGGCGGGGTCTTCGCCGGGCATCTCGTATTCGCTCGACGACGTGTTCACGCGCGTGCGCCGTTCGTCGGCATCGAGCCGGACCTCGGTATCTGTCGTCTCGCGGAGGATCGAGGTGAGACGGCCCACGGGCAGGATCGCTTCGCCCGGCTCCTCAATGGCGAGGCCGCGGAGTTCATAGCGGATGCCGACTTCGAGATCGGTGGCCATCAGCGTGAACTTGTCAGCCGTGCCAATGGCCTTGATGTTCTGGTAAACCGGCATAGTGGTGCGCGTCGGAACGGCGATGCCGACGATTT
>DATANR010000483.1:0-12590 GCA_036266155.1 Gemmataceae bacterium | reverse complement strand
TCGGTCCCGTGGCGAATGACGTCCGGCGATTGACAGTGCGAGCAACGGTCGTGCTTGGGATCCTGGACGAGGTGGAGCGTGATAACACCATTATCCGTGGTCATCTGTTCGCATCGGTACTGGCGAAAGCCAAACGCGCGGTACAGTAACGTCGAGGATATGCCGGCTTCCTGGACAAGGTGTGGTTACCCTTCAAGAAACGGCATGTTCCTCATTCCGGCCATCACCCAAGTACGCTCATTGCGGATGAGCCGATAATACAGGCCAGATCGTCGCCGGTGTCGACGCCAGCATCCTCCGACGCGAAAAAGCCCGCGATCTCTGGGCGGGTTGTAAAATCGACGAAGTTCGTAGGTACCCCACCAACGCGCGGGCTTCACGAGCCCGCGTTCCGATAGGCGTTGAATTGTGCTCATGGAACCAATCCGGCAGAGAAGTTGCTATGGTCAGGATACCGTCGAGCAACGAGGGGTTCGCAAAATTGACCTAACGAAACGTACATTCTGAAAGCGCGGCTCGGGTGAGTCGGAGCCCGAAGCGGGAGCGAGGGCGACGGCGAATAGATTGCGTGGTCGTCGCCCTCGCTTCCGCTTCGGGCTCCGACCTACTCAACTCACGCCATGCCGCATTTGCCGTTCGGCGCCGGCTCGCCGCGCTGGTCGAACCGCGAGTGTGGTATCAGCAACTCGTCCGATCAAGCACGGCGGCGTGTCCGTGCGGCCGTCGCGGCGATAATCGTTGAGCAAGGCGGCAGAGAAGGGTTCGACATCGGCGTCGCCGCGTTCTTGCATAAAGCGCATGAGTAGTTCGAACCAGCGATGCAGTGCGATCCCGTGAGTCTGCCGCGTTGTCGTCCAGAGCCAATCGCTGAGTTCCAGAAAAGCCGCGAATGGCGAACGCCCTTCCAGCAACACCGGCAGCGAATAGACGAAGCGGCCCGAGTTGGCGACGAGGTCCCAATAGCGGGCGAAGCGACGCAATCGACACATCGTGGGGAAATCGATCAATTTCGTCGACATGATCTCGTAGGGAGGTTGCGGGCTGTAGATCATCTCCCACGCGGCGTCGTGGCGGATGATTGGCGCGCCGCGCAGGCGCTTGAGCATGCCGACTTGAATCTCCTGTGGCCGTAACGCATACAGGCGATCGAAGCCGGCCGCGAAGCTCTCGACCGATTCGCCCGGCAGGCCGACGATCAGGTCGGCGTGAACATGCACCGTCGTCTCGGAGCGCAACCAGCGCAGATTCTGTTCCGTTCGTTCGTTGTCCTGCCGCCGGCTAATCAGCTTCTGCACTTCCAAGTCGAAGGATTGAATGCCGACTTCGAATTGCAAACTCCCCGGTGGGAATAGAGCGATCAAGGCACGCAGAGATTCCGGCAAGCGATCGGGGATCATTTCAAAATGAACGAACAAGTCCGGTCGCATGCGGTCGAGAAAGAACTGCAAGATCGCTCGACTCGTTTGGATGTTGAGGTTGAAGGTGCGATCTACGAACTTGAACTGACGCACGCCACGTTCGAGCAGCTTGGCCATCGCATCGAGGAACGGTTCCAGGGGCGCTTGACGGACCGGCACTTCCAACGACGACAGGCAGAATTCACACGTGAACGGACAGCCGCGTGATGCTTCGACATAGACGACGCGGTGGGCGACGTCCTCGTCGCCGTAGAACTCGTATGGCGAACGCAGATCGCGGAAGGCCGGCGGGTCGGCGTGAACGACTTTCTCGAGCGGCCGTTGACCCTTCAAGAGACGCGTGCAGAGCTTGGGAAACTCCAGGTCGGCTTCACCCGTCACCGTAAAGTCGGCGAGTGCGACCACGTCTTGATCGCCATGCTCGTAACTTACCTCGGGCCCGCCGAGAACAATGATCATCCGCGGCGTCAGTCTTTTCAGAAGTGCGACCAGCTCCGTCGTCGGTGTCACGTTCCAGATATAGACGCCGAGGCCAAGGATCTTCGGATTGCGCGCCAGGATTTTTTCGGCAATATCGATGGGACGCTGTGCGATGTCGAATTCCGCGATGGCCGCCCGCGGTTGGAGATCGCCGAGGTTCGCTAGCAGATAACGAAGGCCGAACGAGGCATGGGCATACCGTGCGTTCAACGTGCTCAGCAGAATGTCGGCCATACAAGCACATCTGAGAAATCAAGACGGATGACACCTCCTTCAGGATACACTTCGAGCGGAAATTGGCGGTGAATCAGAACCAATACTTGTTCAACCACTCGTCGAGGTTGGCCGGAGTGAAGTCCGGCTGGCGGATGGAGGTTCTGTCCTTGTCATAAAAGGTGTTGGCCAAGTCATTCAGTCCCGGCACGGCCTTCGGATCGTCCATGGCATAGTCGGCCGCCAGCGGAGGGCTGACACGCAAAGCGCGGTCGCCGAGCACTTGCCGCAGAAGGAATGCCGTCGATCCGACCGAGGCGTCGAGCAAGGCCGACACGACCGGTTGGGCGCTTTGTAAGAGGCCCCAGTCACCCGCCTTGATGTCGATGTTGCGGTAGCCGCAGCCGAGTGACAGCACGCGTACATCGGGGGGCGGCGCAGCGTGTGTGCGCACGTCTTCCTTCCGCTCGGCCAGGTCGAGCCGCAAGATTTCGCCGTAGGCCGCCAGCGCCGGATCGTTGGCAACGATGCCGCCGTCCCAACAAACCCATTTGCCTTTTTGGCCCGTCAGCGGGTTGTTGACTTCGTAAGCAGGAAAAAAGGTCGGAGCCGCCGCTGTCGACAACGCGATGTCGACGCACTTCCAATGGCTCGAGCCGTACTTCTCCTCGTTCGCATAACCCGTGAGACGAAAGGCCGTCGACAGGAACACGCCGGCTGGATGATGCGCGCCGTCGGCGCGCGTGAGGGCCGTCACTGGGACCAGCGCGGGCTTGGCCATCAAGTCGCCCAGGGTCTTCTGCCCAACGATCGATTCGACTGCCTGTCGTAAACCCTTGTTGCGGTACTTGGCCCGCCACAGTCGGCGTACGATGAAACGGCGATTGGAGCTTGAAAAGACATCCTTGATGCGCGTCAGGTAGAGTTCGCACATTTGCTCGGCCGTCTGACCGGCCGCGAGGCCCAGCGCGATCAGGCCGCCCGTAGAGGTGCCGGCCACGAGATCCGCCTGTTCGATGACGCGCGGCCCCATGCGTTGCAGCAGCCGGGCCGGTATCATGCCGCCGACGCCGCCGCCGTCGACGGCCAAGATGCGAATGGGTGACTTCAAGCATGGGCTCCAAGCGGGCAAGGGTGAATACGAGCGCAACTCAAGCTGATTGGCGGCCCACAGTCACCGCTTCAAGTTCATGGAGGATTTCATTCGTGGCGATCATTTGAAATGTTCCCGGACCAATTTTCTCGAGTTCGATTCCGTCGTCCGTCCAGTATTCGGGGTCCATTTCCAGGAGTTCCGGCCGGCCGTTGACCGGGCAAGCGACGACATAGCCAGTGTACACATGGACCGTAAGCGCAGTCCCATCGCGCGCGGCGGCGACGAAACTGGCCGTACGGCGAACCATGGCGACTGCCTCCAAGGCGCAATCCACCCGTCATTGGCGGATGGCCACGAAGGAACAATCGAGATTGGGATCGTAAAAGTGTCACGGAAACCAAAAAAAGTCAAATAAGTCGATGCTCCCTGATCGAAGCACGAAACTAACGTTTCGACCACTCCGCGTCCGGCAACTCGCCCAGAAATCGCCAACTCGGTTTGAAATCGCGCGCGAGCTTCTGACCGGTCACGGCTGCTCGCACCATCTCGACCGGCAATATTCCCTCCTTCAAAATCGCGTCATGGAAGGCCTTGTCGGTCATCTTGCCGCTTGCAACCAACTCTTGCCGCAAGGCCCAGAACTGCTTGGCGCCGATCAAGTAGCCGGCCTGGTACAACGGTGAGTAGCCGCCCTGGAACGAGCGCCTCACCTCCGCCGTCGCGTTCTCGCGTTCGTGGCCGACTTTCTCGACCAGGAAGTCGATGCACTGTTGCGGCGTCATCTTGCCCAGGTGGAAGCCGAGCGAAAAGATCACGCGGGCGCAGCGGTGCATCCGCCAGAACATCATGCCGACGCGGTCCTCGGGGCCGCGTGGAAAACCCTTTTCGTAGAGAACCATCTCCCAGTAGACCGCCCAGCCCTCGGTCCAGAACGGTGTGCCGAACGATTGCCGTTGCGGCTGGTAACGCTGCGTCATGAACTGTTGCAGATGGTGGCCGGGGATCAATTCATGTTGAACCGTCGCCCGCGAGAAGTGAATGTTGTTGCCGCGCAGGGCCTGGAGCTTTTGGTCGTGCGTCATCGTGTCGGTCGGGTAAGCGACCGTGATGATCTCGCCGCCAGTGAAGAACGGACTGAAGCGCTGACGTTCCGGCGACATCATGTCCATGCGCCAGCTCTCCGCGGCCAACGGCGGCACGGTGACGAGGTTCTTCGACTTGACGTATTCGATCGCTTCGAGAGCCAAATCGCGAACGAGCTTGGTCTGTCCGCCGGCAGGCACGTGCAGTGTCTTCACCTTCTCGACGGCCGCTCGCCAATTGTCGCCGCAACCCATTTCGCGGGCCGCCTTCCGCATCTCGGCCTCGCACCAGGCGTACTCGCGGTTCGCCATCTCGACGAGTTGCTCAGGCGAGTACGTGATCATCTCGGCAGCGAGCGATGACAGCAGCGCCTCGCGACCGATTGGCCGGCCGACGATCTCGTCGCTGTTGTCCTTCTTCGGCCGCCGCGGCCCGTCGGCGACTTGCTCCTTCTGGCAATCCAGTTCACGCTGCAGATTCGTGCGAACCAGCAGGTAGTCGATCTGGGCGGTATGCATCAACTTGTCGAAATCGATTTTCGCGAGTGCGGCCAACCACGCCTCGAGTAGTTTTGTCTGCCGGTCGCGCCGCTCCGCCGGCGACAGTTCGTTGAAGCCCGGCAGCCGGCCGCGACCGAAGAGGTCGGCTTGAAAACGCTGGATGACGCCGGCCATCTCGCTCGGCTTGCCGAGCCACGACTTCGGATCGGGAATGTCGCTCGGCGTGGTCAGGCCCGGCGGGCTCGGGGCGATTTTTGGCGGCGACTTGTCCTCCGTCGGGCGACTCGCCGCTTGGTCCTTCAGAAACTTGGCGTAGTTCTCGAGCGCCGCGTCCGCCGCGCGATAGGGCTCGGCGGTCCACCACGTGAACATCGGGTCGTAGCCCGAGTAGAAGACGTCCCAATACTTGAGCGTGCCGCGCCAACTCGTCACCGCCTCGGATGCACGTTCCATCCGAGCCTTGGTGAAGAACACGGTGCGAACGGTGCCGGACTTGTCGTCCTTGACTTCGCGCTGAACGTCGTCGATCTCCTTGCGCATCTTCGCAAGCTGACCTGCAACCTTGATCGGATCGAATGGTTCCAGCGTGCGCCGATTCTCCTCGAATAGTGCGATCGTCGGAGCGAACGGCATCAGCGCCCAGACCTCCATGTATTTCTTCCAGCCGTCTTCCAGGCTCTCGGCATCCTTCTTGACGCGCTGCCGCAGGCCGTCGAGTTCTTCAATACCCGTAGCGGACAGACTCGCGACATCAATCTTGTCGACGGCCGCGGTCCAGTCAGAGTAGAACTTGCGCAAGCGGGCAAAATCGCCCGGCGCCATTGCCATCGCGTACTTGCGGCACAACGCTCCCTGATCAGCCTCGTAAGCGCGTGCCAGCGGCCGGACTTCGCCGAGCGGCTTCGCGACCAGCGCGTACAAATCGGGGACTTCCGGGACGTAGGGCTTCGCGTCCTTCTTCGGAACGATCTTCGACGGGCCCGTCTTCGCGTCGGCCTTTGGCGCCGGAGGCTTGTCCTGGGCGATCGTCAATGAGGGGAAGCAAAACAGAGTGGCGATCAAGAGACGGAATAGCATTGTGCGTGGCTCGGAAAAAATTCGTCAAACCGTTAGCCGCGACGCGCTAGCGGAGCGCGTCACGCGGACGCTTCGGAGACCTCGATCCTGTATCTCGACACGCCGGCGTGTCGCGCTCCGCTAGCGCGTCGCGGCTAACGGCAGACTCTTTCTACTTCTTGGCCTTCGGGTCCTTGATGCCCCAGCGCTTCCGCTTCTCTTCCTCTTCGCGTTTGTGTTGCCGCTTGAAGTACAACGCCACGAAAGCGACCACGACAACGAACAGAATGAAAAAGATCGTGAGGCCGATCGCGATCGGGTCGCCGTCGGCCAGGTTTTCGAAATAGCGGGCGAACACCGTGCTCTTGCGCATTTGGGCACTCCGAAATCATGGGGTTACGAATCTCTACGGTCGCGTTCTTCTTCCTCTTCTTCGTCCTCATCCTCCGCGGTCAGACTGCGTGGCGGAACGGGGTCGCCTTCGATGGCAAAGCTCTGACTTCCTTCTTCCTTGCCGTCGATCATGAGCAGAACACGGTAGGACCCCGCGGGCACCTGTCGGCCGCCGGCGCGACCCTGGAAACGACCGCCCGGCCCGCCGCCCATCGGCTGCATTGGTGCTGCTTCCGTACGCGCGACACCATCCCACGCTACGCGATGCAGCCCGGCATCGCTCGGCACGTTGACCTCGCCGAGTTTCTTGCCGTCGATGTCCTGAATTTGCAGCGTCACCTTGCCGGCCTTCTTCGGCAGGGACACGTACATTTGCGCATTCGTTGATGGGTTCTGCCCGACAAACCGCCGGCCCGATTGGCCGCGGCCGGGCATGCTTTGCCACCGCGTCAACGTGTTCGGCTTGTACAGAGTCGGCTTGTCCTTGATCGATTCGCTCGCCATTTGTCGAAGGGCCGCCACGTCGAGGATCCATAGGCTCCGGCCGTGCGTGGCAACGACGATCTCGCCGGCCGTCGGATGAATCGCCACCTCATGAATGGCAACCGTGGGCAAGTTGTTGTTTAACTTCGTCCACAATCCACCGCGATCGAGCGAGACGAAGAGAGCGAACTCGGTTCCGCAATAGAGCAGGTTCGAGTTGGTCACGTCCTCGCGCAAACACCGCGTCGAGCCCGTCGGTAGGTTGCCCTTGATCGGCTTCCACGTTTCACCGTAGTCGGTCGTCTCGAACACATAAGGGTCATCGTCGTCGAGGCGATGGCCGTCGAAGGCGACATAGGCCCGGCCGGCTGCGAAACGCGAAGCTTCGATGGTGGCGACCCAGTAGGGCTTCTTCAGCCCGACCTTCTCGATCACGTTCACCCAGTCCTTGCCGCCGTTCTTGGTGATCCACAGGTTGCCGTCGTCGGTTCCGGACCAGAGCACGTCGGGGTTCCGCGGTGACTCGGCCAGCGCCGTGGCGCTGCCATGCTTCGTGCGTGTGATCTCTGGCGAAATGATCTTGGCGTCGTCGCCCTTCTTCACGGACTTGAACACGTAGTTGCCGCCGCAGTACCAGATCTGCGAGTTGTGGGCCGAGAGAATGTGCGGCGTGTTCCAGTTGAAGCGATAGCGCGCCTCGCCCTGCGGGGCCTGCGGCTTGATCGACGCCCGCTCGCCGGTCCGCATGTTCCAGCGGCCCATGCCGCCGTTCTGGCTCTCGTAATAGATCTGATCCGGGTCGTTCGGATCGACGCGGCACACATAGCCATCGCCGCCGTTGACGGGGATCACGTCCTCGTTCACCGGCCCACGTTCGCGGAGGCTCATGCTCGGAATGCCCCAGCAGCCGTTGTCTTGCAGCCCGCCGTAGATGAAGTACGGTTTCTTGGAACAGACCGCGACATGATAGAACTGGCCGAGCGCCAGATGATTCATGTGGTCCCATTTCTCCCCGCGATCGTAGCTCACATAAAAGCCGCCGTCGCAGCCGACGATCATGTGGCGGCCATCCTTCGGGTCGATCCACCAGGCGTGCTGATCGGCGTGGACGCCGCGCGGCATCGTCCCGAACGTCTTGCCGCCGTCGATGGAGCGCGACATTGAGACGCCGCCAACGTAGAGCTTCTTTTCGTCCGACGGATCGACGCGCAGCAAGCTGAAGTACATCGGCCGCGGATTAATGCTATTGATGCGCGTCCACGTCTCGCCCGCATCGGCCGAGCGGTAGACGCCACCATACTGGAAGCTGTCCGGGCCTTGCGTCTCCTGAACATTCGCGGCCTGGCCGCCGTAGTTGGCGTGGTAGGGCCGTGTCGCCGTCGCGGCGCCGGGACCGCCGAAGCCGCCCCCACCTCCGCCGCCCGCTCCGGGTCCACCCTTACCGGCCGGGCGCTCCGCCAGCGTCAACTCGACCGTCTCCACCTTGTCGACGCGCTTCAACTCGACCTTCAGCTTGTCGCCTGCCTTTCCACCGCGTGCCAGCTCTTGAAGCTCGGCATAGGTTTTGATGATCTTGTCGCCGGCCTTGGTCACGACGTCCTCGCTGCGAATGCCCGCCTTGTCCGCGGGACCATCGGGCGTCACGCTCAGAATCTTCGCGCCGCCGTCCTCGCCGACGTCCTCACCTTGAAGACCCATGTAGGTGTTGCTCGCAATCGCTCCTTTTTTCGGCGGCACGCCCATGCCGATCTTCTCGCAATCGACGATTGCGAAGACGATGTTCGGGTCCTTGCGATAGATGTCGATGCCGATCCGCCCGAGCGCATTCGTCGGCAAACCCTTTTCGAGTTTCTTGAACGACTTGCCGCCGTCGGTGGTCTTAAAAATGCCCGAACCCTTGCCCCACTTGTTCACCGGATCGTAAGCGTCGTAGCCGTCCGGCACGTTGCCGCCAGGCCACGAGTCGTAACCATCGCGGCGAACTTCCCACGCTGCCACGAAAAGCGTATTCGGATCGGCCGGGCTCATCTGCACGTCGATGACGCCCGTCTTGTCATCGATGTAAAGCACTTTGTCCCACGTCTTGCCGCCGTCGGTCGTCTTGAAGAGGCCGCGGTCTTCATTGGGGCCGTACAGCCGGCCCAGGGCACCGACGTACACGATGTCCGAATTCGTTGGGTGAATGGCGATCCGGCCAGTTTGAAACGTCTTCTTCAGCCCCATGTGCTTCCAGGTCTTCCCGCCGTCCGTGCTCTTGTAGACGCCGTCGCCAAATGAGACGGAGTTGCGTGGATTGTTCTCGCCGGTGCCGACCCAGACGATGTCCCGGTTCGACGGCGCCACGCAGACATCGCCAATCGACACGGTCGCTTCGTGATCGAATTGATGCTCGAAGGTGACGCCGTTGTTAGTCGTCTTCACGAGCCCGCCGGAGGCCGTGGCGATCCAGTAGGTCGACGGGTCCGCCTCATACACCGCGATGGCGCTGATGCGCCCGCCCATGTTGGCGGGGCCGATGCTCCGCCACTGGAACGCTTTGACCCACGCGTCCGGCAACACGACGTTCGGCGGCGGGGTGTCCTTCTCCTTGGCCTTGCCTTCCTTCTGGCCGCCACCTTTGCGCTGGGCGATGGCATCCGGCCCGCTTGGCAAACTGACGAGCCCGATGGCGACGAACAGCACGAACAGGGTGAAGAACATGCGGCGGCTGACGGAATTCATGGTGAAGATTCCGGGTGAAAGTGAGAGGTGTAAAGAGGATACCCGACATAGATTCGATTGGGTAGCAAGAAATGGATGTCAAATACAGGGAACCACGAAAGTAACGAAAGAGACGAAATAGCCGAGAATTTTCGTGTGCTTCGTGGTTTCTGATCGTTTTCAGAAACGCAAGCCGGTGTAGAGCCCGATCGTGCCGCCGTTGACGCGGCCACTGATGTCGCGGTCGTGGCGATCCTGGCCCGACAGGCCGACGCGCAAACCGAAGTTTATGCCGAGCTCCCACCCGATATAGGGCGAGAGTTCGTGCAGCCAGCCGACGTTGACGTCCATGTTGATGAAGTAGCGATCCGACTCGCCGCACCAGCGCCGGCCGAAGCCGTTCCAGTACCAACCGCCATGATGCTCGCCGGTTTCCCAGTAGCTGACTCCCAGCCCCGGCCCGACAAGCAAGGCGTTCTTCGTGCCATCGGAAAACAATGTGAACAGCGCCCGGCCGCCGATGCCGAGCACGGTCTCGTCGCCCCAGAACTGCGACCGGGCCCCGCCGAACGCCTCGGCGAGAATCGAGAACTCGCCGCCGTGGAAGATGGCGTATTGCAGACGCACGCCGGTCGGTTGGCCGAATTGCAGCTCCACGCCGACGGTATGCTGCTGGCCGACGGCCGCGTGCGGCGACAGGACTGTCTCGATCGGCGTCGGCGGCAACATGGCCGGGGCACTCGGCGACGCCGGGCTCATCTGGCTCACGGCCGGCTTGACCAGCGACGGCGGAATGATCGACGGCGCCGGCGGATCGAGCGGCGGCGGCGCGACAATCGGCGGATCGGGAAACGGCGACTGACCAGCCGCGACGACGGCACACACCAGCCAAGAAATGCCAACACCCGCGCCGCGCATGGGCAGAGCCCTCCGATCGTGAACCTATCGAGCCGAAAGTCCCATAGACGCTGACGGCGAATGGGTCAATGCGAAGTGGCCGGCCTTGCCAGTGCCGTCGCGGATGGTCGCGTTCTTGACTACCGGCTGTCGGCCATGGACAAGCCGCGGATTGCCGCGATGTCTAAGATGACGGCAGGAGAATGCCATGCAGCGTCTGATGTTCAAGGCAAAGATTCACCGGGCCACGGTGACGGCAGCCAACCAGGATTACGAAGGCAGCCTCAGCGTCGACGCCGACCTGCTCGAAGCGGCCGACATCTTGCCGCATGAGCAGATCCACGTTTGGGATGTGACGAACGGTGCCCGGCTTGTGACGTATGCTCTGCCAGCGCCCCGTGGCAGCGGCGAAGTCTGCGTGAATGGCGCCGGGGCACACCTGATCAAGCCGGGCGATCTGGTGATCGTGGCCACGTACACAATGATGAGCAGCCGCAAGGCCCGCAAGCATCGACCGACGGTGGTGCTCGTTGACAGCAAAAATCAAATCCGCGAGGCCGACCCCGCCGCGGTAGTCGAAGCGGCCGGCGACATGCCGGGCTGATGAATGGATTACATACACACCACTCCACCCTCCATTCGTTTCGCCAAAAAAGTCCGCAATGAATTGAAACGAATCCCGGGCCGACTCGGTCGGCTTGATTCTCCCGCGCCGCCCAGTTAAACACCCGTGGGAGGTGGCATGCGTTTCGGTCGTCGATCCATCATTTTCGCCGCGTTTTTGCTGGCATTCGTGAGCGCCCGCCCCTACGCCGGCGGATGGAACGATGGCAGTCGGCTCGCCACGGTGGAGTCGCTCGTCGACCGGCACACCTTCGCGATCGACGGCTCGATTTACGTTTCTCCCTGGCTTGCCGACCGGCCGCCGTATGAACCCGGAAACGAATTGGCGGCCCGCTATGGAACCAGCGACAAGCTGCTGATCGACGGCAAGTACTATTCCGACAAGTCGCCCGTGCCCGCTCTGCCGATGGCGGCGGCCTATCAACTCTGGCGCTGGGTCGGCGGGCCATCGGCCAGCGAGCGACCCGATGTTTTTGCCCTCATGCTGACCTGGCTGTTCGCCGGCGTGCCCTATGTCCTCGCCGTCTGGGCCATCGGACGGACATGCAATTCCATCGGATTGCAACCGCCGTGGGACAACGTGCTTCTCGCCGGGTTCGCGTTCGCGACACTGGCGTCCCCCTACGCAGAGCAGGTCAACAATCACATCCTGCTACTCGCTGTCGGTGCAGGCGTCGTCGAGGCGGCAGTTCGACGAGGGCCCATGACGATGGCTCGGGCGGCGTGGCTGGGACTGCTTGCGGGTCTTGGTTACACGATTGACCTGGGAGCCGGCCCGCCGCTCGCGCTCGCAGTGTTTGGATTGGTCACCTGGCAAACGCATGGCAAGAAGCGCTGGTTGTCGCTGACGGCATTCGTCGCGGCAGCACTGCCCGTCGTCGCCACGCACCACGCAATTACTTACGCGATCGCTGGCACCATCGGGCCGGCTAACGCCAAGGCGGAATATCTGCAATGGCCCGGTTCGCCCTTCAACTCGACCAACATCACCGGCGGTTGGGCTCATGCCTCCGTCGCCAAGGCAGGCCTTTATTCACTCGACTTGTGGTTCGGGAAGAAGGGTTTCATTCTTCATTCGCCGATGCTGCTGATGTTGTTCGTCGCTCTGCCCTATTCACTCTGGCGGCCAGGCCGCGATCGGCGTGTCGTCGTCGCGATGACATTCTGGGCGATCGTCACCTGGGGCCTCTACGCGGCAACTTCGCGGAACCTCTCGGGCGCGTGCTTGTCGATTCGGTGGTTCGTGCCGTTGATTGCTCCGGCGATGCTAGCGATCGGCATCTTGATCCGCGACAAGCCGGCCTTTCGAACGGATCTGGTCGTGATGATTGTCGCCGGCCTGATCTTGAACGTGGAATTGATGATCCGTGGCCCATGGGACGGCCGGGTGCCGTGGCTGCTCTGGCCAGTCGTTGGCGTGACGGTGACGATTTGGATTGGGCTGCTCGTTCGTCGATGGAGACAAGGGCGGAGACCGAAGCGCAGCGAGGGCGACGCCTTCGTTCGCTAGCGTCGCCCTCGCTGCGCTTCATTGATATACGGTGAAAGTCCTCGCGGTTGGCGCGGATTTTAGGCGGCGTCGAGGCGGGTGATGTCGCTGGCATGGGCGGCCAGCAGACAGGTGACGATGCGCCGGCCTTGGGCGCT
>DATANR010000482.1:0-19371 GCA_036266155.1 Gemmataceae bacterium | reverse complement strand
GCCCGCCGCTATCCGACGGCATTGCTTTTAGGGCCTTGAGAACCTTCGCTTCATTGAATGGCTGCCGCGTGGACACCACGAAGATCGGGCTCTCGATCGCATCACCCGTCGGCAGCCCGGGCCAGAACACTGTCACGCGATCGATGTCCGCGAGTGGGACGCCAATGACGCCTTCGATCGACCCTTGCGACTTCTCAAGACGACCAATCGCCTCTCGCAGCGGCTTGAGAGATTCCATGTCGTGCAGATCGGACACGCGCACGGTGATGAACCCGAACGCGTTGGTCGGGACGATGTCGACGCCGGACCCCTTCGGCGGATCGGCCGCGATCAACGGCGTTGCGAGCACGATGGCGGTGAGGAGCGTCAAGAAGCGCATCGGAGCGGTCCCCCGTTGAAGCACTGGGCGGCAAGGATATGTGGAGCGCATGATACCCCGGCCGGGGCATCGCCGACAAGTCAGCGGTTACAGTGTGGCAAACTGCGTTTCGTTCACGAAGCGACACACCCCGGAAACGCAATTTGAGGCCGCAGAATAAGCGCCAAATGTGCTTATTTGATAAGAGTTTGTGCCAAAATGCACGCCGATTGAGATTGTTCGAGTTCCGCTCCAAAACGCTGATCCCGAAACGCAATGGCTACTTCTTCTGGAACAGCTTTGACCGCCACAACCACGTTCGGTGCAGCCAGAAGCGGGCCATCGTCGTCAGCGTGCGGATGCCGTAGACGGTCGACCGCTTGAAGTTGATGCTGCTCGCTTCGTCGAAATAGCGCACCGGCACCGGCAGGTCGCCGAGGCGGAAGCCGAAGTGGACCGCCTGGGCCAGGAATTGCGTGTCGAAAACGAAGTCGTCCGAGTTGCGCTCGAACGGGATCGTCTCAAGGACATTGCGGCGATAGACGCGGAAGCCGCTATGGAAGTCGCCGAGGTTTTGGCCCAGGGCAACGTTCTCGATGAACGTGAGGGCGCGATTCGAAAAATACTTCCACCACGGCATCCCGCACTTGAGGGCTTCCTTGCGCGAGCGCACCCGGCTACCGAGGACCACGTCGCAGATGCCCAACTCAATCAGCCCGACCGCGTGCGGAATGACGCGCGCATCGTACTGGTAGTCCGGGTGAATCATCACCACCACGTCGGCGCCGGTTTCGAGGGCGTACTGGTAGCACGACTTCTGGTTGCCGCCGTAGCCGCGGTTCTTCGGATGGACGATGACGGTCAGCCCCATCTCACGAGCAACGGCCACCGTATTGTCGGTGCTGCCGTCATCGACGAGCAAGATTTCGTCCACGCATGCGGCCGGGAAGTCCGCCAGCGTCGCGGCCAGCGTACGCTCGGCGTTGTAAGCCGGCAACACGGCAATGACCCGATGTTCACGTTTCGCGGGCGCATCATCCGGATCGAGAATGCGCTCGACGTGGAAAATCTCGTGCGTCGGCCGCAGGGGTGGTTCGTGGAGGAGTGTCGGCATATTTCCGCGCGCGGTGGGGTTCCGAAATATGATACCGAACCCCGCGATTTATTCCCGCCGCTTGCGGCGTAGCGCTAACCAATCCGCGCCCGCTTCTCCAAATACGCCGCCAAAAAATGATCGTACCCCTCGTTCGTATTCGCAAGCAAATAGGCAATATCCCGTTCGAAACACGCAGCCTTCACGCCCTCAAGGAATTGCTGAATGCGCGTCAGATAACGGTTGCGCAAGGTCTTCGCACTGGCGACAACGCGGCCGGCCCCCTCCATGTCCTTGAACCGTGTGAGTCGATCGTAGGGAAAGGTCAGCTCGGCATCGTCCATCACGTGAAAAACGACGACTTCGTGGCCGTTGTGCCGGAAGTGCTGTAAGCCACTGGCGACCTTGTCGACGTCGTCGATCAAATCGCTGATGACGATGACGAGCCCGCGCTTGCGGACGCGCTCGGCCACATCATGAAGAACGGGCCCGACGTCGGTGTCGCTCGCGGCCGGTTCCGGTTCGAGCAAGTCAAGCACGCGGCGAAACTGCGTTGGCCGGGCCTTGGGAGGGAGGTACGTTCGCACGGTGTTGTCGAACAGCACCAACCCGACCGCGTCGTTCTGCCGCAAGAGCAGATGCGTGAGTGCCGCGGCGAGGTAGCTGCCCCACTGGAGCTTGCTGATTTTGCCACTTTGGAACGCCATCGATTTAGAGCAATCGAGCAATATCGTCGCGCGAAGGTTGGTCTCATCCTGAAAGAGTTTGACGTGATACTTGTCGGTCCGGGCCAGGATTTTCCAGTCAAGCGACCTCAGTTCGTCGCCCGGCACATAGGGTCGATGATCGAGATACTCGACGGAGAAACCGTGATAGGGCGAGCGATGCCGGCCGGTGAGAAACCCCTCGACGACCTGCCGGGCAACCAGTTCGAGGTTGCCGAGCTTTGAAAGGCCGTCGGGGTCGAAGAACTTGGGCATAAATTGCCGCTTGCGGCTTAGCCGTGCTCCGGCCCCGCGAGGTCCATGTACTTCGGCGGTTGCATGCCGGCGAAGCGTTCGCGCGCTTTGCTTCGAGCATTCCAGCGCTCAGCCCAAGCACCGTCGGCGGAGACGACGCGACGCTGTTCTTTATCCCATGTCAATACTTGACCCAAGCTATAACTACCGACCGCCATCGACGCCATCGTCACGGCCGCGGCACCGAGTTCCGGCGGGCACAGCGTCGCCCGATTATGATCGCGGACGCAGCCGAGGAAGTGTTCCCACAATGCCTGCGTCTCATTGGCCGGCGGCGTGATCGTCACCGTCTCGGTCGGCTCGATGCTCTTCTCGAGGCGCTGCGGCATCCCTGAAGCTCGCGTCGGATCGTCGCGCATCAACTGCAGCAAACTCTTGGCGAACTTGATCGTTCCGAAGCGACAGCGAATCACTTCCTCGACGGGATAAGCGCTCACCGTCGTCGTGGTGAAGACGAACTGTGCACCTTCATCGAAGTCGGCCACCAGCGTCGCCACGTCCGGTACATCGCGGCCGTCGTGTTCCCAGTAGAGCCCGCCGAGGCCCGCCACGCGACGTGGATAACGCAGGCCGGTCGCCGCCAGCAACTGGGTCGCCTTGTGCGCCAACAGATCGGTGAAGACACCGCCCGAGAACACGCTGTTGCATCGCCATTGCGCGAAGGCCGCGCGATCGAATGGCAGGTCCTTCGGACCAAGCGGTTCGCCGTTCACTTCGAACTGGTGGCCGAGGAACAGGTCCCAGTCGATCGTCTTCGGCGACATCTTCTGCGTGAGCCGATAGTAGCGCCACATGCCGCGAACGTCGTTGCGATGCACGCCGGTCTGAGCCTGCACGACCGGGCCAAGTCGGTTGGCCTTCACCAAATCGTTAGCCGTGCGCCAGCTGGGGTCCGTTAATCCCTGGGCCCCGACGACGACGACGCGATTGTGCTTGTTCGCTGCATCGACGACGGCCTGGCCCTCGGCGGCCGACCGCGTCATCGGCTTTTCAACGAAGACGTCCTTGCCGGCCGCCAGGGCGTCGAGCGTCTGGCGGGCATGCCAGTGGTCGGGCGTCGCGATGCAGACGACGTCGACATCCTTGAGATCGAGCAGCCGGCGATAGTCCTTGGTGACGCGCGTCGAATCGTTGACGTTCAGCTTGCACTTCTTGGCCGAGGGATAAAGCCCCTGGGCATAGTTGCGGCGCGTGAATTGACCGGGCGGGAATTCGTGGTCGTATGAATCTTCCTGCCCGTCCCAGACATCGCAGACGCCGGCCGGCGCGATCGCTTGCCCATCTTGCTTCAACTTCAAGACCGCATTGATGTGCGCCTGGGCCCGCCCACCGCAACCCACGAAGGCGACGCCGAGCCGGCCATTGGCCCCAACGACATTGCCATAACTGACGGCCGACAACGACAGGGCCGCCCCCGACCGGAGGAAGCCGCGACGATCGACGGAAGAAGCCGGCGTTTCAGACATGCAAAGACTCGGCAGGCAATGCGGCCATTGTATCGTTTGATCCCCGTGGCAGGCAAAAGGTTCCGTCAGTTCTGAGGATGCGGATTCCGGCACGTCCGGTTCTAGCTGCGCCCATAGCATGTCAGCATGGTCCGTTTCGACCCGACCGAGCTCCGCAAATTCGGCGGCTTGACTCTGCTCGCCCGGCAGATTGTCGAAGGGTTTCTCACCGGCGTGCACCGCAGCCCCTACAAGGGCTTCTCCGTCGAGTTTGCCGAGCACCGGCAATACACACCCGGCGACGAGATTCGCCACATTGATTGGCGCGCCGTCGGCAAAACCGACCGCTACTACGTGAAGGAGTACGAAGAGGAGACCAACCTCAAGGCCTACCTGCTCGTCGACGCGTCGGGCAGCATGGACTATCGCGGCTCGCGCAAGGCGACAAGTAAGTTCGAATACGCCCAGCACGTGGCCGCGTCGCTGGCGTACTTAATGCTCCACCAGATGGACGCGGTCGGTCTCATCACGCTCGACACGAAGGTTCGTGACCTCGTGCCGCCCAAGGCGAACCCTAAGCACCTGCTCCGAGTGTTGACGACACTGGAGGGTACGACGCCCGGCGGCGAGACGGCCATGGCCCCGCTCTGGCACGAGTTGGCCGGGCATCATTTGAAACGTCGCGGCATGGTCTTCATCCTCTCCGATTTCTTCGACCAGATCGATCCGCTGATGAAGGCTCTCCAACACCTTCGCCATCGCAACCACGAGGTGGTTCTGTTGCAAGTGCTGGCGCCGGAGGAACTGGAGTTCCCCTTCAAGCGGCTCACGCAGTTCCGCAATCTGGAGACGCGCGACCAGAAAGTGCTCGTCGATACGCGTCGCCTGCGCGACGATTACCTCGCGAACTTCCAGCGCTTCCGCGACGAGCTGAAAGAACGCGCCGGTAAGTTGCATGTGGACTATCACCTGCTGCGAACGGATCAGCCGGTCGACCGGGCGCTGGGAATCTATCTGTCGCGGCGCCAACGGACGACGTAAACAGCGGCCGACGGCCGCAGGATAATTGTTTCGTATGGGCTTTCTGGCGCCTGCCCTCCTGTTCGGCCTGACCGCCCTGGCGATCCCGCCGATCGTTCACCTGTTGAACCGGCGACGGTTCGACGTGGTCGACTGGGCGGCCATGCAGTTTCTGCAAATCTCGGAACGCACGCGCAAACGGATCTTTCTCGAACAGTTCCTGCTCATGCTCCTGCGCATGGGCCTGATCTTGCTGCTCGTTGTCGGCGTCGCGTCGCCCTGGGTGCGGCTGCCCTGGCTGGCGAAGATCGCGCCGCGGCCGAATCGCGACGTCGTCATCATCCTCGATGGTTCGTTCAGCATGGGCTACTCGAAGGATGGCCGCAGTGCTCACGACGCGGCCAAGGACTGGGCCAGCGATTTCTTGGGCCGACTGCAAGCGGGCGATTCCGTCGCCGTGATTCAGGCCAAGCAGGCGCCCGTCCCCGTCGTCGGCAACCTGAGCAGTGACCTGGCGAGTGTGCGCAGCGCGATCGCCGAAGCCCCGAAGCCGCGCGGCGGCGTCAACATGTCGGCCGCCGTTCGCGAGGCGATCCTACTCTTGAAGGCGAGCGGCAAACAGCAGCGCGACATCATCGTGCTGACGGATGGCCAGCGGCACGGCTGGGCCGATCCCAAGTCGCTCGAACGCTGGGAGCTGCTCGCGGGCGGGACGCCCGAAGGCGAGCTGCCCAACCTGTGGGTCGTGAACGTCGTGCCCGATCGGCCGACTGATGTGCCCAACTGGTCGCTGGCGCCGATTCAATCGTCGCGGGCCGTGGCCGCGGTCGGCCGTGAAGTGAAGTTCAAGACGGAACTGCAATTGCATGGCCCCGCGGGCAATCGACCGCCGGACAAGGTCAAGATCGAGGTGGACGGCCGACCGGCGGGCGACGTGCGGCCGCCGTCCATTGCGGACAAGGGCCGCATTCCGCTGGCGGTGACGCAGCGCTTCACGACGGCCGGCTCGCATCTGGTGACGCTCACCATCGATGAGGATGCGATGCCGGGCGATAACCGGCAGGATTACGCCGTCGAAGTGATGCCGACTGTACCGGTCCTGATCATTGACGGCGATGGCCGCAACCCGCGCAACCGCGGGGCGGATTTCTTACGCGATGCCCTGGCCCCCCCGTTGGACACGCAGCCGAGCTTTCTGCTCCGCATCGTCGCGCCGGGAGAGTTCACGCCGGACCTGTTGACGAAGCCGCTCGGCCGCGAGCCGGGCACCGTGCCGCGCGTTCTGATATTGATGAACGTGCCCACGCTGCGAGCCGATCAGGGCCAGGCGATTGAGGCGTTTCTCACCGCGGGCGGCGGCGTACTCGTGACGCTCGGCAACCGGGTGGAGGCGAACAATTACAACGAGGAATTGTTCCGCGATGGCCGCGGCTGGCTGCCGGCTCGCCTGGTCGATCCGGTCGGCGACGAGAATGATTTGGAGAAGGCCGCCCGTGTCGTGACCGCGAGCCTCGAAAGCGCTGCTCTGGAGTTGTTTAAGGCGGAGGACCCCGGCACGCTCGCTGGCAGCGCGTACTTCCCGCGGCACTGGAAGCTCGAGTCGAAGGCCGAGGCCGGTGGCGTGCCGATCGCGATGCTGAGCGATCGCAATCCACTGTTCGTCGAGAAGAACTTTGGCAAGGGCCGCGTGATTCAGTCGGCGGTGCCGCTCGACAACGGCTGGCGGACCAACCTGACCGATCTCGGCGACTACGTTCGGCTCTCGCACGAACTCGTCTACTACCTGGCATCCTCACGCGGCGGCGACGTGAATCTAGAGGCACGCCAGCCGATCGTGTTCCGTCCGTCGGATGGCGAACTGCCCGGCCCAGTCACGATGCAACCGCCCGAAGGGCCGGCCCGACGGGTGGCCGTGAAAGAGTGGCCGCTCGTGTATGACGACACGCGCGACACCGGGGTCTACAAGCTCACGACCGATACGGGCAAGGTCCAATACTATGTCGTCCAACCCGACGGCGGCGAATCGGATTTGACGCCGTGCAGCGACGAAGATCGTGCCGCCGTCGCTCGGCTGCTGAAGACGACCAAATACGTGCAGACGCCGCAAGAGGTGTTGTCGCAGGAGGCCGACCCCCAGACGAAGCTCGAATTCTGGTGGTTGCTGTTGCTGCTCGTGATTGGTCTGCTGGCTTACGAAGTGATGATGACGCGCCGGATCGCGGGGGCGAAGTAGCTCGGTCCCGTGGCCCGTTGTGTCCGTTTTTGGCCACCCGGACCTTGGCGATCTTCCTATCCGGAAAAGTGCGTTTTCCGCGGCTTTTTGGGTAAGGTCGCCAAGATCGCCACGTATTTGCCACACCCCCCTGACGGGTGAAATGAAATCAATCCTTCTTCACAATCCGCTCGAAGCGCATCAACATGTAAAACTGGTCCTGATCGATCGACTTCGGCCGCTCGCCGCCCGGCTCGCCGATGACGAGGATTAGCTTGTCGCCTTCGATCTTGAAAATGGCGGGTGCAATGCTTGGATTGGCAGCGCCATCCGAGCGAATCAGGTCGATCGCCGCCGGGCTCGTCTTGGGATAGAGCTTGTACGACCGCTCGTCGGCATCGCCGGACCGATCACGCCAAATGCGTTTGCCGTCGGACAGAAACTCGACGCCGCTGCCCTCGGCGATGGAGGTGATCGCTCCGCCGGCCGAGATCCACTCCGTCAGCTTCCAGTTGCCGACGATCGACGGCTCCGTCGTCCGGTCCTTGAGGGCCGGGGCTCCGATCGCGAGCGCCAATCCGACGAGCAGCGTGTTCACGGCGGCCCTCCGCTGGGATGGGCTTTACTTCTTGACGCGCTTCAGCGTCATCATGCGGATCTGAGAATCGGGCGGCGACTCGACCTTGGTCGGCCGGTCGCCGTTGATCGTGTAGGCGACCATCAGGGTGTCACCTTCCAGCTTATAGACGGCCTTGGTTCCAGAGCCTTTGCCGCCCGGGTCGAGGTCCAGGTGTGGCGGGTCTTGTTTCGGATCGAGGGTCATCTCGGAGCCGGGCGACGCCTGCCCGTTCCGCACCACGATCCAGCGGTCGGCCGTGATGACAATTTTCTCAATCGGCGACGTTTCCAGAATGCCATCCGACTTGCCGCCAAGCACGGACGCTTCGACTGTCCATTCGCCGACGGGTGAAGCGGGCGGCTTCGGCCCGTCTTTGAGAGACGGGGCGCCGAGGGAAATCGCCAGCCCGATCAGCAACGTGTGCATGGTCGTCCCCGCGCTACTTCTTCACGCGCTTCAAGGTCATGACAATGACTTCCGACCCCTCCGGCGACTCGAACTTGGTGGGCCGAGCACCGCCCGGCGCCCCTCGCGAAAAGGCCAGCGTCATGGTATCGCCGTCGATCTTGTAGATGCCGCTGACGATTGGCTCCTTTTTGTCGGCGGGTGGCATCAAGTCGATTTCGGCCGGGTCCTTCTTGGGGTCGAGCTTATAGGAGCCGGTGTCCATCTTGTCGCGCTTGCCTTCGCGAATGTGCAGTTTGCCGTCTTCTTCAAATGTGAATGAAATGCCGCCCGGTGGAACCGGCAGTTCCTTGCCGCCCGCGACCGCTTTCTCTCCTTCCCACATGCCGACGATCGAAGGCTTCGCCGGCTCCTTGTCCTTAACCGCGGGTGCGCCGACGGCGAGGGCCAAGCCCAACAGAAGCGAGCAATTCATCTTCAACTCCGGGTGTGGGCGATTGAGGGTTTAGAGCAATTGGAACGTAGCCTTCTCGCTCCGCGAGAAGATTGCAGGGCAGGCACGGTCCGAAACATTGGCCTTTTCAAACGGGCCAGCCTTGCTTACTTCTCGCGGAGCGAGAAGGCTACGTAAGAGCTGCAATGGACCACTAGTCAAATAGTATGCGCCGTCAGTCCTTCTTGGCCCGTTTACACGTGACGAGCATCAACATCGAACCCGCGGGCGACTCGAACTTCTTGGGCCGATCGCCGCCCATGGCGAAACAGATCGTGAGCGTGTCGCCTTCGATCTTGTAGATGCCGGCCAGCGTCGGCCCTTTGCCAGCCGCTTCCGGAGAGATGTCGATCTCAGCCGGATCCTTCTTGGCATCGAACTTGTAGGATCCGTTTTCCTGGCCGTTGCCGCCACCTTCATTCATTTTCAATTTACCATCGGCCAGAAACGTGATGGTGGTGCCGGGCGGTGGGTTCTCGGGCTTGCCGCCCATGATGCCGCTCTCGGCAAGCCATTCGCCCATCAGCGAGGGTGGGTCCTTCGGCGCCGGGTCCTTCTTGGCCGGCGCCCCAACAACGAGGGCGAGGCCGACGAGCAATGAAGCAGTCATTCGGGTCTCCAGAGGTTCAGTTTTTCTTGATTCGCTTGAGCGTGATTAACACCGTTCGATCGGCCTTCGTGGACGTGAACGTTTTCGGCCGGTCGTTCTTGTGACTGATGCAGATGATCAGAGTATCGCCTTCGAGCTTGTAAATGCCGGGAATCGTGTGGGTCTTCATGCCGTTGCCGACAGCATTGTCGACGGGCTCGAGAATGTCGATCTCGGCGGGGTCCTTTTTGGAATCGACCGTGTACTGGAGTTTCTCCGGCTCCTCTTTTCCTTCCTTAATCGTCAACTTGCCGTCGGCAGTCATGGTAAGGGTTAGTTTTCCCGGATTCGGGTCGGCGTCGCCTCTGTCGATGATCGAATCGGACACCCAGTCGCCGACCACCGTCGGCGCGTCTTTCTTGGCGTCTTTGGGCGCCGGCGCACCGACGATGAGGGCCAGACCGACGAGAAGCGAGGTTGTCATTGCAGAGTCCCGGGTCTGATTCAGTCCTTCTTGCGCTTCAAAACCATCAAAACTGTCGAGGAGCCCGCTGTCGACTCAAAGGTCGTCGGCCGGTTATCGCCTTGGCCCGAACAGATCGTCAGGATGTCGCCGTCAATCTTGAAGATGGCCTTGGACGTTCGCTCGGCTTGTTGGTCTACCGCGTTTGTAATGTCCAGATGGGCCGGCGACTGCTTGGCGTCGGCGGTGAATGTCCCGCCGATCACCACTTTGCCGTCGGGCTCCTTGCGCTCGAACTTGCCGTCGGTGGTGAGCCGGATGATCATCATCGGCGGTGCCGGCACGTTTTGACCACCAACCATCACGCTCTCGACCACCCAATCGCCCACATGAGCGGGGTCCTTCTTCGGCGCTTCTTTGGGAGCTGGAGCGGCGACGATCAGGGCCAGACCGACGACGAGTGCGTTCATGTCAATCCTTCTTGGTGCGCTTGAGTGTCAAGAGAACGGTCAACGCCCCGTCCGGCGATTCCAGCTTCGTGGGCCGATCACCCATGAAGTTCAGGCAAATCAGGAGCTTGTCGCCGTCGAGTTTGTAGATGCCGAGCATCTTGACAGTCATGCCGCCGGCCTCGAGGTTGAGGTCAATCTCCGGCTGCTCTTTCTTGGCGTCGGAAGTGAACGTGCCATTGATGTCCTTGCCGTTTTCCTTGATCGCCATCTTGCCGTCGGGCATGAATTCGACCGTGCCGCCCGGCGGCGAGTTGTCGGCCTTGCCGCCCTTGATCGCCGACTCGACATTCCAGACGCCCACCAGGGTCGGCATGTCTTTCTTGGGAGCTTCCTTCGGGGCCGGTGCGGCGACGACAACGGCCAGGCCGATCAACAGTGACGAAGTCATAGCAACCTTTCGGGGATAGTTACTTGTCCGCCTTTACACGCTTCATGATGAAGAGCATGACGCCCTTCTCCGCGTTGCCTTTGAACTCGGTCGGTCGCTCTGCCGCGTCCTTGCCGAAGCAGAGTTTCAAGGTATCGCCCTTCACCTCGACAATCGCGTACACGACTTTTTCCTTTGCCCCTCGCTCGGGTCGAATGTCCATCGCGAACGGCTTCTTGGTCGTATCGATCGTGTAGCCGGCGGATTCGTCCTTCTTGGTGCCCTCAATGACGTGAATCTTGCCGTCGACGAACTGGAACTGCAACACGCCGGGCGGTGGTCCCTCTTTGGGCCCCTCCACCGATTCGACGACCCAGTTGCCGTCAACCTTCGCGGATACGTCGTCATCGGCCTTCTTGGGGGCCGGTGCGGCAACGGCCAGGGCCAAGCCGACGAATAGAGACGTAGACATGAGGACCTCTCGCGACGGGTTATTTGTCAGGTTTCGCGCGTTTCATGATGAACAACATGACGCCCTTCTCGGCGTTGCCCTTGAACTCCGTGGGCCGTTCCGACTTGTCCCTGCCAAAGCAGAGCTTCAACGTGTCGCCCTTCACTTCGACAATCGCGTAGACGACTTCATCTTTCGGCCCTCTCTCGGGCCGAATGTCCATCGCGAAGGGCTTCTTGGTCGTATCGATCGTGTAGGTGGCGGATTCGGTCTTGCCGACTGCGCCCTCGGCGATGGTAATTTTGCCGTCGACAAAGCGGAACTGCAGTGTTCCCGGCGGCGGGCCCTCCTTGGGGCCCTCCAACGATTCAATGACCCAGTTGCCGTCGACCTTGGCGGTTACTTCATCTTCGGCTTTCTTCGGGGCCGGGGCGGCGATCGCCAGCGCGAGGCCGAGCACGATCGGGGTCATATCGACGGTCTCCGAGGTAATAGTTCTTTCGTCGCCTTGGTCGGTTATTTGCCCTTTTCTTTCTCTTTTTCCAGCACGAGCATTAGCAGGTCTTTGCCGCCTTCGACCTTCTCCGGGAATTTGTCGCCTTCGGTGAAGACGATGCGCAACGTCGCGCCGTCGAAGCGATAGCGGCCCCGCATGGTCTTGGTCTCGCCCTTGGGCGGTATGATCTCGATCGTACCCTTCTCGGGGTCGACCTTGTAGGTGGTCGCCTTCTCGTTGGCACCGTCCTTCTCCTTGAAGGTAAACTTGTTGCCGTCGAACACGATTCGTGCGAGCACCAAGGATTCCGTGGGGAGCGACAGTCCGTCCGCCGATCCTTCCTTCGCTTTCCAGGTCCCGGCCAGTTTCTTCTGTTCCGCCTCGACAGCGTCTTCCGCGATCGCCGGCACGGCACAGACGAGAACAATGAACGGTACAACCAATCGGCGCATATCCCTTCCTCCATGACCGAGAGATTTGCCCCGTATAATACACGACTCCCGACAAACCCGCACATTTCATTTTCCGGGAGACTTTTGTGCGTCCGCTCGCGATTCTCCTGCTGGCCGCCGTTCCCGTCGCTGCGGCCGACAAACTCGTCTTATTTGCCGACGGTCTGACGCAGCCATTTGGTATGGATTTTCTCGACGGCCAGCTGGTCGTCACGGACTTCGGCGGCCACACGATCATTCGCGTGGATGCCGACGGCAAGGCGACCACGCTGGCCGGGTCGGGCAAGAAGGGCTTCGCGGACGGCATCGGCGCCAAGGCGGAATTCAATGCGCCGCACAATCTTGTGGTTGCACCCGACGGCGTGATTTACGTTGCCGACACGTTCAACAACCGCGTCCGCAAGCTCGATCCCAAGACCGGTACGGTCACCACGCTCGCGGGCGGCGACAAGGGTTTCTCCGGCGACGGCGGACCGGCCAAGGATGCCCAGTTCAATGAAGCGTACCACGTTGCCCTCGATGTCGGCGGCAAGAATCTGTACGTGTGCGACCTCGGCAATCGCCGGATTCGCGTCATTGATCTGAAGGGCGGCACGATCTCGACCATCGTCGGCAACGGCAAAAAGGGGGTGCCGGCCGATGGCTCCATAGCCATTGATGCCCCTCTCGTCGATCCGCGCGTCGTGACTGTCGACAAGACGGGACGCATCTGGATCCTGGAACGGGCCGGCAATGCTTTACGTGTCGTCGAGGACGGCAAGATTCGCACGGTGGCGGGCACAGGCGAGAAGGGCTTCGCGGGAGATGGGGGACGAGCCCTGAAAGCGAAACTCGACGGCTCGAAATACCTGTGGGTCGATCCGGCGGGCGACGTGCTCATCGCGGACACGAACAATCATTGCATTCGCAAATACACGGCAATGGATGGATTGATTGATCGAGTGGCCGGCACAGGAAAGAAGGGCAAGGGCGAACCGGTCGGTTTGGCTCGGGAAATCGCGCTCAACGAGCCGCACGGCGTCGCTATCGGTCCGGACGGCACTCTCTACATCGCCGACAGTATGAATGGACGGATTCTCAAGTCAGCCAAATGAAGTTGAGCTATGCCAGCTTCTCCAGCGGCCCATACGCCGTCACCGTCTGGTTCGTCACCGGGTAGCGGTCGAGCACTTCGCGCATGTTCTTCAACGTCACCGCGTCCCAGGCGGCGAGTTCGTCGTCGACGCTGCGGTATTCGCCGCGATAGACCCAGTCCTTCACCACCGTCGACATGCGGCGATGGGTGCGCTCGCCGGCGCGGACTTCGCGCGACATCACTTTCGTCTTGGCCTGCCGGAACTCGTCTTCGTTCACGCCGTTCTTTTGCACGTCCTCGAGAATGCCGCGGACGATGCCGAAGCACTCGGCCGCACGCTCCGGCGGGCAGTTGAACGACGTGTAATAGGCCCCTGCTTTGTCGCACTCGTCAATGCCCATGCCCGCTTCGTCGGCGAGACCGGGATCGGTCAGCGCCCAGAAGAGCCGGCTGCCGGTGTAGTCGCCGACGATCGTCGCCAACAGCGCGCCGGCATATCCAAGCTCGTGGTCGGCGGGCGCCGCGGGGGACACCATCGTTACATATTGCTGCGACACCTTGTCCGCGGGCTTGGCGATCACATGGATGCCGCCGGCGCCGGGCGCTTCGATGCGGCTCGTGCGCGGAGTGGGACCGGTCGGCCATTTGCCGCAGGCTCGTTCGACCAGCTCGACGAACTTCGCCCAATCGAAATTGCCGGCCGCGACGGCGACGATGTTCGGCGCGACATAGCGGCGTTGAAAGTACGCAGCCATCTGGTCGCGCGTCAAAGCCGTTATGCTCGCCGTGGTGCCGAGTATCGAGTTGCCGAGCGGGTGGCCGTTGTAAAAGTGCTTGCGGGCGTGATCGTACACGGCCCAGCCGGGCTGCACTTCATAGCGGACGATCTCGTCGAGGATGACTTTCTTTTCGGTGTCAAAGTCCTCGCCGCGCAGGCTTGGCCGCAAGATGTCGGCCAGGACGTCGACGACCTCCGGCAAGAACTCGGGCAAGACAACCGCGTGGAAGGCGGTGTTCTCTTCGGAGGTCCAGGCGTTGTTGTCCGCGCCGATCTTGGAGAAGTCTTTGTTCACGGTCACGGCATCGCGCCGCGGTGTGCCCTTGAAGACCATGTGCTCGAGGAAATGCGACACGCCGGAGACCTCGGGCGTCTCGTCGCGCGACCCGGTCTTGACCCAAAAACAAACGGCAACCGACAGCGCCGCCGGATTGGTCTCGCCGAGAATCGTGAGCCCATTCGACAGCGTATGTTGATGAAACGGCATTGAGACTCCAGATTCAAACCACGAAAGACACGAAACACACGAAAAAATGCAGAAGACGGAATGAAAGACGAATTGTCTCTTATTTTCGTCTTTCGTGTCTTTCGTGGTTTCAACTCTTTAACGCAGCGGGGCCGAGGGTGACAATGGTCACGTCCTTGGCCGGGTAGCGGCGGACGTAGTCGAGGACGGCGGGGACGGTGATGCCGTCGACGGCGGCCTGGACTTCTTCCAGTGGGCGGACGCGGTTGAGGAAGTACCAGTCCGACGCCATCGCGCCAGAGCGAGCGCCCGTCGATTCCTGGCGCATGATCAGGGCCGACTTCAGGCCGATCTTCACGCGATCGATTTCCTCGCCGTCGATGCCGTTCGCGAGATTGCGGAACTCGTCGAGCGTGCGGTCGAGTGTCTCTTGCGCCAATTCCGGCCGTGCCCCGGCATAGCCGACGATGGTCGCCCGGTCCTTGAACGTCTCGTAACTGGCGTAGACGGAGTAGCAGAGGCCGTGCTTCTCGCGGACGTTCGTGAACAGCCGCGAACTCATGTCCTGCGACAGCACGCCGACCATGCCGCGGGCGGCATAGAAGTCCGGGTGGCCGATCGGCACGCTTGGGAAGGCCAGCGAGATCTGCGTTTGATCGAGGTCCTTCTGCATGTGGCCGGATTGCGGATCGATTGGCTTTGTCGTGATCGTGGGGCGATCGCCGGCCTTCCAGTCGCCGAACAGGTCTTCGACTTTCGCCTTCAGCGCCGGCCAGTCGATGTCGCCGGCCACGGCCAGGATTCCATCGCGCGGCTGAAAGAGCAGGGAATGTTGCCGGCGGACATCGTCAATGGTCACCGCCTCGACGCCGGCCTCGGTCCCACGGTTGTCGCGGCCGAGTGGATCGGGGTAATAGCGCTTGCGTAGTTCGACCATCACCTTCCGCTGCGGCTCGTCCTCGATCGACTGGATGTCCTGCAGGCTCAACATCTTGGCCGCGTCGAGTTCGTCCTCCGGCAGATGCGGGCGGCGCAGAATGTCCGCGTAGATTTCCAGAGCTGGCAACAAGTTGCGGGAGAGTGTCGCGCCCGAGAGTTGCACGTTTAGGGTGCCGGCGCTCTCGCCACGATCGACGCCAAGGTTGTCGAGGGCGTCGGAAAGTTCGCGGCTATCGCGGTCGCCGGCGCCACGTGTCATGAGATCGCAGACGAGCCCGGCGAGGCCGAACTTACCCGGCGGATCGTAAGCAGCGCCAGCGGGAACGAGCAAGTGAAACGACGCGGATCGAACATGCGGCATCCGTTCGGCCAACAGAGTCAGGCCGTTCGGAAGAGTATGCGTATTGATCTGTTGGGGCACTTAGACCTCAGTTGGCAGTTGGCAGTTGGTAGTTGGCAGTTGGCGGTCAGAACTTCTGACTGCCAACTGCCAACTACCAACTATTGCTAGATTGCGTATTCGGTGTACTCCGTCCGAGCCTCGCGGTACAGGGTCTTGCGGCGGACGAAGCCGATCGACTGGTAGAGGCGGACGGCCGGACCGTTGCGAGCACAGACCTCCAGTTGAGCATACGAAAGACCGGCCGCACGGAAGCCGCAAAGGGCGGCCCGGAGGAGCGCTTTGCCGAGTCCGAAGCCGCGGTATTCTTCCAGAACCGCGAGGTTCTGAATCATGCCGACGCGGCCATCGTTCGCCACGCCCTGGATGCAGCCACACGGCCCGTCGGGCCCGCGGGCGAGCCAGGTCGCCTCACGCAGGAAGCCGGGATGATCGGCAATTGACCGCATCAATTGTAGACAGCCCTCCAAGACTCCGAGATTCGGAAAGATGGTCGCGTCGATGGAGTGGCGGAACGAGCGGTACTTGACTTCCGCGTGGTCGCGCAACCAATCGCTGGCCCACGGAACAAGCGTGAAGCCCGGAGGAACGTCGGGCCAGGGCGGCGATCGGAGCGGCGCCTCCATGCGCAGCCGTTTGACGTACGTGCGGACCAACATCGCTGATGCAGTGTCTTGGGGCGCTTACAGAATGGTAACAGCGCGGCGGGGTGGTTGGCTAGTTTCTGCGGGAAGTTTGCGAAGCGAGAAGAACCATTCCGAGCGCGAGGACGATCGAGCGATTACCGCTAGCCAGGAGCCGATCTTCGTCCGCCAAGTGTCGTCTGGTCGTCAACCGCTTAACCTCGTTCAGGTAAAGTTTGCGATCACCTTTTTCATGATGTCGGCATACCCGAGGTCTTCAATTTGCGGCTTCTTTTCGTTGAAGATGTGAAATCGCTTTCGGGACGGGTGATCATGAAGGTGCGCCACCCGGCGCTGGGATTGCGTCAACGCGCGAAATGACAGTGTTTGCGTGGTGACGTTGTCGTCCCGCTCGTCGAAACGGACACCCTCCAGGATTGCACTATGACTGATGCCAGTCACGTTCAGAAACACGTCCTTTTCTGGCGACACAAAGTGGTCATCGTGATAGACAGGCAGCGACACCAGACATTGGTCCGGCTTGCTCGTCTCGACCTGAAAAGCGTAAAACCCGCCGCCGGTAGTACGGGCTGCGACGGCGATGAGCGCTGCCTGGGCGCCCTTGACCACCGCTGTGAACATATCAAAGGTTGAGTTGAGGGCATACACGGCCAACGCATTCGCCACCGGCGAGCCCGACGTGACGCGTAGGCGCGAAAACTGGCTACATACTTGCGCCACGGGATCGGCACCATCGAGGGCCAATAGTGTGCTGGTGGAAAACGATTGCCGGTCCTTTTCGGCGATCTGGGTTTCCAGCAAATTGGGAATAAGGCGCCGCAAGAGTTCCGACACATCAAGGGGAGCTGATTGGCCGTCCAGTAATTTTGCCGGGTCCCATTTGGACCCGGCCACCCCAAGGCCGGGTGCCGTCGCAACAACCAAGTACCACTTCGCTTCCGGTTTAATGAACGACCCCGGCGGTCCGCCCGCTAGGACGGACACGGCGCCGGCTAACCCCCTATAAAGGGCCGTGGCCCCATCGACCGGGCTAAACACGTACTCCATGTTGTAGGGCGACCAGGCGGCAAACTCGCGGTGCAGGTCGCATTCAGCGTAGAAGCGCGGAAATGCGTTGCCTGGCTTGTTCAGTTTGATCTCATCGAGATAATGCCCGTCCGTGAGCTGGTCCAAATGATCAAAGGCCAACTTCATTTGGCCGAGTTCCAAAGTCGCAAGGCGGACATAGCCGAGCATGCTTTGCCAGGCGAGAATCTTTGGCCCGTCCCTTCGCTGTCCCGGCTTCTTCGGGAACTTGCCCAGCAAATGAGACAGAATTATTGCCGTTTGCTCGGTAGCCCGAGTGGTATCTAATGCCGTGATTCGCACACCCTTGTTATCGTCCATTCGGATTCTCCGGCGAAGAGGGCGACGCCTCCCGGTAAATTGCCGACCGAGTCGAAATAACTGGAGGAGCCACGGACGGGAAACCGATGTGGAAGCCGATCCTGCGGCCTGGTGCTTGCAACAACTAGCAAACTACCAAACTGCCGCCGCAATGGGTCTTCCTTCTCGGCCCGCACGCTCAAACGATCGCGCTACCTTCGTTGAAGATTGTATTGAGGCGGAATCTCCTTGAGCGTGGAACACCAGATCCGGGACATTCTCTCTGGATCCCCGAATGGAATTTGTGAAGAAAATATCCCAACAGTTGGCGCGCTTTTGCTCCGAATTTCGGCGCCGATTGGTCCTTATTGGTGAGTAATCAAAGTACCGGTAAGCCTGGAGGACTGCAATGAGCGATGACGACCAAGCCTTGATCGCCGAACTTGTCCTGGAGTATTACAACTGGCTGACCGACAACGGCGGGATTTCATCGGACGATCTATTGAGCCGGCCATTGACCAACACCCAGCGTCGCGAACTGTTGGCCAGGATGGAAGATGTGAACGTGGTGTTCGCGGCCACGGCCCCCATCCACCGCGCCCTCGGTACCAAACCGCCGCCCCTCTACCGCTGATCCATGTGGTGGCCTCGGCCGTCGGGGCAACCGGCGGCCGTAGCCGGAGAGCAGCGTTCCTTTAGCAATGTCGGAAAGCATGCGGGACAATTGGTCTGGAATATTGCCAATTCTTCTGCGATCCGATCCCGAAACTCAATATTGACATCCGGCACGTTATACGACAATTCCTCAGCAGTCACCGCGCTCGCAGTTCGACACCAAGGGTCAACCCTCCGATCCCAATTCCCGGTAATCGACAAAGACTCTGGCACCGACCATCCAAACGCAACTCGGCAATTTCCTGCAGATCTGAAACAATTTTGAGTTGTTATTGGTCTTGTTAGATAGCTGAATCACGCCATCGGACCCACCTGTCGCCCAGACCCGCCGTCCTTCGCGCATCGCTCATCCCGCCAACCGCAGTAGGGCACAGTCATGGAACACATCGACCTGCTCAAGATGTCTGCCGTCTCCGACCTCCCGACCGCAAGCCTCCAGGACGACCTCCGAAAAGTCTTGGACTGCTTTGCTGCCCGGGTGCCGCTGCAAGAACTGATCTATGAGATCGCCGCCCGGCTCCACGAGCCAGCCGCGGGTCCGCCGACGGCGGCGGAGATTCGCCAAGGCGCGGTGCAAGTAGTCCAAATGTTCCGCGAACTTCGCCAGCGCCTTCATTTGTCGTGATGCCGAATCCAACACCCAATGCCACGCCCAACAGAAAGGTCGTCTATGCACCCCAGCGTCCTGACCCAACCCACCCACGCCATCGGGGGAACAGTTCCGATCGCCGAACTGGCCGACGGTTCCACGCGGCCCGACGGCGAGTTCGTCAAAAAGATCATCGCCCGACTCGGTGGGACCCGGCCTTGGCCGCCCCGCCGCGGGCGAAGCGGCCAAAGCCGCCGAACGGCGGTCATCCCCAAGGTAAGAGATGACCAGATGGTGACTCTAATCACCTGGGTTGCGGTCCGCCTGAACCAAGGCTGGGAACCCGTCCGTGTCCGCAAGGGTGCGCAATTCTGGCTGCCCTATCACGTTATGACGATCAAGACGATTCTGAGCGCACTCCAGGCATGGAAGCAGAACAAGGAACC
>DATANR010000481.1:0-26867 GCA_036266155.1 Gemmataceae bacterium | reverse complement strand
GTGACACCCGATCGCTTCGCCGCGGCCAATGTGCCCGACATGCTCGCCAGTCTTGGCTTTCACGTTGACGGCATCAGGCGGCAGAGACACGAGCTTGGCGACATTGTCGCGAATGCTCGCCTTCACAGCGCCAAGCTTCGGCTCTTGCGCAAAGATCGTGATATCGAGATTGACCGGTCGACACCCGCGCTGGTTCAGTTGCCGAAGAGCCTCAGCCACAAAGCGCGTCGAATCCGCATCCTTGTTGGCGGGATCGCTATCGGGGAACAAGTCGCCGATATCGCCGAGGCCGGCGGCGCCGAGCAAGGCATCGGTGACCGCGTGCAGCACGACGTCGGCGTCGCTATGCCCGGCCAAACCTCGGGAGTGCGGCACGCGGATGCCGCCGAGGATGAGCGGCCGGCCGTCGACGAGTCGGTGCGTGTCGTGGCCGCTGCCCACCCGCATGCGTGATTCACCCGATTCCGAAGGCGCCGTCGCCGGCATAGTTTTCGAAGCGCATGTAATCTTTCAGCCAGGCCAGCGTGACTTCACCGGTCGGGCCATTACGCTGCTTGGCGACAATCACCTCGATGATGTTATCATCCTGTCCGCCGTCGAAGCGGCCAGGGCGGTGCAACATCATGCACGTGTCGGCATCCTGTTCGATCGAGCCCGATTCACGCAAGTCAGCCAGTCGCGGCCGGTGGTCCGTGCGATCCTCGGATGAGCGGTTCACCTGGGCCAGAGCCATCACTGGGATTTCCAGCTCGCGAGCGAGGTGCTTGAGTCGCCGCGAGATTTGCGCCACCTGCTCCTGTCGCGGATCGCGTCGGTTCTCGGGATCGATGAGCTGGAGATAGTCGATCACGACCAGGCGCAGACCCGGTTTGCGAATCTTCAGCCGACGAGCGTTGGCGGAGATGCGCAACATGCCCTGAGCCGGCGAATCGTCGATGAAGAGGTTCGCGTTGCGCAAGACGTCGCCAGCCGAGTGCAGCTTGCTGATGTCATCGGCGCTCAAGTGGCCTTTACGTAGCTTATGGCTGTTGACGCGGGCCTGGGCGGCGAGAAGGCGCTCGGCCAATTCGACCCGTGATTGTTCGAGGCTGACGAAAAGGACGGGCAGTTTTTCTTCGACAACGACGTGGCGGACGATATTGAGCGCGAACGCCGTTTTTCCCACCGACGGCCGGGCCGCGAGGATGATGAGTTCATTGTTTTGAAATCCGGCCGTCAACGCGTCGAGATCGGCAAAGCCGCTGGCAACGCCGCTGATCTCGTTCGGGTCCGTGCGCCCCATGCGCTGATCGATGCGGTTGTAAGCCAAATTCAGTGCTTCAACGAGCGTCGTCGTGTGGCTGGTGACGCCCTTCTCGGCGATGTCGAGAATCTTGCGCTCGGCTCCGCCAAGCATCTCCTCGGCCGACTGGCTCTGGTCGTACGCGTCGTGCAGGATTTCCGTGCTGGCGTGGATCAGGCTGCGCGTGATCGCTTTTTCGCGGACGATTTTGGCATAATACTCGGCGTTCGCCGCCGTCGGGGCCGCATCCCACAGGTCGGCCAGATAGGTGTCGCCGCCGACATCTTCGAGGTGTTTGCGCGTCTTGAGTGCGTCCACCAGAATGACGAGGTCAACCGGATGGCCATCGCGATAAATGTCGTAGATCGCCTGGCAGACTTTTTGATGGGCGTCGAAGTAGAAGTGCTCAGGCTTGATGACGGGCATCAGGTCGTTGATAACCACGTTGTCGCGCAGCATGGAGCCGAGTACGCTGCGCTCGGCGTCCTTGCTCTGCGGCGGCAGTCGGTCGGGACCTTCGACAGCCATGACAACTTCCTGTCCGAACGAACGAAGAGCCCGACGCGCCAGCGAGGTTGGGGCTTACGTCCTCGCTAACGCGTCGGGCTCCATTGATCCGAAATCCGCTGTTACCGCTTCCCGGCTGACTGCGGGACGATCGCGACCTTGAGCTGAGCTTCGATTTCGTAACCCAGGACGATCCGCACCGCCCACTCGCCGAGGTGCCGCAGCGGTTCTTCGAGCTTGATCATGTCCGGCTCGACCAGCAGATTTTTGCCGCGCATGCCGCGAGCGATGTCTGCGGGCCCAACCGAGCCGTACAGGTCGCCGGTTTCGTTGGCGTTCGCCTCGATCGTGATGCTCATCGTGCGGACAATCTGTTCCGCCAGCGACTTGAGGTCGCTCTTGCGTGCCTCGCGCGCCTGCTCGACGCGAACCTTATAGCGGTCGAGCAGCCGGAGGTTGTGCTCGGACGGGAGGATGGCCAGCCCATTGGGCACGAGGTAATTGCGAGCATAGCCCGGCTTGACCTCGACCACCTGCCCTTGCTTGCCGACGTGCGTCACGTCGTCGACGAGCACGACGCGGACGCCGCCATGCGGGCCCTTGGTGACCTGGTCGCGCTGCCGCACCTTCTTGGCCGGCGGCGCCTTGACCTTCACCTTGGCCTTGCTCGACTCTTTCGACTTGCCCGCTTCTTTCGTCTTAGCCATCGGTTCACCCGGTTAACTTCGGAATCCAATTAGAAGGGGATGTTGTCCCCACCTTCCTGCGGCGGCGACTCCTCATGGAAGTCATTGCCGCCGGAATTACTACCAGCGTTACTCATCGATCGAGTTGGCGCTGCTCGTCCCTGAACTTCGCTACTACTGTCCGCTCCCCGTGTGTCGAGCAACTCGATGTTATCAACTACAATTTTGTGCTTCGACCGTTTCTGGCCAGTCGTTTTATCGTCCCAAGTATCGAGTCGTAGTTGTCCCTCGACCAAAATCTGCGATCCTTTTTTGCAGTAGTTCGTAATCACGTCCACGAGCCGAGTAAAGTTCTCGCGCGTAAACGCTTCACAGTCGATGTACAGCGGATTCGGATCGTTTTCCCACTGGCCAGTCTGTTGATTCTTCTTGCTCCGGCCGACGGCGAACCGGAACTTGACAACCCGATTACCCGTATTCGGCAGCGTGCGAGGAGGTTCTGGATTGTCAGTTAATCTTCCGATCAAGGTCACGCGATTTAGAGATGCCATGGACGCTTCTCCTGGTAGATAATCGCATGGAGTTCACAGCGATCATCGGGATAAAGGGGCTTATTCGCCCATGATACCCCGGCACTTCTCCGCTCGCCAATGTTAGTTGAACAAAATTCCACTATTCTTTGCCGACCTCGGCTTCGGGGGAACGACGCGGGCCGCGACGCGGGCGATCGCCGCCTTCTTCCGGCATATTGATGTCACCCGGCAACCCGCCCAAACCCGCCGCGCCGCCCTCGGGGGCTTCTTCGTGCATCAGCTGAAGTGCCGAGCGATGCTCGTCTTGAGCGACCGCCAACATCTCTTCGTGCCACTTCGGATCGATGGCGCTGATCATGTGCCGAAGAATGACTTCGCTCAAACGGAAGTCGTGATCCAGTTCCGAGATTTTGCGTGAGTCGGCCTTGAAGTAGGTCAGATAGTACAGGCCCTTCTTGTGCCCGCCGATCGGATACGCGAGCTTGCGGTCATCCCATTTGCGGCTCGCCAGGATCTCGGCACCGTACTTTTCCAGCGTGTGATGGAGCTGTGACTTCACGCCCTCCATGTCGGTAGCGGTCTTGGTCGGGTCGAGCAGAAGCAGGCACTCGTAGCTATTAACAGGCATGGCTGACTCAATCTTCCGGTTTCGGTGGAGGTTTCTCGTCCTTACTTTCGTCCGTCTTGGCAGGCGTCTCTTTCTTCGGCTTCGGCGGTTTGGGAGGCTTCGGTTCGCCATTCACCTTGTTCATGCAGCCGTCAATCCCGCCACGGATCCATAACAACACGGCCTGAGCGGCCTGAGCAATCGCATCATCAACCGCCGTCCGCTCGCCCGGCTTGAATCGGCTCAACACATAGTCGGCCGCATCGGTATGCTCACCCGGCGATCCAACTCCGATCCGCAATCGTGAATAATCCGCAGTGCGCAGGTGCTCCTGGATGCTCCGCAAACCCTTCTGACCGCCGTCCGATCCCTTCGCTCGCGCCCGCAACTTCCCAAGCGGCAGTGCGATGTCGTCGCACACGATCAGGACGTCGGCGACTTTCACCCTGTAGAAGTCGATCACCGCCCGCACTGCCCGGCCGCTCAAGTTCATGAACGTCTCGGGCTTCAATAACAATACCTGCTCGGCCCCGTCATTCGCCTGCGCAATCTGCGACTCGAAGCGTGACCGCCAAGCCACGACGCCGGGCGCGGCCGCCAAATAGTCGACGACCATGAACCCGATGTTGTGCCGCGTACCCGAATACTTTGGCCCAGGATTGCCCAGGCCCACGACCAGCTTCATGGCAGTCGTTCAGCGGCACGAAAAGGCGGTTACTCCTCCTCGGCCGGCTTCTCCTTCTTCTTCGTAATGATCTCGGGCTCGGCCGCTCCCGCTTCACCAAGCGGGGCCGTCGGCTCGACGACAAGCGCCACCTGCTGCTTCACCTGGACGACGACAAGATCGGGGTCTTCCAGTGCCTTCACGCCGGCTGGCAGGTCCAACTCTTTGACATGGATCGCCTGACCCAGCAGCAGCCCATCGATCTTGACCCGGATCGACTCTGGGATCGCCATCGCCGGACATTCAATGTGAATCTTATGCAGCGGCTGATCGAGCACACCGCCGCCGGTGGCGCCGGGCGCCGTGCCGCGGAGTTCGATCTCAACGGTGGTCCGTACGCGCTCGTCCTTCGAGACACGGCGGAAATCGATATGCACGAGCCCGGTGCCCAGGTGATCGTGCTGCACTTCTTGAATCAGAACCGTTTCCGTTTTGCCGGCGACGACGAGTTCGAGCGTGCGTGCATGGTGCCGCAGCGCCGAGGCCAGTTCATCGCGCGACACGCTGACCGCGGCGACGGCTTCCTTGTGGCCGTACACAACTGCCGGAACCCGGCCGGCCTTGCGCAGGCGGACAGAGTTGCGGCTGCCCTTTCCAGGTCGCGGCTCGGTCTTCAATTGGATTACTTCTGCCATCGTTGCCAGCCTTACGGTTCAGTCGCCAAAAACGAACGAGAGCAGCCCGGCCCCGGACTGCCTCGCTTTCGCTTGCGAATTTCGGAAGTGGAATTATGCGAACCCCGTCGCTCCGGAACAAGGGGTTCGCGGAAAAATCAATCGTCGTCGTCACCCATCCGATCCCGCGTCGGCCGCATCACCCCACGCTTCGACTCACGAATAAACCGCACCATCTCGGCCACGAGCGGATGGCTGCCCAAATCGCTTTCGAGTATTGCGACGGCTTCCTTGAGCATGTGTTCCGAACGGTACAGAATCTTGAAAGCCCGACGGACGATCATCACGTCGGCCGTCGCGATGCCCGCGCGCCGCATGCCGATTGAGTTCACCCCCAGAACTTCGAAGCGGTTCTTGACCGTCACAAACGGCACAACATCCTTGCCGACTCCCTCCAGGCCCGTTAGTAACGAAAGCCGCCCCATCCGTACATATTGGTGCATCGCCGAGCAGCCCGACATGAACACGCGGTCCTGCAATTCGCAATGCCCGGCCATCAGAACGCCGTTGGCCAGGATGCAGTGGTTCCCAACTTTGCTATCGTGTCCGACGTGCGCATGGGCCATGAAATAGTTGTGATCGCCGACCTTCGTGACGCCGTAGCCCGCAACATGCGATCCGCGATGAACGGTCACGTGCTCGCGAAACGTGTTGAAATCGCCGATTTCCGTACGTGTTGGCTGGCCCGCGTAGGACAAATGCTGAGGGTCGGAGCCGATCACCGTGCCGGAGCCAACGCGATTGCCGCGGCCGAGCACGAGGGGGCCGACCAAGTGGACGTGCGGGCCGATCTCACAATCGGGGCCAATCGCGACCGAGCCTTCAATCACGGTATAGGGCCCGACACGTACACCGTCAGCGATTGTCACGTCCGAAGAGAGGATAGCCGTCGGATGCACCTGCGCGGACGCTACGACCGTCATGAGGATTCCTTCGCTGCGGCGGATCGCCGGGAATGTCCCATTCCACCGTC
This sequence comes from Gemmataceae bacterium, assembly GCA_036266155.1. Classification (GTDB taxonomy): domain Bacteria; phylum Planctomycetota; class Planctomycetia; order Gemmatales; family Gemmataceae; genus SIAJ01. Next base: position 20,881 of record DATANR010000481.1, on the reverse strand, counting down.
CCCCGGCCGACATTCTTACCGGGATGCCAGCCTCCGGACCAGCCCAACCCGCGCCCGCATCGTATACTGACGGACACGTCCTCCCCGTGGGGTATCGCATGACCGACGTGACCCGCGAACAGCTGCACGCGTATTTGGACGATGCGCTCGACGACACCGAAGCGGCCCGCATCGAGAAACTGATTCGCGGCTCGGCCGCCATGCGCACCCGATTAACTGAGGTCCGCGACGAGCGTGATCGAGGCGAGCACTCGTTAGGCGCCGTCTGGCGGCGTGACCGTCTTAGCTGCCCGTCACGGGAGCAACTCAGCGGCTATTTGCACCAGGTGCTCGAAAAGGACAGCCATGCCTACATCGAGTTTCACCTCTCGACGATTGGCTGCCCGTCTTGCCAGGCCAATTTGGACGATTTGAAAGAGAAGCAAGCAGAAACGACGGCCCAGAGCCGTCGCCGACGCCGCTACTTCGAGACCAGTGCGGGGTTGCTGAAAGAGGCGCGTAAGTAGCCGTTCTCACAACCCGCGAATGATGAAGTAGAGCAGCAGACAGAGCCCAAATACCAAGACCGATTCCAGAAAGATCTTCAAGACGGGATGCATGCCGCGCTTGCGCTTACCCATCTCCGGGTAGCTCTTGCGCTCGACGCGTGCCTGGGCGCGATCCGTCGCTTCGGATAAACGGACCGTCTCGTTCACGGGCCGAATCGGATTCGGAATTGGCGGGATTGCAGCCGAACCAAGGGGCGAAATCACCGGCGGCGTCGTGAACGTGGAGACCATATTGCCGGACGATACGCCGCTGCCGCCTGAATGGCTCGATGAGCCGCCCGTGTACGGTGGTGGCAGCGTGACCGGTCCGCTCGAGCGCCGACCCGATAACGACGGCCGTGCAGCGTGGGCCGAGCCCAAATGGCCGGAGCGCTGCGAATGTTCAGCCCGCAACACGGCGGAATCCTGACGAAACGACCCGGACGCCGTGCCCGAGGCCGCCTGCGCATTGGATTCACGCGCTGCCAGACTCAGAACCGGCATCTCGTCTTCGGGCGGCGCCACCGCTTCCGCGGCGACGATCGCCGCCAAGTCCGCAATCAATTCAGTTGGCTTCTGATAGCGCTGCTCGGCCGACTTCGCCATCATCTTCTCAAGAATGGCGGCGACATTTGCCGGAATCTCGGGTCGAATCTCGCGAATCGCCTTCGGTTGCCGCGTCTGATGGGCGATGAGCTTCTGTGAGATCGTCCCTTCGGGGAACGGCGGATGCCCCGCCAGTAGGAAATAGAAAGTCGCACCCAGAGAATAGATGTCGGCCCGAACATCGACATCGTGGCTATTGATCGTCTGTTCGGGCGCCACGTAGTCGGCCGTGCCGAGCACGCTCTTCTCGTCGTACTTCTTGGTCAACATGTCGTCGTCGCTTTCGTAAAAGCGCGCGAGGCCCATGTCGAGAATTTTGGAGATGCCGTAACGGTCGACGAGGATGTTGCCCGGCTTGATGTCGCGGTGAATGACGCCGACCCGAAATGCGTGATCCAGGCCCTGGGCCGCCTGCCAGATGTAATTGCAGGCCCGGTCGATCGCCATCGGCCCTTTTTTCTTGATGATCTCCAACATGCTCGAACCGTCGACATATTCCATGACAAGGAAGTGCAAATTGCCGTCCTGGTCGATGTCGTGGGTTCGGACGATGTTCGGGTGGTCGAGCGCCGCGGCAGCGCGAGCTTCGCGGTAGAAGCGTCCGAGAGCGGCCGGTTCCTCCGCCTTCGCGGGCGGCAGCACCTTGATGGCGACCCGGCGGCGCATGTACATGTGCTCGCACAGGAACACCTGCCCCATGCCGCCGAAGCCAATGCGCTCCAGAAGTTTGTACTTACCGATCGTAAACCCGCGCCACTTGCCGAGCATGAACTGCTCGGCCTGGAAATAGGTCAGCAACCCGTCGCGAACCATGCCGCCGGCGAGCTTGCGAACGTCCGTGGGAATCGGGCCATGCAGACGCAGCCGTTCGAGATAAGCGTCGAGCCGCGGCTCATCGATCATCCCACACTTGCGGATGAGTTTCAGTAGATCGTCGACGGTAGCAGGTGCAGGCATCGGCTATTTCACCTCATGGGCTGCCAGTCATGCGTCGGCGCGCGTCCGGACATCGATACTATAATTCAGGCCTGGAAAAAAGCGGCCGGATTCCCAAGAATCGTTCCGATCGCGGTACTTTTTCCTAAATTGCCGGATCTAATTGATTTGCGACGAATTCCGCTCCGGCGAGAAAACTGAATTCTGCCAAAGTTTGGTGCGTTTACCCGCATCCCTTGAGTTGCCGATGGCCGAAGCGCCCATCACCACCGAATTCCAGGCCGTACTGTCCGCCGTTGAGCCGGCGGCACGATTCGTCCCTGGGAGAGCCCTTCGGCGTGCAATTCGGCTCAGTCGCGACCAGGGTACTTTTCGGCCGCGTGCGATCCACGACCGCTGCTGGTGGGTCAATCGGGACCAGCTGTTTCAACTTTTGACACCGGCCGAACTCGACCTTTCTCCATCGGAACCCGCTGCCGATCTCCTGCTGATCCCCCGTCCCCAGCCAACAAGCGATGAAGCGAGCTTGACGGCATTGCGGCGTGTGCTCTTTCACGCGGCCATCGATCGAGAATTCGATCTTGCCCTTCGGCAACGCAGGCTAACGCCAGAATTGATTGACCGTGTGCGATCCGAGATCGGGCCGACCGACTGGATCGCGATCCGCCATGTTCTCGAAGAACAGCATCTCATCGATCAATCCGATGACGACACCGTCGTTCTTCGAGAGTTCATCGCACTCGGTCTCGAACTGCTGCGGTTTGTTCCATCCCAGTGGGACGTGTTCTTCCCTGGCATTGCCCGCGATGGCGCCTGGTTTGCAATAGCGAATTCCTCGATTGACATCGACCGCATCAATTCGCGCTTCGGCACGGAAAAATCGCCAATTGCAAGCAAAGCGGCACCACGCACTCCCACAATGAGAGCGACCCGCACGACCCTGCCGGCGCCCGCCGCGATTAATTCCTGGGTTCATCGCGGCAACGATTTGAAAGCCGCCGTACTTTTGACGCGTGCCGGTGACAGCGCCGGCATCCGTTATCTCGATCGCCTGGTCCATCGGCTGATCGAACTACTCGGCGACGAGGCGGCCGCGGAGGCCACCTGGCGTCAGGCGCTATTGCCGCTCCTCGAACCGGCCTCCATCGGCGACTGGCCGGTCGAGCGTCGCTTGCTGTACGAGGTGCAGCGAGCCTGCCTGGCCGTTAGTCGAACGACGTTCGCAGTCGATTTACTCGAATGGATGCGAAGTCTTGGCCGCAGGCCGATTCGACGGCCGTTGTCCAAGACCAAGTGGCTCGAAGCGGGCCGTCGATTCCGCGCGGCACTCGCTTACGCCGATCAACTGACAAGCGAACCTCAAGATCGCCATGTGTTGATCGCGTTGCTCAGCGGTGCGCTACACTTGACCGAGTCACGAGCGCGCGAGGAATTACGCCCCGACATCGAGTCGGTTCTCGACGAAGTCGGTCTTGCATCACCATCAGTTGCCGAGCGACTGGCGCGTGCGAAACTCGTGGAGGAGTTGCTCGATGCCGCCATCGCCCGGGGCTTTCTGCGCATCGGCGACCTGCGTGACGCCATTGCACGCAATCGGGTCAAGCTCAACGATTTGCAGGGGCCGACAGAGTTTCTGCGTGGCGACCCGATCATTCGTGCCAATGCCAAGCTGACCGTACGAATGGACGGTGTCTATCGGCGTGGCGAAGTTTACATGCGGCTCTTGCAGCGCGGGTGCTCGCTGTTCTTCGGCACGCCGATCGGTCGCGCTCTCTCACTCTATCTCTTGCTGCCGTTCGGCGGCGCTTTCATTTTGCTCGAAGCAATTGGGCATTTGTATGAGGCGGCCGACGGCATCGTGAATTGGCTGTCTGGATGGACGACGACGGTCAACAGCATGGGTCTGCTCGGCGGCGGCATGGCGCGCACGCTGGTGGACAATCCAACGCTGGAACCCGGCGGCACCAGTTGGAAGTGGGTTGTTGGCGTCGGCCTGTTCTTGGAACTGGTCCTCCACTGGCCAACTTTTCGCCGCGGCCTCGGTCAAGTCGCCAGATTCGTGTTCGTCCAGGCGCCGCGCGCCATTCGCAAGTCGCCGTTGATTCACCGGCTCGTCCACAATCGCTTCACACGTTTCTTCCGCCGATTCTTGCTGTTGCCCCTAGCGGCGGGGAGCACGGCCGCTCTCGCGAGCAATATCGCCGGCGCCGATGCCGATTCGGTTGTCCTGGTCGGCGCCGGCTCAGCGCTCCTGGCAGGAACATTCTTCCGGACTGCCCTGGGGCGTGAGATCGAGGACCGGTTTGACGAAACGATGGAACGAGTCTGGCGTGTCGTGTCGGTGAATTTTGCCGTCGGCGTCCTCACCTTGATCTTGCAGTTCTTCCACGGCATCTTCGAAGCGATGGATCGCGGCATCCACGCGGTCGATGAATGGTTCCGGTTTCGTGAAGGCGAAAGCCAGACGTCGTTCGTCTTCAAACTCCTCGTCGGCGCTTTCTGGCGCGCGTTCGCCTACCTCTTTCGCTTCGCCTGGAATCTGCTCGTCGAACCGCAGATCAACCCGATCAAGCACTTCCCCGTCGTCACCGTTTCGCACAAGATCCTCTTGCCACTGATCGGTCCGCTGGCCAAGCAGTTCGGCATTGCCAAGGAAACGATGGCGACGATCGTTTTCGGTATTCCCGGCATCTTCGGTTTTCTCGTCTGGGAATTGAAAGAGAACTGGAAACTCTATCGGTCTAACGCCCCACGTGGCATCCGACCGATTCAAGTAGGTTCACATGGTGAATCGATCCGCGGCCTTTTGCGACCCGGCTTTCACTCGGGTACGGTGCCGAAGGCCTTTGCTCGGCTTCGGAAAGCGACGCGGGCCGCGAGCGCGACACGCATCGCCAAGTGCCAGCACGCGCTGGCGCATGTTGCCGAAGCCGTCGACCGATTTGTCGATCGAAGCCTCGTTGCCGATCTCTGTGCATCGCGTCGTTGGGGCGCACTCCCGATTGTCATGCATGAATCGATCTTGAGCCCGAACCGTATCGTGGTGCCAATTACAATCGGCCAAGATGCCAAGCCAATCACGATCGCGATCGATGAACGCAACGGGTGGTTGATTGGATCGGTTCCGCAGTTTGCAGCCTTGAAAGAGGTGAATGCCGAGCAATGGTCGGGGTTCGCGGATGCCCTGCTCGGGTTTTACATGCGTGCCGGCGTACACATGGTGCGCGAGCAAATGGCCGCTGTTTTCGGAGCGCAGGCCTACGGGTTTGATGCGGCGTCCGAAGGGCCAATCATTCCCTTAGGCAACGGGAAGCAGCGACAGGTTGACTGCGATTCCTCTTCGGCAGTTGAGTTGGGGAACGAGGAAATACCTCGGAATCGGCTTATGCTGAGCGAGAATGAGTTGGCCTGGTCCGATTGGTCGGCGCGGTGGGGGGCGGATGCCGCGGGCTTACCGGCGGATGCGCCGCTTATTGCTGGCTGGTCGATCCTTCCTCCGTGCGCGACAGCCGAGTTCGCCGAAACACCCAAATAAGCAAACCGCCAATTGCAATACCCAGAGAATCGAGGCCGACATCCTCGATGCGTGCCGTGCGTCCGGTGAATTGTTGAAAGAACTCGGTAATTGCCCCGTGAGCCACCAGTGCCGGCAATATCCAAATCCATTTCTTGCCGAACCAAGCGGCCGTCCCGCCGAGAATCGTCAGAAAGGTGTAAGCGCAAACGTGCAACCCCTTGGCAAATATGAAGATGCCGAAGTCGCTGCCCAGAACGTCGTGAGCGGCCTCGTGTGGCACAGGAATGAGGAGCGCGACTGACCATGTGATGAGTGCCGTCACAAATAAGACGACATGGATAGCGGGCCAGTGACGGCAACAACACATCAGTGCCATCCTTGCACAGGTCAATCGGTTCCTGCCGTCCTGAGACGGCTGCGTAAATAACGTGCCCGCGCGGCGTTCCGTGCTTCGCCGTCTAGCGGCTCGCCGACGATCTTCTGCAAATGTGCCGGTTGCGTGTGAATGAAGAGTTCGTTGACGGTCTGCGGCGCCAGGTCGCCGATGAGTTTCAGGTGAACTCCCAGCCGCACCGCCGACAGCAATTCCATCGTTTCTTCCGATGTCATCATGGTCGCCGACTGAAGCGTTCCCAGTGCTCGCGCCACCTTGTCGTTGATGCTCTGGCGTGTCTGCCGCATCAAGGTCGACCGGGCCATCCGCTCGTACTTGATGATCTCCTGGATAACCGCGCGAATATCGTTGAGCGAAGCTACCTCGCTCTTGCCGAGCGTCACTTGATTGGAGATTTGGAAGAAGTCACCCAGAGCCCGACTGCCCTCACCATAGAGCCCGCGAACGACCAGATTGATTTTTTGCAAGGCCTTGAACGCCTTCTCGATCTCCTTGGCCATGCCAAGCGCCGGCAGATGCAGCATGACGCTGGCACGCATGCCCGTGCCGACGTTGGTTGGGCACGCGGTCAGATAACCGAAATCGTCGCTATACGCGTACTCGACCTTCGATTCGATCTGATCGTCGAGCTGGTCGATGGCATCCCAGGCGGCATCGAGATCGAAACCGCTACGCATCGATTGCATGCGCAACTGGTCTTCTTCGTTCACCATCACACTGATGGCTTCACGGTCGTCGAAGGCGACGCCGCGCGGCCCGTCGAGCACGCCGGCAAGCTCCCGGCTAATAAGCTGCCGCTCGACCAGGAGTTGTCGATCGATGGCGGGTAACTGCGCGACGCTGAGATACGTCAACGGGTTGGGCAACTCGATGGTGGCGATGGCCTCGCGCAGACGTGCTTCGGTCTCTGCTTTTTGATGCGGCGTCGCCCGCGTCGTAAACGGCGCCGCCGTCAGATTGCGGGCAAGTCGAATGCGCGTGGAAACGACGACATCGGACTCCGGGCCCGCGCCGCGCAGCCATTCGCCAAGCCGATCGGTCAGGGCGTCAAGATTCATCGTCCGCCCCCAGGGCGCGGATTGCGTCGCGCAAGTGTGCGGCTTCCTCGTAGCGCTCGGACCGGATGGCCGTCACGAGCCGTGCTTCCAACTCCACCTGGCGCGATCGGCGCAGCCGCCGGCGATGTCGCCGCGGGACCTTGCCCACGTGGCGCACAGCGTTGTTTTGCACGCGTTCGACCAATGGCTCAAGCATCGACCGAAACACCTCGTAATCGTGTGGGCAGCCGAGTCGGCCCTGGGCCTTGAAGTGAGCGTATGGGGTCCCGCATTCTGGGCAAACGGCATCGCCCGGCGACGATCGGGCCGGTGCCTGCGAATGCGACATGACCAACTGCAACACGGCCGGCACATTGAGTTCCTGCGGCGACTCCGGCAACAAGTTCATCTCGCGGGCGCACGCATCGCACAGATGCATCTCCCGTGTCTTTTTCTGGACCGTATGCATCAAGTGCATGGTGGCCGGCTTCGAGCAAAACTGACATTTCATGCGACTGCCCCGGCCAAATCCAAAAGAAACGTTCGCCCACACCATTCGATTGCGACTACCCCTCTTCCAGTCGCCGAATGCGGTCGCGAATCGCCGCCGCGTCCTCATACGCCTCACTCGTGATCGCTCTCTGCAAATCTTTGCGCAACCGGGTAAGTTCTTGCGAGCGCACCCGATGCGAAGGCCGCCGCGGCGTCTTGCCTGTGTGCCGGGTCGAACTATGAATGCTCTCGAGCAACGGCAAAAGCTCGGCTTGAAACGCCTGATAGTCGTGCGGGCAACCGAGGCGTCCCGAGTTGCGGAAATCGACAAACCTCGTCCCACAGTGCTCGCATTGTTTGTCCGGCGACCCTGAGGAATCGCGGCCATCAAGTTTCTTTTTTTTCGGCACGCTTTCCAACAAGTACTTTTGCGCGCACTCGTCGCAGAGATGCAATTCCTCGAAATTGCCTTCGCTGAGGACTTCAGTGATCTGAAGTGTCGCGACCTTGGCACATTGCTGGCACTTCATGAGCACATCCTGCGAAGCCCGGCGGATTCTCAGCGCATTCTAGCAGAATCGATTTGCCGACAGCAAGAGACGGCTCAGCAGACCAATCCGCACGGCGTTCAGCGTACGGCCGAGTCTGGGTTCAATTCGAAGCCATGCCCAGGTCGATCGGGCGGCACGAGCTTGCCGTCGCGCGGAACGATCGGTTCGGCAACGATCGGCGCGAGCCACGAGCCCCATTCGGCCATCGGCACGTTGGGCAATCCGCACGCCAAGTGAACGCCGATCTCCGGCAACCGATAGGGGACGACGGAAACCGAGAAGGCATCGGCCAGCGCCGCAATCTTCAAGAGCGGCGTGATCCCGCCGAGTCGTAGCGGATCAGGTCGCAAGACGCGGATCGCTCCGGCCTCCAGGCACCGACGAAAAGAATCGCGATCGTCGAAGCTCGACCCGAGCGCCAGAGGCACTTCCATCCGCTCCGCGAGCCGTTGATAGCCGATGCGATCTTCGGCCGGCAACGGCGAATCGATCCAGTCGATACCGACGTCCTCCTCGTAAAAGTGAGCCATCGCAAGCGCCGTGCCGATGTCGTAACGGCCGTCGACCGAGATGCCGAGCCACGCCGATTCGCCGATGCCATCGCGGATCTGCTGCACGCGGTCGGCGTCGACTTGCACCTCACTGCCACCCACATCGACAGCGACGCCCAAGACTCCCTGTTCGATTAACGGCGTGGCCGATTTGATCGTCTGGTGTGCGTCCATACCGAGAGGCGCCAAGTCGCCAGCGAAATACGCAGCCGACGTGCGGCTCGCACCGAGCAAGCGAAAGAGCGGCAACCCCGCGGCCTTCGCCTTCAAATCCCAGAGCGCGATGTCGATCGCTGCATAGGCGCGAGCCGCCAAGCCCGCCCAGCCCGTCGAACGAAAGCGGCCCTGAGCCTTGGCAAAGAGCCGTTCGGATTCCGTTGGGTCTTCGCCAACCACAATCGGAGCCAGGTCAATGTCGAGGAGTGATTGCAGCGCCCTACTGCCGGCGACGACTGTGGCAAACCCAAGGCCAATGTGCGGCGTGTCCGTGTGCAACCGAACGGCCACGAGCGACGTCGGCACCGGCGCCGGGTCAGTCAACGACACGCGGCCACGGCCGGCTGGAACGGTAAGTGGGATCGTCTCGACGCGAGTGATGTTCATGCGGAGGGGTTATTCGCCGAGATAGGCGGCCTGGATGCGCGGGTCATTGAGCAAGACTTCGGCCCGGTCGGTCACGGTGATTGCGCCGGTCTCCATGACGTAACCACGGTGAGCGAGCTTGAGCGCCAGCCGGGCGTTCTGCTCGACGAGGAGAACCGACATCCCATCGCGGTTGAGTTCGCGGATCACTTCAAAGATCTTCAACACAATCAACGGAGCCAAGCCAAGCGACGGCTCGTCGAGCAGTAGCAACTTCGGCCGCGACATAAGGGCCCGTGCGATTGCCAGCATCTGCTGCTCGCCGCCCGAGAGCGTTCCGCCAAGCTGCTTATGCCGTTGCTTCAAGATCGGGAAATACTGATACGCCTTATCGATATCTTCACGAATGCCCTGCTTGTCGGTCCGCGTAAATGCGCCCATCTCCAGGTTTTCGAGGACCGTCAAACGCGGAAAAATCTTGCGTCCCTCAGGCGACTGGGCCAGCCCGCGGCGAACAATCTCGTGGGCTGGTACGCCGGTCAGGTTCTCGCCCTTAAAGGTCACCGTTCCGGCACGCACCTTGACACAGCCGGAAACGGTCATGAGCGTCGTTGTTTTCCCGGCTCCATTCGCGCCGATGACGGTGACAATCTCGCCCTCGTTGACGGTGATCGAGATGCCCTTAAGCACTTCAATTGGCCCATAGCCGGCGTGCAACTCGGCAACATTGAGGAGGACGGCCATCAGTTGACCTCCTCCTTGCCGAGATAAGCTTCGATCACCTTCGGATCGCACTTCACCTCTTGCGGCGTACCCTCGCAGATTTTCACGCCGTAATCGAGCACGGCAATGCGATCCGAGATGCCCATGACCAGGCTCATGTGGTGCTCGATGAGCAGCACCGTGATGCCGCGATCGCGAATCCGCCGAATGAGCCCCATCAAGTCGCCGGTCTCTTTCGGATTCATCCCGGCCGCCGGCTCGTCGAGCAAGAGCAGCTTTGGATTGCAAGCCATGGCACGGGCAATCTCCAACCGGCGCTGATCGCCGTACGGGAGGTTCTTGGCGAGGCGTTCGCCGCGGCCGGGGAGGCCGACGAATTCGAGCAGCTCATTGGCCTTTGCGCTCAGCGACTTTTCTTCTGAATAAACCCTGGGGGCTCGCAACGCCATAAAAGCAATGTTGCCGGAGAACTCGCGATCCATGCCGATCAGGACGTTTTCCATTACGGTCATGTTCTGAAAGAGACGAATGTTCTGAAATGTCCGAGCGATCCCGCCCAGCGCGATGAAGTCGGTCGTCCGTCGCGAGCGCCGCCAAACGACGAATGAACCCAAAACGCCAATCGCCAGACCCACGATCATTGCGATGCATAATTTCATTCGTTTGCGCGGCTGGGATGCATGCATCTTGGCAATGCTCTCCTCCCACATGCGATACATTTCATCATCACCGGCGAAGACCAAGTCCTTTTCGGGAGTTTCGACGCGCCAGCCTCGAGCCGACGACGCTCGCTTCAAATCGTCGTCTTGGATCGAATCGCGCACTCGCCACGCAATGTCAGGATTCGTGTAGGTTCGCGACAACGTCTCGCCGTCCGCGGACACAACACGCCAGGTATACCCCTTCGCCGTGCTCCGTCGTTCGACCGCGGGCTCGGCATTGATGAATGCGACGGCATCCTCTATTGCATCTTGCCAATCGAACAGAATGGTGCCCTTTTCGCTTGCCGGCAGGTTTTCTTCCTCGGCAAAAATGTCGGCCATTTGCCGCTTAATTGTCGAGAGCCATAGGCGATCGACGTCGACGACTGCGATGAAGCCCAAGACCGCGACGAACACTCCGACGAGCCCAAAGGCGACCAGGTTCTTCCACGTCAGCGGACGATATTGTTCCTTTCCGTTGAACCGCACTCGTCCTTCCGTCGGGTGATAGATACCGGTGATCGCGTTGAAGAGCGTCGTCTTACCCGCGCCATTCGGGCCGATGACCGAGAAGATCTGTCCGGGCTGGACCGCAATGTCCACCTTGTTGACGGCTGTCAGGCCGCCAAATCGCATGGTCACTTGTTCGACTTGCAAGATGGCCACGCGTCAGGACTCCTTGGTCGACCCGCGGCGGGCGGGAATCAAGCCCGACGGACGAAAGCGCATGACGAAGATGAGGGCGAGCCCAAAGACGGCCAATCGCCAGCCCGAGAAATTCAAGTACGGCGAACCGGTGTTGCCGATCCGCCCGCCGAAGACGCGCACATCGCCAGCAGGATCAGCCACTGCGAAAAGCTGGCGCTGGAGATAACTATCCATGATGGGCGACAACAAGTTGTCGAAGCCAAACACTAGAACCACTCCAACAATAACGCCCGTGCGATTGCCAACGCCGCCAAGGATCAAGCAACACAGCGTCATGATTGAAATGTTGAAGCCGTATTGATCAGGATCGGACGTATTGCGCAGTACATAGGCGAACAAGCAGCCGGCCAGTCCCGCCAAGCCAGCACCGAGTGCGATTGCACCCAACTTCAGGCGAGCGACATTTAACCCCATGCTGGCGGCAGCCAACTCATCTTCACGCAGAGCGACCCACGCCCGTCCGATCGCGGACCGTTCCAGGTTGCGAAGTAGCAAGATGACAATTGTCAGGAATGTGAGTGTGAGGAAGTAGTATCCGCGATAGTTCCAAGCAAAGTCAACATCCATAGTCCAGGGCGATGGAATTGGCTTCAGACCTTTCGTACCGGCCGTCACTTCTTCGAGATTGCGAAGTGTGAAACGCACGACTTCGCCAAACCCAAGCGTCACGAGCGCGAAATAGTCGCCGCGCAGTCGCAGCACGGGGCCGCTCAATATCACGGCGAGCAGCGCGGAGCCTATTGTTGAAACTGCGACGCACAAGAAGAACGCTGCCACCGGCGCGATTTCACGTTGGAATGGGTATTCCCGCACCATGATGATGCCGGTGAGGTAAGCTCCGAACCCGAAAAATGCGCCAATTCCCAGATGCAGCAGTCCCGCGTTGCCAACAACGACGTTGAGGCCGAGAGCAAGGATGGCAGAAATGAAAATCGTCGCAATAACTCTGCCAACGGGCTGGCCCGTGATTTCGAATACCTCTTTGTCGAGCCCCGGCAATATCGGATAGGCGACGGCCAGGACAAACATCATCCACAGCCACGGTACGCGTTGGAGAATGGTCTTCATACCTTCTCCCGCGTTCGTGCGCCGAGTAGGCCCGATGGCCGAAACACCAGAATCAAGATGAGGATGGCGAAGATAAGAGCGCTATTCCATGTCTCACCCACATAAACGCTGCCCAGAGAACGTACCAGTCCGATCACGAGTCCACCAAGTACCGCGCCGGGAATATTGCCAATTCCGCCAAGAACGGCTGCGGTAAACGCGTACAGGCCCATTTGAAAGCCGGCCTGGTAACTCGTCGTATTGATGTAAAGCGCATACATCACGCTGCCGACACCGCCCAGGGCGCCGCCGATCAAGAAGGTTGCACCAATTACGCGATCGACATTGATGCCCATGAGACGGGCGGCCGTCGGGTGCTGTGCCGTTGCGCGCATTGCTTTGCCGAGGCTCGTACGCTTAACAAACAACGTCAATGCGATCATGATCGGCAATGTGATCGCCACCACCATCACGTCCTTGGTTGTGAAACGCATGCCGGCGTCCTCCGGCAGCAGGTTTCTGAGCGGAACCAGGTCCGGAAATGCTCGCGGCGATGCGGCGGGCACGGGGCGATCGTCCTCGTAAATCGCTCCATTCCAGAAAAGCCCGAAATTCATGAAGACGAACGACACACCGATGGCGGAAACCAGCGGCGCCAATCGTGGCGCATTGCGCAATGGCTTGTAAATGACGCGATCGACAGACCAATTAAGTCCCGCACAAAATGTAGGTACGATCAGAAGCATGAGGAAGACGGCCAGCACCGTCAGACCGGTGTTGGCCGCCGCCGCCGTGCTCACACTGATTCCCAGAGCCGAAAGCACTGTCAATCCCATGAATGTGCCGAGCATGAACAAATCGCCATGCGCGAAGTTGATCAATTCGATGATGCCGTAAACCATCGTGTAGCCGAGCGCAATCAGAGCGAAGAGCGCCCCAAAGAGGAGACCCTGGACGCAGTATTGAAGGAAATTGTCCAGACCCCCAGCCGGGGCCGCGGCGAACAGGTCAAGGGGCACGAGGTTTGTCCCTGGGTATGTCGCACGTCAAAACGCGAAGGGCATCGCCTCGCGATGCCCTTCCGTTAACACTACTATTTTTGTCGACTGAACAGCTTAACAAAGGCAAAGTCACCGTTCTCTACTTTCATAACTGAAAGTGTGCTGGCGGTGGTATCGCCGTTGGCATCGAAAGACCATTTCCCGAGCGCGCCCTTGTCGAAATCGCGGATGGCCAGGCACGCATCAGTGATGGCCACGCGATCTTTCTTGTTCGCACGCTTGATCGCTTCAATGGCAATCAAGCCGGCTTCGTAACCATACACCGCGTAACCTTCTGGCATCGTCTTGAATTTGGCTTTGTAGCGATCGACGAATTCCTTGCCCTTGCCATCAAGCTTCTCGGGAGGCAGACCACCGAAAGTCACATAGCATTTGAGCGTCTTGAAAATATTGGCGCCCGCGGCCTGAATGAAGGCGGCCTCGAAGCAGCCGTCCGGTACGATCAAGGTGGTTTCGCCGAGCCCCTCGGCCACCATGTCTTTGGCGATCTGGCCCGCGCCCGTCTGCGACGTGCCACCGAAGTAGATCGCATCGGGCTTGTGCTCATTCTTGATGCGGGCCATCAGCGTGCGGAAGTCGGACTGCTTATAATCGATGCTCTCTTGCTTACCCACCACTTTCATGCCCAGCTCTTCGGCAACCTCGCGGAATAGGTTCGCCAGGCCTTTGCCGTAGACCTCATTGTCATCGAGGATGTAAATCGTTTTCACTCCGATTGACTTGGCGAATTCGGCGCCGACCGGTCCTTGAATATCGTCCGCGGGAACAACGCGTGTGAAATTCAACGTTCCCGTCGGGCGATATTTTTGCGGTTCGCCCGGCTCGCCGCCCTTCTTGGTGAGTCCAACGCCGGTGCAGGCCGGCGAGATCATGAGCAAGCGGCCTTCGTTTAAGATTGGCATTGAGACGGCCGCCGCGCCCGAGTTGTACGGCCCAATGTAGACCATCGCGTCCGGATCCTGCATCGCCTTGTTGGCGTTGGCCGTCTCGCGTTCGGCCGTCCATTTGCCGTCAGCCGCGGTGGCGTCGTCCAGGTCTTCGTATTTGATCGTGAAGTCGCCGACCTTGTTCCCCGCCTCGTCGAAGGCCATCCGAATGCCGTTTACGATGGCGTCGGTCTGAGCCTTGGCGCTGCCAGTCCGTGGCAAGCTGGAGCAGATCTTGATGACTTTCGGGTCGCCGCCGCTCGGCGTCGGCTGAATTGGCTTTGTTGCGACCGGGGTATCGGTCTTGCCGGATGTCTCGGTAGTTGCGCCCCGGCTCCGCCGCTCGCCGCCGCGGTTGCAGCCGATCGTCAGGCAGACCGCAACCAGGATGAATCCGCTGACGGCCAGGGGCCGGCGGATGGAACGCATCGAATTCATGTTGTTCGCCCGGAAGGGAATTCGCGTCGGCAAGGAGAGTAGACTGTTCAGGGGTGGATATTAAGGGGAATGTCGTCAACCGTCAACCAAACGCGCTATGAAGGCACATTTGGCTGGGTGCAATCGGTGATACTGAAGCTATGAGGCCGGCGTGTCAACCACGAGCGTCACCGGCCCATCGTTCACCAGTTCCACCTGCATGTCTGCCCCGAATCTGCCCGTCGCGACAGCAACACCGTGGAGGCGAATTGCGTTCGCAAACGCCTCGTAAAGCGGCTCCGCGACTTCGGGGCGGGCGGCGTCGATAAAGCTCGGGCGCCGGCCCTTTTGGCAGTCGCCATACAGAGTAAATTGGCTGACCACAAGTACGCTGCCGCCCGCGTCGGCGACGCTGACGTTCATTTTGCCCTGCCCGTCCTCGCAGATGCGCAGGTTCACAATCTTGTCCGCCAGCCAGCGCACGTGGTCGATCGTATCGCTCGTGTGGATGCCGAGCAGGACGAGCAAGCCGGGACCGATTTCGCCGACGACTTCGCTTTCCACGACGACACGGCACGAGCGAACGCGTTGAACGACGGCACGCATGGGTTGGAGATTGGCTCGCGACGGGGTATGGTAAGCGATTGTATCGGCCCGCACGGATGGCAGGGGAATCATGCTCGAGAACTACTCCCGGCATCAGCAAGGAATCATCAAGCGGTACTACCGCAACCTCGACAAGATTCAGCTGCAACGCTTGTCGGAACTGGTCACCGATCTGTATTTGGCCGAGGGTAAGAAGAAGGACAAGCTCTGGGAATCGGCCGCGGCGACGATGCAGAAACTCGAGGTGCCGCAGCAGCGCATTGACCATCTCATGGCGAAGAAGGATTTGACGTTGATCGCCGCCCTCGTGAAGGAGTTGATGGGCTAGCGCGTTCGCTTCCCGCACATCATGTCCAGGTCCCGTCGCGCCGAGCGCGAAACCCCCGCTTGCTTTGCCACCGTGCCGACCGGCCTCGAAGCCGTCGCGGCTGACGAGATCACACGCGATTTGGGCGGCGACGTCAAGAAGGCCGACAAGGGCATCGTCGTCTTCCGTGTGCCCGAGATTGGGCCAGATCTTCTCCGGCTGCGAACCTGCGACGATGTTTTTCTGCTTGCGTGGGGCACGGACTCGCTGACGTACAAGGCCGACGACCTCAAGTCGATTCGCCAGTGGACCACGAAGGAGAGCGACTGGCAGCATCTGCTCAGTCTGCATCACGCGATCCGGCCGAAGCCGAAGGGCAAGCCGAGCTATCGGCTCGTCACACAAATGGGTGGCACGCATGGCTATCGACGTATGGATGCGGGACAGGCGATGGCGCAAGGCCTCGGCGGCGTCTTTCCGCCGTCGTGGCAACCGGCCGAGGAGAACGCGTCCGTCGAGATTTGGCTCATTATCCGCGGGCGAACTGCCGTTTGCGGCGTGCGGCTCTCCGACAAGCTGATGCGGCATCGGGCTTACAAGGTCGAACATCAACCGGCGTCGTTGCGGCCGACGGTCGCAGGGGCGATGGTCCGACTTGCCGGCGCCGGGCCCGGCGAAATCGTACTCGATCCGATGTGCGGCGCGGGAACAATCATCGCCGAGCAGATCGAGCTTAGCAAGATGCGCAAGGCCGGCCGGATCGAGACCTGGGGCGGCGATCGCGACATGAACATGCTGCGGGCGGCCGAGACCAATTTGCAGCGTGTGGGCCCGGCACTGCTTACTCATTGGGACGCGACGCGCTTGCCGCTCGCTCGCGAGAGCGTCGATCGCGTCGTGTGCAATCTTCCGTTTGGTAAGCAAATGTCGTCTCCCGAAGAAATCGGCCCCCTCTATCGTGCGGCAATGCGCGAAAGCAACCGCGTGCTGAAGCCTGGCGGTCGCGTGGTTCTCCTGGTGAGCGAGGCCGACGTGCTGCGGGAAGCGATCAAGCCATTGCGTTGGCAACCGACGCGGCAGCTTGAGTTGGAGGTTCTTGGCCAGCCGGCGTCGATCGGCGTCTGGCAGAAGCCGGCCGGAAGCGGTACAGTATCCAGAAGCGAATGAGCCGGCACGTCCGAAGGTCCTCCCATGCCGAAGTACCAGTGCCCCGAATGTGAAGCCGTCCTGCGCCGGGCCGAGGCGATTGCCCCGGGGAAAAAGATCCGTTGTCCCAAGTGCGAGGCGGTGTTCCCGGCGCGCGCAATGGCCGACGACGAGCCGGAGAAAGAGCCGGCCGAAGAGGGATACGCGGTCGCCGGGCTCAAGAAGCCCGCGGCCAGGCCGCACCAGGAAGATGACGGCGACGACGGCTTGCCGTATGCGGTCATCAAGGAAGGCGAAGACGAGGTCAAGCCGGAGATCCACCTTGGCAGCTTGCGCGACAAGTTCGCCAAGAGCACCATCGGCCCGGCCATGTTCCGGACGGTCATTCCGGCCAACTGGCTTCTGCGGCTCGGGTTGTTTAGCTGCATTGTGGCCACGTTCAATTTCATCCTGGCCATATGGCCGATCATTTTCTGTGAAGCCAACCCCATTCGGCCGTTCATTCGTCCGCGGGTGGACATGATGCTTGAGGCAACGTTGATATTCGCGTTTGGCGGCATCATGTGCTTCGGGGCGTCCAAAATGCACGAGGTAAGTAGCTATCCTTGGGCCATCGTGGGATCGATCATGGCGCTCATCATTTACGTGCCCAAGGGCATCATGATCGGCTATAAGGTAGTCATGTGGTGGGGACCGGCCGGGATGCTGATCGCGGCCCTAATCATGGCCCTTGCCTGCGTCGGTCTTTGGTGCTTGATCGTCTTGATGAATGCCGACGTCCGGGCCGGGTTCAAGGAGCGGGCCGAGGAACTGCAGTATTGAGCGCGGCAACATAGTCCTCGGGCGTATTGACGTTGCGCAGCGATTCGAGATCCGGGTCGACCTCGTGAAAGTCGGCGCGCGATAGGGTTCGGGTGGGCGATCGATCAGTCAGGGCTGCCGGCCGCCGTTGCCCGGCAGCTAACAACTCCAGAACCAACGGCAAAATGTCGACGCGATACGCGGCGGCCAAGGGATGCCTGAAGCCATCGGTCTCGGGGATACCGATGGAATTCTCGCCAATGCATTCGATGACACGTCGAACAAATGCCGAGCGCAAGAACGGCACGTCGCACGAGGACATGTAGGCCACTTCAACCTTCCCCGTCAGCGCCGCCAGGCCGGCGGCAAGGCCGTTGAGCGGGCCCAGGAACTCGTTATCATCGCGAACTAACGCAACATCGGCCGGCAACGGCGGGACCTCTTGATCCGGGGCCGCGACGACGACGATCGGGTGCACCACGTCGCTGAGCACGCGTACGACTCGTTGAAGCAAGACCTCGTCGCCGAACGGTAACCATGCCTTCGGGCGCCCCATGCGGCTGCTCTTCCCCCCGCACAACACAATGCCGCCAGCTTGTTGCGCCATGGATCAACTCCCCCGCGCGAAGGTTGTGAGGCCCAAACGGTCCGTCTGCGTGGCCGGCACGTAACCGTCGGCGGTCCAACCTCGTTTCTCGTAGTAGGCCGCAATCATTCCGTGAAGCCGTTCTGAAGGCAGGCCGATCGGCATCCCAGCGCTGGAGGTCAGCGATTCGCCCAACATGCGCTGCGGAAGTGTATCCTCAGCGGGCGTCCATCCTTCACGCATGTTGAATAGCTTTTTTGCCGTTACGATTCGCACGGCCGTGTGGCGAAGCTCTGCGCCGGTTACGTTCCACCCGGTGACGGCTTCCAAAAGCGCCGCACTCTCGGCATACAAATCGTCAAACACGCCGCGCAGAAATTTGCACAGGATGAGCGAGTCGATCAGCGCCGCCCGGTCCTCCGTATCGACCGCCCATTTCGCCGATTCATCGGAACCGTGAAGTCGATCCACCTTCGTTGAAAAATCGGCCTCGTAAGCCCCCGAGCGATTATGATCGGCGCCGCGCGAGCCGACGGCGAAACCGAGGGCCATCGTTTGCAGGGCACGCGGCTCGTAACCGGGGATTTCCAGCCCCTTGACATGCGGGGCAAAGTTTGGCGCATCGCCCCCGATGGTTGCAGCAGCCCTTCGCGTGCCCTCCGCCAACAAGTCGCCCATGCCTTCGCGGGCCGCGATTCGCCGTAGCGTATCGATCATCGCGGCGGCATTGCCAAATCGAAGTTTTGTTTTCGACAGCAATCCGCGCTCCGAACACTCCATCGCAAACGCGACCGTGGCTCCCGCGGAAATCGTGTCCATGCCCAGCTCATCGCACAATTGCGCTGCTTGCAGGACGGCATCCGGATCCGAGATGCCGCAGAGTGAGCCGAGCGCGAATAGGCTCTCGTATTCGAGTCGCACGCCCTGCCCGTTCGGCGTCTGGTAAATGTGTTCGCAGCCGATCGTGCACGCGGCACATGAAGACCGGGCCAACCGCCGGCCTGCGTTGAGCGCTTCGCCCGAGATCGCTTCGGCGCCTTCAAATGACCCGGTCTGAAAGTTCCGCGTCGGCAGTGCATTGAGCCGATTGAATGTCAGCAAATTGGACACCGTGCCGAGTTCGCGGTACTTCGCCGTTGCGGGTCCAAAAGACTGGCGCGACAATTCTCGCGCCGCCGCGACGACGCGATTTGGATCGGCGACCGTCGTGTGTTGGGTGCCGCGGACCAGAACGGCCTTTACGTTTTTCGATCCAAGAACCGCCCCGAGTCCACCGCGACCCGCGTGTCGATTGTCGTGGCTGATGGTCGCGAACTTGACCAGCCGTTCGCCGGCCGGGCCAATGACGGCCGCATGGTAGTCGGGACCAAATCGCTTTTTCAGTCGTGCGGCCGCCTCGTGCGTCGGCAATCCCCACACATCGCCGGCAGGTTCCAGCCGCACGACGCCATCGTCAATAACAATCACGACGGGTTGCTCGGCTCTTCCCACGATGACCAGCGCATCGGCCCCGGTCTTCTTGCCGGACAACGCAAAGTGCGACGACGACAGGGCATCATTGAGCCGATTGGTCAGCGGCGACTTGGCGACGACCGCGAACTTGGCCGAGGTCGTCAACGGCGTGCCGACGAGCGGACTGAAGGCGAACACGATCGCGGCCGACGGATCGAGCGCATCGACGCCAGCCCTGTTCTCCGTTTGCAAAAGCCACGTTCCCAGACCCACCCCGCCAATGAACTGACGCAACACGCCGGCATCGAGCGGACGCCGTTTCGCGTAGCCGTTGGCCACGTCGATTCGCAGGTAACAACTATGGTAGCCGAACATCGTCAGCCTCCCGCGTCGGCCCCAAAGATTAGAAGGCGGCAGCCCGTGGGAATGACTTCGTTGGGATCGTCCGTGAAACGTTGGCCGTCAATCGAAATGAGGAACTGGCGTGACACCGCTCCCGACTCCGTGAACAGGCCGCCGAGCTTTGGGCATGCGCGAACGACGGCGACCAGCAACTCGGCGACGGTTCGGCCCGCGGCAGACAACTCGCTCCGCCCGGCCCGATGACGGGCCATACCCAGGAATTCGACGGTCACCACGGGAACGGTCACGGATACAATCCCCCTTCACTCAAACTACGTCGCGGAGCCAATTGTGAACAAGGGCGCCATCATTCTCGTGATCGGCGACGCGGCCGAGGTGCTCGATACCTTCTATCCGCTCTTCCGCCTGAAAGAAGAGGGTTTTCCGGTCCGCGTCGCGGGGCCTGAGAAACGCGTCTACCATCTCGTCCAACACGAAAGGCCGCCCGGCTGGGACATCACGCGGGAAACGGCGGGCTATCACCTGGCCGCGGACGTGGCCTTTCGCGACGTTTCCGTCGCGGAGTGTGCCGGCATGGTCATCAGCGGCGGCCGGGCGCCTGAATATCTGCGCTACGACGCCGACTTGCTGCGCCTGACGCAACAGTTCTTCGAATGGGACAAGCCGGTCGCGTCGGTCTGTCACGGCATCGAAATCCTCGCCGCCGCCGGCGTGCTCAAGGATCGCGAAGCGACGACGGTCGCCAAGTGCAAGCTCGACATCGAAGCATTCGGCGGCACCTACTTCGACAGCGAGGTCGTCGTCAGCGGCAACCTCGTGACCGCCCGCACCTGGCACGACAACC
>DATANR010000480.1:0-11387 GCA_036266155.1 Gemmataceae bacterium | reverse complement strand
TGGGGGATAGGGTATCAAACCCATACCTCCAAATACCCCATACCCCATACCCCATACCCCATACCCCATACCCTTTTGAGTCAGTCGGCCTTACTGCCCGTCTCCGTCAACTCCATCTCCATTTCGATCTTCTGACCGGCGGCCTCGGCGGTCATTTCCATCTTGACCATTTGCAGCGGCAGATCCTTGCTCTGCCATACCTTGACCTCGGCCGACATCTCGATGCCCATCGCCTTACCGGTGACCTTGTACGTTTCCCACTTGCAGTCGTACTCTTTGCCGCCAGCCTTGATCTTCTCCTTCCCGTCTTTCAGCTTCTCGACTTTGGCCTCGGTTCCGACGGGCACGGCTGCCTTGGTCGGATCGTAAGGCTTAGTCAAGTCAATCTTTTGCTCCTGGGCCGGGATGTCCATGCCGTTGACTTTGCCGGTCACTTTCAGCGTGGCTTCCTTGTCATCCTTGGCCGAGATTGTTTGGGTGATCGATCCCTCGATGGCCATTCCCATGACCTTGGTGGTCATCTTGTAGGTGGCGAACTCGCCGACCTTCACCTTCTTGTACGGGTTCTCCTCATCGGCCGCGCGGGCGGCAACGGGAGCGACGGCAATCAACAGCGCAGCGAACAGGCGAATCTTCATGAGACTTCTCCGGAGGTTGGGGCAGACGACCACCCGGCGTCCCGCCCCGGCCCGCAGAACGGGCCGACTTTATTTTGGTCCTGGCCCCCGGGTGTGGGAGTGAGCGGCGCCGTCACACGGAAACCGCTGGGCCAGAACCGGGCGGGCTACTGCTTCTTCGGATCGGGAACTTCCTTCGCATCCTTGGCGGGCTCCTTCGCATCCTTCGGGTCCTTCTTCTCCGGCGGTCGATTACCGGACTCCGTCAGTTCCATCACAATCTCCAGCCGCTGCTCGGCCACGTCCGCGATCATCTCCATTTTCGCCATCGGGACGGGCACTTCCTTGACCTGCCAGATTTTCATGCGCGCCGGGAAGTCCATGCCGCCCGCCTTCACCTTCAGCATGTACGTTTCCACCTTGGCGCTGTATTCGGTGCCGGCAACCTTGAGTTTCTCAATGCGCTCCTTGTCCTCTTTCACTTTTTCCGCCGTCATCGACGTACCCGGCGACACTGGGCCGGCCGGCTTGGTTGGGTCGAATGGCTTGGTGAGATCGACTTTCATATCCGGGACCTTGCCCTGGATATCCTGATTGCCGAGCATCCCGGAAACCGCGATTGTCACTTCCTTGCCTTCAACGACGGCTGTCACCGTCTGCGTCAGCGTTCCTTCAACGGGAATGCCGGCCACCTTGGTCGTCATCTTGAACGTCGCGTAGTCGCCGACCTTAGCCTTCGCGTAAGGGTTCGGTTCATCGGCAGCCAGGGTAGCGGCGCCGACGGCCAGGGCCAGCAGGGCGAGCAAGCGCATCTTCATGGGGGTGACCTTTGAATTCCAGCCGCATTGACTCGGGGAAATTATAAGCGCAGTTGTTGATCCGGGGCCGAGTTTTCGTTACGGTATCGGTCCCACCCGCGGATTTCTCTCCGGAGTCTTACCCACCATGTCCCGCTTTCGTTTCGCCGCCCTGCTTGGCGCGCTCGTGTTTGCCGTGCCGGCGACCGCCGAAATCAAACCGCACGCGCTGTTCTCGGACCATATGGTCTTGCAGCGTGGCACTCCCTTGCCCGTCTGGGGCACTGCGGATGCCGGCGAAGAGGTCTATGTTCATTTGGAAGTGAAAACCAGCGACGGCAAGCGAGAAGAGGGCGGCTCGGTCAAGGCGGATCAAGAAGGCAAGTGGATGATCAAATTGTCCGCATTTCCTGCGGGAACTGACGGCGTGTTGACGATCCGCGGAGCCACACCGAAACGCGATCCAAAGGGCAAAGAGAAGCCGAATGCGGCTATGTTCAAGGACGTGGCCGTGGGCGAGGTCTGGGTTGCGTCTGGGCAGTCGAATATGGAATGGACGCTGGCGGCCTGCCCAAAAGGCGGCGGCCCCGAGGCGATCAAGAACTCGGCCAACCCAAACCTCCGGGTTTTCACCGTCCCGAAGTTCGCCGTGCCGACGCCCCAAGCCGGGTTCAACCCGAAGCCGCCGAACGACAAGTTTTCCAAGTGGTTGCCAAGCGCCCCTGAGAACGCCGCCATGTTCACCGCGGTTGGCTACTATTTCGGCCGCGACTTGCAGGCTGCGTTGAAGGTTCCGGTCGGCATCATCCACACCAGCTGGGGCGGCACGCCGGCCCAGGCCTGGACGAGCCGGGAAGTGCTCAGTGCGGATGCCGGATTGAAGTATTACGTGGACGATCTCGAAACACGGCGCAAGAACTGGGACCCGCACAAGGTCAAAGCGCAACACGAAGAGGCGATGGCCAAGTGGAAAGTCGCCGCGGAAGAAGCGAAGGCGGCTGGCAAGCCGGCGCCGCGTCAGCCCGGTATGCCGAGCGAACCGGGCACCAGCCCAAACGATGGCTCGACGCTTTTTAACGGCATGATTCATCCGCTGTTGCCGTACGCGATCAAGGGCGGCATCTGGTATCAGGGCGAATCGAACGCCGGCAAGCCGATCGAATATCGAACACTTTACGCCGCGATGATCGCGGATTGGCGAAATCGCTGGGGCAGCGACTTCCCGTTTTATTGCGTGCAGCTTGCTCCCTTCAACGCCGGCAAACCCGATGGCGACAACTGGGCTTTCTTGCGGGAAGCGCAAGCCGTCGCATCCGAGAAAGTCAAGAAGGCGGGCGTGGCGGTCATCACTGACGCGGGCGACCTCGGCGACATCCACCCGCAGAAGAAGGAGCCGGCCGGCGCACGGCTCGCGTTGCTGGCGCTGGCTAACGACTACGGCCAGAAAGTCGAGTTCAGCGGGCCGGCCTATAAGTCATTCAAGGCCGACGGCAACAAGGCGATCGTAACGTTTGATCACATCGGCGGCGGGCTAGTGTCCGAGAAGTTCTCGATGGCCGGCGCCGAGAATGTCGGCGGCGACGACAAGCTCGTCGGCTTCGCGGTCGCCGGCGACGACAAGGTGTTCCACCCCGCGACGGCGACCATTGAGGGCGACACCGTCGTCGTGACGAGCGACAAGGTGCAGAAGATTGTTGCCGTCAGATATGGCTGGAGGAATTTCCCCGTCGCTAACCTGGCGAACAAGGCCGGCCTACCGGCGTCGCCATTCCGGAGCGATCATTGGATTCCCGATGGACTGAAGTAAGCGATGACCGTCCTCTTCTTTTACGGCACGTTGAAATCCGGCGAGCAGAGCAACCACCTGCTCGCCGGACAGCGTTTCGTCGGCCCGGCACGAACCGTGCCGATCTATCGGCTCTATGGGATCGGCTGGCATCCGGGGCTCGTCGTCGATCGGCAGAGCGGTCTGGCTGTCCACGGTGAATTATGGGCTGTCGACGACGCGGCGCTCGCCCGGCTCGACGAATACGAAGGCATCCCCGACTACTTCCGCCGCGAAGCAATTGCGATTGCCGACCATTTTGGCGAAGTGCAGGCGTACTTCTTCAACGGGACGGTCCCCGACGATGCCCCGACCGGCGACCGCTGGCCCATGCCTGTTTGAAAGGCTTTGCAGAGAATTTGCCAGGTTTCGTTGCGTTCAAAAGGAGAGATTGCCAACTAAGATTGCCAAACACATAGGGGTAGTTGGCAATCTCTGCTCGCTTTTTTCGACCCAGGTCATTACCAGCAGAGCAGATAGGTTGAAAACGCGCAGTGCAAAATACTAGCGCATAGAACCCTCGAAATGGTGCCCTGTGTGCGGCATGAGCGCTCGGCCCGGGTTCGATTCGTTTCACGCGGCGGTTTCGTTGCAAAGCGCGTTTGAACCATTCACCTTGGGCCACCGGCATGCCAAATCTGCGTCATCGCCACCTCCAGCCCGAGATCATGGACGAGCCAGGCCTTGATGCCGGCCAACACCATCAAGCGCTCAACGATCTGGCGCGCGTCAACTGGATTTCCAACTCGGCGAAGATCTTGTGGCCGCCGATCCGTGATCTCGCGCTTGAACGACGGAATGCCGGCGACACCCGACCCGTCCGCGTGCTCGACATTGCCACCGGCGGCGGCGACGTTCCATCGCGGCTCTGGCTGCGCGCCCGGCGGCGCGGCATACCGCTCGAAGTCGCTGGCTGCGACTTCAGTCCCTTGGCGGTAGAGCACGCGCGCCAGACGGCCGCGCACTTGCAGGCGATCGTCACCTTCTTTTCGCTCAACGTGCTGGCGGAGCCAATTCCGACCGGATACGACGTGGTGATGTGCTCGCTCTTCCTGCATCACTTGAATGACGAGCAAGCGGTTACCGTACTCGGAAAGATGCGTGAGGCCGCGGGATCGCTCGCACTCGTCAACGACCTGGCGCGAAACCGTCCGGGATGGTGGGCAGCATACATCGGTACGCGCTTGCTCAGCCGATCGCCGGTCGTTCATTTCGACGGGCCCGTTTCGGTCGAAGGAGCGTATACGCAAGCCGAGGCCCTGGCTCTCGCCCACAAAGCCGGATGGTCGGGCGCAAGAGTTGCACGCCGATTCCCGTTCCGCTACCTGCTCTCCTGGAGACGCCGTTGACCATCGACCCGACGGTGGATCTCTCAGCAGCGGCCCGGCAGATTTGGGACGTCATCGTCGTCGGCGCCGGCCCGGCCGGCAGCATGTCCGCTCGCGAGGTCGCTCGTCGTGGAGCGCGCGTCCTACTTGTTGATCGTGCCACGTTTCCGCGATTCAAAGTGTGCGGCGGTTGCCTGAATCCGCGGTCTCTGCAAGTTCTTCAGCGAATCGGCCTCGGCCATGTGGTGAAAAATCTCGGCGCAGTTCCGCTCACCCGCTTCACGCTAGCCAGTCACAGCCAGCACGCCCGCTTGCCGTTACCGCTGGGAGCTGCGGTGTCGCGTGAAGCCTTCGATTCAACGTTGATTCGCGAGGCAATCAAGACTGGTGTTGCTTTCTTGCCGGGCGTGAGCGCCTCGCTACTTCCCGTTCATGGCTCGTCAACTCGGCGTACCGTCCGTCTTCGACAAGCAAATCACGAGTCGTCGGTTGAGGGGCGAGTCATCCTCGCCGCGAATGGACTCGCGGGTGCACTCGAGGAGCATTCGCAAGCCGTAACCACCTGGACGTCCGGCTCGCGCATCGGAGCTGGTGTCATGATTGCGAAGCCGGTTCCCGGTTACGAACCCGGCACGATCTATATGGCATGTGGAAGATCCGGATACGTCGGCCAGGCGATGGTCGAGGATGGCCGCGTCGATATGGCGGCAGCGCTCGATCCCATCGCCGTCAAGCAGGCTGGCGGGATCGGCATGCTGGCAGAATCGATCCTCCGCGAAGCTGGGTTTCCACCGTATCCGAACCTTTCCGATCTCCACTGGAAGGGAACGCCCCATTTGACCCGTCGGGCACCATCGCTTGGCGGCCATCGGCACTTCGTGGTCGGCGACGCGGCCGGTTACATCGAGCCGTTCACCGGCGAGGGAATGGCGTGGGCCCTGGAAGGAGCAGTGTTGGTCGCGCCGCTGGCTCATCGCGGTATTGTTCAATGGGACCCGGCATTGCTCAATCGCTGGCGTGGTGCGTATCGCCGGCATGTCACGCATCGACAGTTCGTCTGCCGCTTGACTGCCGCGCTGCTTCGCCTTCCCATTACGACCCGACTCATGGTCGGCACTCTCGCCGTGGCCCCGTGGATTGCCCGACCGTTCCTGAGTGTCATGTATCGCGGCTGATCCAAGCACACTGGAACTTCATTCTCACTCGCGCAACAATCTGCATAATCACCGGATAGCCTCTGTTCTGAAAGACTTCCATGCTCGCACGCTCCCGCCTTGCGCTTGTCGTCGGATTTGGCACGTGCGTCGCGTTGTTCGCGTCGCTCGATACGCGCAGGGCGCCGGAGGAGCCGCCCGCGCCGATCCGGGCCGCCACCACTCCGGCGCGCGTTCTACCCGGTCTACTGGCGGATGGGTCGATTCAGCTTCCCAACCAGTGGAAGCTGCGGCCGGCGGGTAAGCAGATCGAAGTAGGGAATTTCCCCGTCAATCTGGCGCTCCATCCGAGCGGGCAATATCTTGCCGTTCTGCATGCCGGCTGGCAAGAACACGAGGTCCTGATTCTGGACCTCAACAAGGCGAAGCAAAAGATCGTCTGCCGCGTTGTCGTCGATCAAGCCTTTTACGGTCTCTGCTTCTCGCCCGATGGCCGGCGGCTCTACGCCAGCGGCGGCGAATACGAGACCGTCCACGAGTTCGACTTCGGCCGCGGGCTCCTGGGCAATCCCAAGGTCATAAGCCTGGCGGGGGCCGGCGAGAAGCTCGTGGTCGGCGGGCTCGCGATGGACGCGGCCGGCCGCGATCTCTTCGCGTGCTGCACCTGGGGCGACATCGTGGTCCGGGTGCCGGTCGAGAACCCGGAGAATCGGACCGTCATCCAGGTCGGTAAGGCGAAGCCAGCCCCAAAGGCGGTGACGCCCAAGGGCGAGCCGCCGAGCCCGCCGGATGGCCGCAAAGAGAAGGATGATCCGCGGGCCAAGGAAAAGGCGAAGACCGGCATCGCCGACAAGGGCGTGCATCCGTACGCCTGCTTGCCCGACCCGGATGGCAAGCGCCTCTACGTCAGCCTGTGGGCCGACGCCCACGTTGCCGTCATTGATCTCGAGAAGAACGAAGTCGTCAAACGTCTGCCGACGGCGCCGCATCCGACGGAAATGGTGCTCGATCCGAAGACGAAGGCCCTGTTCGTCGCCTGTGCAAACTCGACGCAGGTGAGCGTCTTCGACACCAAGGACTACGACGCCACGCAGACGATTAACTGTGCGCTGTACCCGACCGCGCCGAACGGCAATACGCCAAACAGCCTGACGCTCGTGCCCGACGCTCATCTGTTGCTCGTCGCCAACGCGGATGCCAACAACCTGAGCGTCTTCAACGTGGCCGACCCGGACAAGGCGGTGCCGCTCGGGTTTATCCCGACTGGCTGGTATCCGACGTCGGTGCGGTTCAACCCGGCCGACAATCGGCTCTACATGGCGAACGGCAAGGGCCTCACCGGCAAGCCCAACCGCAATGGCCCGAACCCCAATCAGCCGAGTCGCGGGATCACCGAATACATCGGCGCCTTGTTCAAGGGCACGATCGGCGTCCTCGATATGCCGAAGCCGGAGATGCTGGCCAAGCTCACGAAGGAAGCGTATTTGTGCAGTCCGTTGCCGACGGATCCGCGCGCCGCGGCCGAAGGCGTTGAGGTCGACAATCCGATTCCGCGCAAGGTCGGCGACCCGAGCCCAATCAAGCATGTGATCTACATCATCAAGGAAAACCGGACCTACGATCAAGTCTTCGGCGACCTACCGCAGGGCAACGGCGAGAAGGAACTTTGCCTGTTCCCGCAAGCGATCACGCCGAATCATCACAAGCTCGCGACCGAGTTCGTGTTGCTCGACAACTTCTATGTGGACGGTGAGGTTTCGGCCGACGGCCACGAGTGGTCGATGGGCGCCTATGCCACGGACTTCGTCGAGAAATACTGGCCGGTCGGTTATCGCGGCAGCCCGCGCGGCCGCTTCGGTTATCCGAGCGAAGGCAACCTCGACTACGCCGCGCGACCGAGCGGCGGCTATATCTGGGACCGCTGTGCCGAAGCGAAGTTGACGTACCGCTCCTACGGCGAGTGGACCGAGAACGGCAAGAAGAAAGCCGATGGAACCTACGAAGATTCCAAGGCCAAAGTCGCCGCGCTCGAAGGGCACATTGATCCCAAGTTCGTCGGCTTTGAAATGGACTACCCCGACGTGAAGCGTGCGGAGCGCTTCATTGAGGAATTGAACCGCTTCGAGAAAGAGGGCGGCTTCCCTCAGCTGTCGATTCTGAAACTACCGAACGACCACACGGCCGGCACCAAGGTCGGCGTACCGACGCCGACGGCATACGTCGCCGACAACGATCTCGCGCTCGGCATGGTTGTCGAAGCGATTTCCAAGAGCAAGTTTTGGAAGGAGACCGCAATCTTCGTTCTCGAAGACGACGCGCAAAATGGCCCCGACCATGTCGATGCGCATCGCTCGCCGTGCCTGGTGATCTCGCCATACACGAAGCGCAAGTTTGTTGACTCAACGATGTACTCGACGTCGAGCACACTTCGGACGATCGAGTTGATCCTGGGATTGAAGCCGATGAGCCAGTTCGATCTAGCGGCCCGGCCGATGTATAACTCGTTTACCAGTAAGCCTGATCTGACGGCGTACACGCACGAGGTGCCGAAGACCGACATGAAGGCGGTGAACCTGGCCGGGGCCTTTGGAGCGGAGTGGTCCGGCAAAGCGAACCTAGCGAAGGAAGATCAGGAAGACGACTTGAAGTTCAACGAGGTCATCTGGAAGGCAGTAAAGGGTCGCGACGCGGTGATGCCGCCGCCGGTCCGTGCCGCTTTCTTTCTGCCGAAAGTCAAGCCGGACGAAGACGATGACGATGACAAGCGGAAGGCCGGTGCAAAGTAATCGAACGGTCAGACGATGTTTGACCCCGCCAGTAACTTGGGAAAGATGTTGGTTGCGATTGCTGGACGGTCCGCGTATATTGCGTAGGCTCACCAAATGAGGGTGTCGGCAGCCGACGGTTGGCTGACCGTTTCCCCTTCCATCACTCTTGGAGGTTATTCATGTTCCGGATTCTGAGCGCCTTTGTCGTCGCTGGCGTGATGCTCGCCTTCGTCGGCGCCCCAGTCGTCGCCGAAGAAAAGGCCAAGGAAGAGAAACTCGAAGGCAAGATCACCTGCGCCAAGTGCGACCTCGGTCTGGCCGACAAGTGCCACACCGTCATCAAAGTCGGCGACAAGGTGTACTGGCTCGACGAAGCTTCGACCAAGAAGTACCACAAGGAAATCTGCACGGCCGCCAAGGACGGAACCGTCACGGGCACCGTGAAGAAAGACGGCGACAAGATGATCGTCACCGCCTCCAAGGTCGAGTTCAAGAAGTAAGGATCGAAGCGTACGATAGCGAGGGACGCGGCAGTCTCCGGGCATCCGGCGGCGGTCGTGTCCCTCGCGGCGTTTGGTGATTGAGGTAACTCGATTCGCGGTTAGTCTCCCGGAGGGAGAAATGCACGTCATCCTGGCGAACCCGCGCGGCTTCTGTGCCGGCGTCAACATGGCGGTCGAAGCGCTGGAGAAGGCCCTCGCCGCGTTCGGCACGCCGATCTACGCGTATCACGAGATCGTTCACAATCGGCCGGTTGTGGAAAAGTTCAAAGCGCTCGGCGTCGTCTTCGTCGACTCGATCGAAGAAGTGCCCGAAGGCGGCACGGTCCTCTATAGCGCGCACGGCGTGTCGCCAGTGATTCGCGAAGCGTCGATTCGTCGCAAGCTGCGCGCGATCGATGCGACATGCCCGCTCGTCACAAAAGTTCACACCGAAGCGATCCGCTACGCGAAGGAAGGCTTTACGATCGTTCTCATTGGCCACGAGGGCCACGACGAGGTCGTCGGCACCATGGGCGAGGTGCCGCACGCGATTGTGCTGGTTGAGAACGAAGACGATGTGGCCAAGTTGAATCTGCCGGCCGACGTGAAAGTCGCATACCTCACGCAAACGACGCTGAGCGTCGACGAAACGACCGGCATCATCGCGGCCCTGCGCAAGAAATACCCGCAGATTGTCGGCCCCGCGAAGTCGGACATCTGCTATGCGACGCAGAATCGCCAGGAGGCCGTCAAGGACCTGTCGGCCGAAGCCCGCGTCGTGCTTGTGCTCGGCAGCAAGAACAGCTCGAACAGCAACCGTCTCGCCGACATCGGCCGGCAGGGCAAACGATCCGCATATTTAATCGACACGGCCCACGACCTGCGCGACGAATGGTTCCGGCCAGACGACGTCGTGCTCGTCACCGCCGGGGCCAGTGCGCCGGAAGAGAATGTGCAAGAAGTTGTTGACCATCTGCGAGCACGCTTCGGGGCAACTGTCGAAACGCGCACGGTGCGGGAAGAGCACGTCAGCTTCCCGCTGCCGCGGGAATTGCGTAACCTGCCGGTGTTGGGGAATTGAGGAGCAGTAGTGTGGCAATAACCATTGCGACCAAACTCGGATTGGCTGACCACGGCAATGCTGTGCGTCTGAGCGAATTCGAGTCTGCAGATTTCGAGGAAGGCTACAAGTACGAAATCATCGAGGGGAGATTGTACGTGTCGCCGGAAGCGATGATTCCTGAGAACCGCCTGGAAACTTGGCTGCTTCGCAAACTGTGGGATTACGCGGACGCTCGCGCTGATGTCATCAACTACGTCAGTAATAAAGCACGTGTGGTTGTGCCGCGCAGTCGTCGTCCAACCATGCCTGAGCCCGACCTGGCTGCCTATCGTGACTATCCGCTTGACGAACGTCTCGACGGGGTCCGTTGGGAGGACGTCTCGCCGATACTTGTGGCGGAGGTGCTGTACGCGGCCGATCCCCACAAAGATCTTGTTCGCAATGTTGAGTTGTACTTGCGCGTTCCTTCGATCCGTGAGTACTGGATTCTCGACGCTCGCGATTACCCCGAAAGGCCGATGCTAATCGTGCATCGTCGTCGGGGAACGCGCTGGGTCATCAGCAGGCACCATTACCGCGATACCTACACCACCAAGCTCCTTCCCGGTTTCTCACTGCTCATCGATCCACGCCGCTAATCTCTCCCGGCGGCCAGGTGCCTCATGCCGCTCACACTCGACTACAAGCCGCAACTTCCCAATCGCCTCGACTGGCGCATCGGCTGCGTCGGCGCCGGCTTCATCATGCGCGATTGCCATCTCGTGGCGTATCGCAATGCCGGGTTCAATCCCGTCGCGATCGCGTCGCGCAACGTGAACTCGGCGCGCGAAGTCGCGGAACGACATGCGATTCCGACCGTGCACACGAGCATTGACGAGTTGCTCGCCAATCCGAAGATCGAAGTGCTCGACATCGCGGTGCCGCCGGATGTGCAGCCCGAGATCATTCGCGCCGCTGCGAAACGCAAGCTGGTTCGCGGCATCCTCGCACAGAAGCCGTTGGCGATGTCTGTCCGCGAAGCGCGCGAATGCGTCGAAGCATGCGAACGTGCCGGCATCACCCTCGCCGTCAATCAGAACATGCGCTACGACCAGTCGGTTCGGGCGCTGAAGTCACTTCTCAACACCGGCGCGCTTGGCGACGTCGTCCTCGCCACCATCGACATGCGTGCGATTCCGCACTGGATGCCGTGGAGCCGATCGTTGCCGTCGTTGTCGACCTTCGTGATGAGCATCCACCACCTTGACACGTTCCGCTACTGGCTCGGCACGCCGGATCGCGTCCTGGCCAGCACCCGGCCCGATCCGCGCACCAAGTTCTCGCACACCGATGGCATCAATCTGTACATCCTCG
>DATANR010000479.1:0-3406 GCA_036266155.1 Gemmataceae bacterium | reverse complement strand
CAAAAGGGGGGCGCTCGGTCAAAGTCCTTTTGCATGTATCACCTCCATGAGTTCCGGCACGAAATCGCTGCAACCAATCGGCAAGGTGCAGCAACGCCGACAAGGAGAGTAATGGGTGCTTCGAGGAATGTCGAGAGCGACCGGTATCAGTGGTACTGTGTTTGTGTCGTTCGCAGCGACTCCTACGAGGTCGAAACGGACGCCTTCGGCGACGGCTGCATGACCTATCACTTTGCGCTCATGGCCAAGCGAATGCTTGGGGAGGAGATCGATGCAGACCATGACGCAGCAAGAACTCTTCGACGATCCTAAGCCAGTGGCGTTCGATGATCCCGTGCCGCAGGAACTTGAAGCCAACTACGCCGCCCATCTCACTCTGCAATGGATCAACGGCGATCCGGGACTCCATGAGCGATGCCTCGGCACCGCCCGGCATTGGGCCAGGAAACGACACCGATCGAAGAAAGTAGAAGAGCGAACGGACATGTCGCCGGAGGATCGTTTCGCCGACGAACTTCGCATCAAGGTCGTGACCGACGCACTCGCGGTTGAACGCAACGGTCTCTTCTACGACCTGTTCACCGAGGGCTTGCGTGAAATCATGTGGTCCGAGCTTGCGGCCTTCTAGCTGCAGGTTGTCGCCAATTCGCCCTGACGGAACGTTCGGACAAGAAGCCCCTGTCGATTCTTCGCAGGGGTGCCGTGGCAATAGGGCGGTTGCGCGACCGGTGCTACCCTCACGACACTTTCGGCATTCCGCCGAGAGTGATCATTCACATCATGAGGGAGTCGCATCATGTCTGCGTCGTTGGTCCTTCATCGCGGTGGCCACGAGGTCCCACGGAAAGAGTTGGTCCGGAATGTTCTCCCGCCAGCCACACGAACTTGGCGGCCGAGTAGTCACGAAGCCGTGCTCGACACGGCCGAGCAGACGCTCACCGAAGCCGGCTACAGAATAGCGAAGATGCGTTTGGGCGTGTCGCACGAAGGACAGCGATTCTTCGGTACGCTCAACCTTTCCACGCCGCTCACACCGGACGGCCAAGTCGCGCTGGCGGTGGGACTGCGCAACTCCACCGATCAGTCGTTCCCGATGGGGTTCGGCACCGGAGCACGTGTGTTTGCCTGCGATAACTTGACGTTCCGAAGCGAACTGCTCGTGAAGCGAAAGCACACCGTCAACAGTGTCGCCCGTTTCTCTGTCGACATCGCGTATGCAGTCGGTGCGCTCGCTTCGTTCAAAGAAGCCGAGACGCATCGCATCGAACACTTGCAGCAGGAAGCCCTGTCGGATGCACAAGCAGAGTCATTCATTCTGCGCGCGTGCATCCAGCGTGGCATCATTGCCCAGCGACAGTTGCCGCTCGTGTTCCGCGCGTGGCATGAGCCGCCGTTCGAGGACTTCCGACCACGGACGGCTTGGTAACTGCTGAACGCCTTCACCGGCGTCCTTCAGGAGCTTCAAGAGAAGCAACCGGCCGAACTGGCGCACCGGACGATGCGTTTGCACGCCATGCTTGCCCCCAAGCCAGCAGAGTTTCCGGCGATCGTGGATGCGGAGCCCGCCCTCGCGATGTGATCGTTTTCCTGTCTTTTGGATAGGAGACTAAGCCTTCTCCTTGTGGAGAAGGCTTTCAGTTGTGTCTGGAGATGAACCTCCCACGGCACGGACAGAAAATCAGCGGCGATCGAGTTGCCTGATCCCGTGGACATGAGGCATACTCAATCCGATGCCACTGTCCCATTCATCCCTCCTCGTCGAACTCCTTCCCGATCCCGAGCAAGGCGGCTTCACCGCCCGGATCCCGGACATCCCGGCGTACGGCGAAGGCGCGACCGAGGACGCCGCGATCGCTGATCTGAAGGAGGCTCTGCACGGATAAATCGAGACATTTGGCATTGACGCTGCCAGGATCGACGCCTGGAGCGGGCCCGGTACCGCGCCGACGCGATTCAAATCGAGCCGGAGGGGTTCGACCGGCGGCTGGAGGAACTTCTCGGGGCCGACATCGTCGGGCTGAGAGTGTACGTGCACAACTGGGTCGGCGTCCGGCTTCTTGCAAACAAGCTCTCAGTCGCCCGGGTTGCAAGTCCCCGGGCGGGCCCGTTTTTCCTACCGGCAGCATGCTGCCCTGAGGCGACCCTCATAGCCGCAGACGTTTGTCTCCACGTCGTGCCGGCGTCAGGGGTTCGACTGCCGCGTGATCACCGGGGCGCGCATGGGATAGAACTTGAACCTGCTCAGGATCGCAGTGTCACGATAGTAGGTCATCGTTCGCGCATCCGTGTTAGAAGCCTGGCTCGCACAGTCCAAGACGATGACGTCCGTGTCGTTCTGGAATGTGAACTTGTCATCCCCGAGTTCCCGCCGGAAGCTGGCCAGGAATTCACTCTCGAGGTGCCGGTCGAAAACGGCGGTACCGCCGAGCACCTGCCAGTTGGGGATCGCCGGACAGGACGTCGGCCCGGCGTCGTTGCAGAGGGAGTACAGCACCCACACGCCGTCGGTCCTCTTGTACGAGCAGCGACCTACAAACACATTCTCCGTGTCGGCCATCGCAGACTCCTTAAGTGGAAGATTCGTAACCCATCCCGTCGTTCCGACCGCCGTCCCAACCAGGCGCCAGTCCCATCGGACGGCAATGGGGTCGTGCCATCCCTAGTGGCGGACTACTGCTTCAGTGACCGTGCCACCCGAAAACCGATGTTGGTGTCGTAGAACGGTCGGGGGGAGACCACCCGCGCATCCGCGCGCTGCCCGGCCGCAGCGTGCCGCCAGGAACCCCCTCGGAGAGCTTCGGTGGATGGCCCGCCGCCCCACGACCTCTCGCACCACTCGCTGACGTTCCCATACACGTCGAACAATCCCCACGGGTTGGGCCGCAGAAGACCGACCGGCCAACTCCGCCCGTCACTGTTGCCATAGAACCAGGCGTGGGCACAGAGGTCTCCCGTCTCGTCGCCGAAATAGCGGACGGTCCCGGTCCCGGCGCGGCAGGCGTACTCCCACTCCGCCTCGGTCGGGAGCCGGTACCCGGCACGGCCCGGAATGACCTTCACCGCCTTCACCTCTCGACCGTCCTCCCCGTACGTGAGCTCGTAGCACCATTCGGTCGGCGCGAACCCTTCCCGCTCGGTCAGCCAGTTGCAGTACGCGGCCGCGTCGAGAAAACTCACGTCACTCGCCGGGCAGTCGGGCTCGGCGGCGGGTCCGCCGCTTCGGGGACGGGCGCTCGGGCACCGACGGAATTGACCCACGGTGACCTCGGTGGTTGAGATGGCGTACGGCGAAATGGGGATCGCCGCTGGGGGGGCCGCCGCGGCCCCCGACGGCGGGACCGGGCCCTCGACCACTGTCCCGGCCGGCGGGCGACTGATGGCCAGCGTCTCCCCGTCAGACGTCGTG
>DATANR010000478.1:0-3217 GCA_036266155.1 Gemmataceae bacterium | reverse complement strand
GTACTCCAATCCGAGATTGGCATATGGGCCGACAAAACCAACGCCAAGCAGCGCGGCGTCGACTGGCAGTTCAAAATCGACGATGCCCGCCAAAAACTCAAACGCCTCTACCCCAAAATTAAGGTTTGACGGGGCACTAGTTTCGATCCCGCGCAACTCGACCGATCACTCGTTCCGGGCCCGCCGTACACCGCCTATACCCAGTTCATTGGGCTGACGCAGCACGACCTATATCACGCAGGCCAGATCGCGCTGCTGAAACGAGCAATTGCGGCGCAGGAAGCAGCGACCGAAAAGATCGCTTCACCGGTTATGGACCGTGATAGTCGGTAAACGAGACGAGCATGGTTACATTGCGAGCGTTTAAGTCAGACGATGCCCTCGCACTCCTCGCTCTGTTCCGCGACACCATCCGCCGTGTCAACTGCCGAGACTATTCCCCAGCACAGATCGCGGCCTGGGCGTCCGACGACATCGACACGGTCGCTTGGTTCGGGCGGTTCACCGGGCGATTCGTTTCGGTAGCCGAGAAAGATGGTCACCCGATTGGGTTCGCGGAGTTGGAGCGGGATGGCCACATCGACCGCGTATATGTCTCGGCGGACCACCAACGGCGTGGAGTCGGGCGACTGTTGCTCGACGCACTCGTGGCCGAGGCTCAACGACTTGGGCTCTGCCGATTGTTTACCGAGGCCAGCATCACCGCCCGGCCATTTTTCGAGGCCCACGGGTTCACGGCGTTGGCCCCTCAAGTGGTGACATGTCGCGGCGCCGAATTCGTCAATTACCGGATGGAGCGGTACTTGCTGAACTTTGACGTAACCTCCGCGTCCCGGTCGTTGTCCTAATGAAGTCATGAGAGGGCGAGCTAATCGCGGTGTCGCCGGAATCGGCACGGATAAATGTGAGTTCTATTGCGAATGCTCAGGAGGTTTGGATGGCGTTGTTCTACGGGCAGCCATGCCCCCTCTGCGGGGTGAAAATGACCAATGACGATCGCCGGTTTGCCACGTCCCATTTCCTCGGGCCAAGCAGCGACCTGTGGCAGTTTTCCGACGCCGTTATGCACTTTGACTGCTACGCCATGTGGGAACACCGGGCACGGTTCGTACGGATGTACTTCGAGGCCAAGAAGGAGTGGAGCGGTCAGAATCAGTTCTGGGGCGTTGCTCACTCCGATGATCGAGTGCTGGTCACAGCCAACCCCGATAAGCTGGTTGGCGAGGTGGACGTGATGCTGGCCGAGACGGGGAGCGGGTTCCGCGTGGCGCTGGCGAATTGGGAAGACTGGCTTAGCGGGGAATGGTTTGAGGATTGCCGTCATGAGATCGAGCGAGAAGCGCTATTGGCCGTACTTCCGATGCGCTCCGGTCCAAGTTGCCGACAGCCGACGCAATTGTTGTCGCTGCCGGGATGATGGAGCAAGAGGAGTCGCCGATCGCGGCGGCCGGCGGCATGGTGGCGCGTATCTCTCACGAACTCGCGTGCCAGAAGCTGGCCGAACGCGCAGCGAGCAAGGGGGTCGCTTGCCCTGGCTGCGGCGAATTTTCGACGGACTATGATTTCGTGCAGGCCGAGCAGGTGTCCGAATCCGGTCCGCAGCCGCATTTGGTCTGTCGCGGCTGTGGCGGGGTATTTGGGCCGTCGGATATGTAGCACCTGCGATCGTAACCGATCTCGGAGGGTCAATGAGTGCGTTGCCACCTCGTCTCCGGGCCATACTCGAATCCGCTGTCCGATCCGTTACTGATGTGAAGCAAAGAGAAGTTATTCGTTCTTTGGCTTACGCATTAGCGGACAGTACTTGGCGGCACTGGCAAGCATGGCGGCCGCCGGAAGACAATCGCCCAGAACATGAATGGATCGTCTTCGCAAACATTCTGAAGATCGCCGAACGGGAAGAGTTGACGCTCGCGGAGAAGCGTATCGCCACTGCGTTCGCCTTCACGCACGACACCTGCTTCATTCCACGCATTACCGAGGCTATGATTCGCGAGGCCGACGAAGAAAGTAAGCCTCGACTTGAGGCGGCGAAGGGTCAACAACGTATCAGCCATATGGCCGGCGGCGCGGCGAACGCTCGATTCGTCCTGGCTGAATTGAGGGACTCCGTTCGCGCAGGAGATGCTTTCTTGACCCGTGAGGAAATCGACCGCTGCGTCGACATCGTCGCCGGCCACGACCTCTGGAAGTTAGGCAAACCGCACCCACGCGGCACTGATCGCCTTGCTGTGGTTTGCCTTGAAGGTGACGCTCTATGGCCGTTGCATCCAATCGGAGTTCTGGCTGACTTGGAACGCCCCGACGAGAACGGCAAGACAAAAGACGCGTGCGATCCTGCCGAATGGCGGAAACAACTCAGCGAGAGCCTTAAGACGCTGCTGGAGTACAGGGTTAATTGGAACCTTCACTCAGACGAAAAGTTCATTGACAACGAATCAATTTTCCGCACAAAAGAAGGCCATCGACTCTTTCAGGAATGGCGGAAATACTGGAACCTATGACGGGACTCGCCAGTAACTGGCGGCGCCATTACGGCCAACACGCACGTGCGCGGCCACCGTCGTGTCAGGGATCGTTGTAGCGCATTCCGACCGCAACGCAGGACCGGCAAGACCCGCTGCTCGTTCTGAGGAGGACGGCGGTTGCCGATTTTCGGGCAATGGTTGCCGCTTTGCGGGAGCTGTTGATTCTGTTGAGGGGGTACTTTCGTGACCACCGACGGGTGCGTTTGGCTCTGTCCGGTTCAGCCGGACGACCTTCCCCGCATGTATGACATGCAACTGGACCCGGAAGCGAACCGCATGGCGGTCACGCTCCCCCGAACCGGAGAGGCATTCGACTCGCATTGGGCGAAGGCGCTGGCCGATCCGGGAAATACCACCAGGGCCGTCCTCGTCGGCGAGGCGATGGTTGGGTACATCTCCTGTTTCCCGATGGACGGTCAGGATCACGTCGGGTACTGGATCGACCGGGCGTATTGGGGCATGGGCATCGCCAGCCGGTCGCTACACCTGTTGCTCCGGGAAGTCGTCAAACGTCCGCTAGTCGCCAGCGCCGCTACGAGTAACACGGCATGCTCCTTGGTCGCCGGGATTGGTACACGCGTCTCGCCGATGAGTTGCACCGGCTGCTCGTCCATACAGACGACGGGGCAATCGGGATCGTCGGCTTTTTCGTAAGTCTCCAGCACCTCCTCCATGTGGGCGACGAACTC
>DATANR010000477.1:0-2563 GCA_036266155.1 Gemmataceae bacterium | reverse complement strand
TGGTTGAGACGATAAAACGGTACGTACCGTTTTGCGCCTTAGGGAAACGCCGCACTGCCGAACGCTGGCAGGTATCTTAAAGACTAGATTCGGCGAGATTTACAAAAAGTGGAGCGGAAGGGAGTCGAACCCTCGACCTCTGCATTGCGAACGCAGCGCTCTCCCAATTGAGCTACCGCCCCAGATTACCTACCTCATTGTGCCGGTCAACTCGCGCACGGCAAGGGTAGAGTCGCGTCTGAAACGGAAGGACTGAATACGGAGACGGCAGGTTCAGCAGACTCACCACAATGCAAAGGCCGCCTCGGTGCTACCGAAGCGGCCCCGGTTCAGCCGGAACAAGTTTCGTTACTTGATGGCTGCGCGTCGATTGCCGTCTTTCTCCATCCACGAGAACGGCCGATCAACTTCGACCGGTTTCGTCGAAATCTTCTCGCCGAGGATGTTCTCGAACACCGTGCCGTACACACGTTCAATCTTGACCATCGCGTGTCCAGCCAGGAGCTGCGAGACTCGCCCTTGATTGTCGAGCACCCATCGGCCGCCTTTCCTATCGAGGACCGGGCTGGCGCCGCCCGCCTTGGAGGCGTTCGCCTGTCGGGCCGCAAATTCTGCTTTTTCCAGACGCACGTCTGGCCCGTCGATCGGCGGCGGTGGGAGTCGCGGCGCTAGCGGTTGGCCGGTGGGGTCGCGATAGGTCAGCGCATCCTTCGGGTCCTGGGGATCCGGCGGATCGAATGTGACTGGTTCGACAACCAGCCCAAAGTCGTCACTCAGCTTGCGCGCGTGGGCGGTGCGGAAATATGACTTGAACTTGGCGCCGTCGCCGTCCGCGTACTTCATCGCTTTCTTGGTGCTGTCGACAGCCCATTGCGCTTCGCGCAAGAAAGTCGCGGCATCGACGGGGCCGGCAATAGCATGCAGCACTCGCCCGTCGGGCGCACAAAAGTACGTGGCGACATTGCCACCTTGCTTGGCTTTGCCGACGATCTTGAACGTGGCGACTTTTTGGAAGGACGAGCAGAAATTCTCGTTGATGAACTTGCCAACTTCGGGGCTGGCAAGGGCGTTCACACGGAGCGCCTCGGCGTTGTTTCAGGTAAACTGTGGGTCTTCGAAGAAGCCGGAGACGTGCAGGACCATGACGAGCTTCTCATCCAGTTTCGCCTGCTTGGCGGCGTCGGCTGGCGTCGCTTCGAAATGGACCGACGTCCCGTAGTCGCCACAGGTGGGCGCTTTTTCTCCCGGTGTTTTGGCGGCCAGCGATCCGACCAATCCGATCGTGGCGGCAATGGCAAGTGCAAATCCGCGGCGATGTGCTCGCATACCGGAACTCCCTTTGGGCAAACCCTGCGGTATAGGAATGAACCCACTATAATCGGCTCGGGGCTTCGGTGGGATGGCCGAAGTCGCCGACTGTTACAGCCGAG
The DNA here is from genome assembly GCA_036266155.1 of Gemmataceae bacterium. Taxonomy (GTDB): domain Bacteria; phylum Planctomycetota; class Planctomycetia; order Gemmatales; family Gemmataceae; genus SIAJ01. The sequence continues at coordinate 1,133 of DATANR010000477.1, read as the reverse complement.
ATACAAGTAAACTTCGATTGACGCTCAAAAGTGCAACGACCATTTTTTGAGTTCCCGATGCCATTCGGCGGGTGTATCATCCGGCGAGTCAATTCCAACTTCCGACAGGGAGAATTACCATGAGCTTCAAGATGGACCGTGTCCACGTCTGGGCTGCCGAAGTGCAGGACGAACCGGGTGGCGTGTCGGCCAAGTTGAGCAGATTGGATGAGGCCGGAGCGGATCTCGAGTATGTGTACACCCAGCGCCGCGTGGACAAACCGGGCTCGGGTCTCTTATACGTGGCGCCGTTGATGGGAGCCGACCAACTGAAAGCCGCGCGTGCCGTCGGTATGCACGAAGTCAATGATCCAATCGTCATGCGGCTCGAAGGCGACAACACGGCTGGATTGGCGCACCGTCTGAAACACGCGTGGGCCACCGCGGGGATCAACTTGCATGGCGCGATCCTGACCGTGATCGGCGGCAAGTTCGTTGGTTTCGTCACCTTTGACTCGGTGGACGATGCGAACAAGGCGGCGCGAATCCTGGCCGAAGTCGGCCACGAAAAGGTCGTGCAAAAGGCGCGACGTTAGTCGGCTGAAACATTGAACTCGGCTAAACGCTCAGTGCAATCGTAATCACTTGGTCCTCACGCACTCGCAGTCATTCGAGGCCGTCGGATGCCGACCATTTCGTGTCCCAAGTGCCAGGGCAAGCTTCGCTTTCCGGAGGATTCGCCACGGCGCCGCGTGAAGTGCCCGACGTGCGGGCACGTTTTTCAGGCGGGAGGAGCGGAGGAACGCGAAGCGCCGGCGGCCAGATCGAAATCGCGCGACGCTCGGGACGAGGACGATCGTCCGCGTCGCCGCGATGACGACGACGACTATCCCCGCAGTCGAAGATCTCGTCGCGATGAGGACGACCGTCCTCGACGGTATCGCGACCGAAACGACGACGAAGACGACTACGACGACGAGCGCGGACGCCGCCGCTACCGTGACGATGACGTCGATGACTACGACGACCGTCGGCAACGCCGCGGCAAGCGTGCCGTCGAAGGGCAATTTAATCGTGCCAGTCTGGCATGCATGCTCTGTTTCATCGGCGGGTGGCTCGAGGTCGGCGCCCTTGGCGTCTTGCTGTTGCAGACC
>DATANR010000476.1:0-4635 GCA_036266155.1 Gemmataceae bacterium | reverse complement strand
CACCCCCACCCCCCTCATTTGAACCGCTGCCGTGCATCGCATTGCATTCCATCACGCCCACTCGCAATCGTCGCGCTGCTGCGACGCGTTGCCAATTGACCTTTTCTTTTCCAGTCCCCGCGGTATTCCCCATTGTTGCATTCCGGGCACGGGGCTCTGCCAAGATGAATCGTTCGGTGCTCACAGCGGTCGCAGCGCTTGCCCTCGTCGGCGCGGCCGTGGGGCAAGAGTCGCCGTTCGGCATGCCGAAACCGCTCGGCGGCCCGATCGTCGGTACCGACGGCCGCATCCGCACCGGCCTGGACGCCCATCCCGTGGCATCGCCCTGGGACGGCGGCATTGAACTCGGTGTCAGCGGTGCGACGGGCAATACTAACACGCTGACATTGCGTGCCGGGTTTGATTTGCGCTATGACGATCCAGATATCTTCATGATCTTCAACGTGCTGTACTTCTTGAACCAGGCGAACCAGGGCGACATCGAGAATCAGGGATTTGCGCTCTTTCGCAATGAGTTGCCGCTCGATGGCGGCATCGGCTGGTATGCCCAGGCCGCATTGGAATACGACGAGTTTCGCACGATCTACCTGCGTGCATCGTCGCACAGCGGCTTAACTTACACGATTCTTCAGGATGCGACACAGCTGTTGAAAGCCCGAGCCGGCGCTGGCGTTGCCCGTGAATGGGGCGGACCATCATCGTCTGACTGGGTGCCAGAAGGCCAGGGGGGATTCGATTATGAATACCGCCTGACGACGCGGACCAAGCTGACGCTAACCGGCGACTACTATCCCGACATCAACGACTTCGGCCACTATCGTCTGCGCGGCCGGGCGTCCTTCGACATCCTGCTCGATCCAACGGCGAACATCTACTTGCGGCTGGGTGCCTTCGATCGCTACGATAGTAATCCGTACGGCTCGAAGCGGAACGACCTGACGTACTGGATGATGCTGCAATTTAAGTTTTGACAGGGTATGGGGTGTGGGGTATGGGGTATGATGCTCTTCGGCATTCGCGCACCCTGTGCTCTATACCCCCAACCCAATACCCTATACCCCGGTTCGAAAAAGATTTCTGGTTCTCTCTTGCTTCGCGTGCTAACATAGGGTCAAATGCAGTTGCATTGAATCCGTCGGCGGGCAGGTCCCACCCGTCAACCCCACGCATCTTGATCAGCACCCTGTAGGTCCTCCGCGTGGGGCAGTCTGTCCGCTAACACTTGTTGAGTTCTCGCCTCGCGCTTCGGCACGAGACCGTAGATGACACTCTGATCGACCAACCCGAGTTTCCCGTTCCCGTGAGGGCGTCCCTGCCCGGCCCCGGCATTTCTCCGGCCGGCGGGCCCGCCGTGCGATTGGAAAAAGGTATATGATTGCCGAGCAAACGTTGACTTCTCAAGGCGTACTGGAACTTCACCCCAAGGGTTTTGGGTTCCTCCGCAACCCGTCCCGCCATTACGCCGCCCAGGCCGGCGACCCCTATGTTCCGGCCCCGCTGATCCACAAGCACAAGCTTCGCGAAGGCATGCTTGTTGGCGGCGTCATCGAGCCGCCCCGGAAGGGTGCGGCCGGCCCGCGGCTCACCGAGGTCGCCCGTATCGAGGGCGAAGAGCCGCGGTCAAGTGTCTTTCGCAATTGGGATGAACTGACGCCGATCGACCCGCACGAACACATTAAGCTCGAGATCCCCGGCGGCCCGCTGACCACCCGCGTGATGGACCTATTCACGCCAATCGGCAAAGGGCAACGCGGCCTGATCGTCGCCCCGCCGCGAACCGGCAAGACGGTGCTCCTCTCGCACATCGCACAGGCAGTCACCACCAACCACCCCGAAATGCACCTCATCATGCTGCTCGTCGACGAGCGGCCCGAAGAGGTGACCGAGATGCGGCGAACGGTGAAGGGCGAAGTCGTCGCGTCGAGCAGCGATCACGACGCCAGCGCGCATACTCGCCTGGCCGAGTTGGTCATGGAGCGGGCCAAGCGCCTGGCCGAGCAGGGCCGGCAGGTGTTCGTGCTTCTCGACAGCCTGACGCGTCTCGCTCGCGCTTACAACAAGACCGCCGGCAACAGTGGTCGAACCATGTCCGGCGGCGTCGACAGCCGGGCCCTGGAAGTGCCGAAACGCCTGTTCGGGGCAGCCCGCGTTTTCGAAGAAGGCGGATCGATCACGGTCATCGGCTCGTGTCTGGTCGAAACCGGCAGCCGCATGGACGACGTGATCTTTGAAGAATTCAAAGGCACCGGCAACATGGAGCTGGTGCTCGACCGCAAGCTGGCCGATCGCCGCATTTATCCCGCGATCAATCTTGCCGAGAGCGGCACCCGCAAGGAAGAGCGCATTCTGGCCCCCGACGTGTTGTCCAAGGTCACGCTACTCCGCCGGCATCTGATCGACTTGCCACCGGTGCAGGCGATGGAGTCGCTGTTGAAGCAAATGGAGAAGTCGCCATCGAACAAGGCGTTCCTCGACCGGATGGTTGTCAAGTGACCGTCCAGCCGGGCCGTTACCGTCACTTCAAAGGCGGCGAGTACGAAGTCCTCGCCGTCGCCACGCACAGCGAAACGCACGAGCCCATGGTCGTCTACCGGCCGCTCTATAACGACACCGGCTGGTGGGTCAGGCCGTTGGCTATGTTCGTCGAGACGGTGGTGCACGAGGGGCGGCAGGTGCGGCGGTTTGAACGCATCAACTAAGGTCACGGCAGTTCGGCGGTGAACTCGGCGACCGTTATTCCTGCCGAGCGGATCAGGTTTCGCAAGGTACCCTTCGCCACTTCTTTGTGATCCGGTACCGAAAGTGTCACTGCTTGTCCGTCACGCACCAGAATAATGTGGCTGCTGGATTGCCGGGCTACTTCCCACCCGAGCGCTTGGAATGCTCGAACGGCGTCGCGGCCGCTGACGACCGGGAGCTTCGCCATCAGGCCATCACCTCGATTTGGCGCGTCTCAATCGTCAGCGGCATGCCGCGCTCCGCCCTCACCTCAAGACAGGCTTGAATCGCATCCTTGATATTGGCGATCGCTTCATCACGCGTTGCACCTTGACTGACACAGCCGGGAATCGATGGGCATTCGATGACCCAGACGCCATCCTCATCGCGTTCAAGTGATACCAGGAATTTCATTGGGACCTCCGTTAGAATTGTACAGCATTGGTTGCCAGCGCGTAATCGAAGTCCCGTCGGCATCCGTGCGTTGACTCAACGTGGTCCGCTTGCTAACCTCCCACAAACTCGTTTTATCCCCGCCCCGCCGAAGAACTCCCCTTTTGAATGTTCCCGCCGGGAGACCTGGTCCATGCCTTTGCTTCGCCGCTCGCGCTTGTCGCTGATTCGATTGGAAGATCGCACGGTTCCGGCCAACATCCTTCAGGTCGAGCCGATCTGGATCAGTCCACCGCACGTCAACGAATTCACTCCCGATGGGACGCTGGTCGGCCAGATTACCCCACTGCTGAACGACCCGCGCGACGTGGTGGTGTCGCCGAACGGCGACATTCAAGTGTTTGATGGCACGTTCTCTCCGCAGCTCGAAACCTACCATCCTGCAACCGGCACCTGGTCGAGCCGAACGACGACCGGCTGGAGCACCGTAAACAATCTCTCCTACGGCGGCATCGCGGCCTATGGCGATTACGTCTTCGTCACCGACATGCAGACGGCCTACGAAACGCCGCCCTTCAATGGGATCATCCGTTTCAACATGGTCGACGGATCGGTCGATCGCTTCGCGACGGGGCACGACTTCATCGCCATGGCCCTGGGCCTCGACGGCTACCTGTACGCGATGGGCGGTCAGACCGGCATGGGCAACAACATTTACAAATACGACGTCAACACGATGGCGTTCTTGGGGACGTTTCTTGCACCAGTCCTCGATGGTCGTGGCGTGGCCGTGGGAGCGAATGGCGATTATTACGTCAGCGACTGGGGCAACACAGTCAACCGGTACGACTCGGCCGGGAACTTGATTCGCTCGCAGAATGCCGGCAACGGCGCCGTCGATGTTTCAACGGATGGGCAGATCATCTCCGGCAACTTGCTCATGGATCTTGATCTGAACATCCTCGGCACGGTCGGCGACGGCAATTATCACGCCAGCTTCGCGACGCCGCAGATCCCGATCCTGACCCCGGTATTAACCCATGTCGAATCGTCGCCGTTGATGTACGCGGAAGGCGACCCGGCCACGCCGGTAAGCAGCGCCATTGAGGTTTCCGACGCCCACAGCGCGACGATCGCGGGGGCAACAATCAGCTTCACCCAGGGCTTCACCAGCGGCGAGGATGTGCTTGGTTTTGTCAATGGCAACGGAATCAGCGGGAACTACAACGCAGCCACGGCAATCTTGACGCTCTCCGGAGTCGCCAGCGTCGCGGACTACCAAGCGGCGCTTCGGAGTGTCACTTACGCGAACACGAGTGACGATCCATCCAATGCGACGCGAACTATACGCTTCCAGGTCGATGACGGCGCGGCCAGCAACAACATCAGCAATGTCATTGCACGCGACATCGATGTCACTCCCGTCAACGATGCACCGTCGATCGCTGTGCCCAGCGATTCGCCGACGGGGACGCAGGACACGCCCATCGTCGTCGCCGGCATTCAGGCCGCGGACGTGGACGC
>DATANR010000475.1:0-26894 GCA_036266155.1 Gemmataceae bacterium | reverse complement strand
GCCCGATAATGGCCAACACCATTATCGGGCCGCTCACGCGGCTCCGCTCGCCTGCGCTTCGCTGCTTACAGCAGTTCCTTCACCGGCTGCCGTTCGTCGAGCACGTACATCGGCCTGCCCGTGCCGTTCGGGAACGTCATGCCAGGGTCGACGCCGATGGCCTGGTACAGCGTCGCCAACAGCGAGGGCACCTTGTACGGCCGGTCCTTCGGGTATTCGCCGCGGGAGTTCGTCGAGCCGACCACCTGGCCCATCTTCAAGCCGCCGCCCGCGACCAGTGCGGACATAGCTGGCGACCAGTGATCGCGGCCGCCGCCATCCTGCGGGTTGATCTTCGGCGTGCGGCCGAACTCACCCCAGACCACGGTGACGACATCGTCTTCCATCCCGCGATCGTGCAGGTCCTGAATCAGGTTCGCGATGCCGCGATCGAGTTCCGGGAGTTGCTTCCTGAGCGTCTTGAAGTTGCCGCTGTGCGTGTCCCAGCCGCCGTAGCTGAGAGTCACGCAGCCGACGCCCGCCTCGATCAGCCGGCGAGCCTTTAGGAACTGCTCGACGTTCTTGTAGCGGTCGAGCGAACGCGGGTCTTCGTGCTTGAGGTCGAGGGCCTTGTGAACCGTGCCCGATGCGATCATGTCGAAGGCCCGGCCGGTGAAGGCGTCGAGGCCGGCCATCGTCGTGCCCTTGTCGATGTCGCGACGCACGGTGTCGAGCGAGGCGAGCAGGTCTTTCCGCTCGTCCATGCCGTCCGCGGTCAGGCCGCCGGTGCGGCGCAGGTTGCTAAGGCCCGGTCCGTCCGGCGAGAACGCCCGATGGGAGACGCCAAGGAAGCCCGGCTCGTTGCCGATGCTCATGCCGCGCAGGCTGACGAACGGCGGGATGTCGCTCTGGCCGCCGCGAAGCTTCGAGACGACCGAGCCGAACGACGGGTGCTGGCCCTGGACGGCCGCCCGATTCACTTGCTCGGTGTAGCCGGTCATCACGTACGAGTCGCTGTGCTCGTCGTTGGCGACCAGCGAGCGGACGATGGACAGCTTGTCCATCATCTTCGCTTGCATCGGCATGAGTTCGCAGATGTCGATGCCGGCGACGTTCGTCTTGATCGGCTTGAACTCGCCGCGGAACTCGGCTGCGGCGTCCGGCTTCATGTCGTACATGTCCATGTGCGACGGACCGCCGGGCAGGTAGATCATGATCGCCGACTTCATCGGCTTGGCCGACGAGCCGAGTGGTGCGGCCGTGGCCCGCAGCCGAAGCTGATCGGCGAGGGTCAACCCGGCCGCGAAGGCGCCGAGCCTGAGAAAGTTGCGGCGGTGGATGCCGTCGCAGAACGACTGACGCTTGCCAAGGAACGAAAGCATCGGATGGGTCCTCGTTGCGAGGAATGGGGTGGGAACCAACCGGGCGAACTATCGGGGATGAGTGGATATTAAACCTTTAGTCGATGCGAGGCAATTGAAAATCGGCGGAATCGGCGCTCATCCAATATCAATCAAATGAGTCTTCCAGAGTGGTTGTTAGTTGAAAATGTGTGCTCGGAAACGCTCATGCGATGGTCACCTGGCAGAGATTGCCATGAGAGATTGCCAACACACATAGAGAGGGTTGGCAATCTCTCACTGCAAAAACCGTATCGGCGTGCTTGTGGCGCAATAAGTTACGTCGAAAAAACTCGACGCGAAATTGGGACTGTCGCATTCTGACGGGGATCGATTTGACAGTTGCCACTGGCGCACTTCGGTCCAGTTAACGAGTCGTAACCAGTTATCTCCAAAGCTGTTATTCGCTGCATCGAGACAGGCTGCTCATGGGACCAACTGTCAAACCTGTTCACTATGCCAGAGACCCGAATGCGACAGTCCCGCGAAATTCTAGCGCATGCAACCCCCGATTTACCCTCGTGAACGACTCCGACTTGTCATGGAAGCGTGATCGACCCGACATAAAGTTCCGTGTCGTATTCGAACCGCACGCGGCCATCCTCGTGAAACGAATCGAACAGCTGGTCGAGCTCCCGCATCATCGGCTCGAACCGTAAGTCGCCAATTGTCGGCGTAAACGAACTCGATCGCGTGCGCCCCCGCAGGCCTTCGCGATCGAAAACCTGTGCGTTGTCCAAGCGGAACGATTGGAACGTCCCTCCGAAGAACGCGGCCAGTTTGTCCTGATCGATGTTCGTGTGGACGACTTCCCGATAGTCGGTCCCGTATTTCTGCAACAGCTGCTCGTAGCCGCGCAGGAAAGGCGACGAGTCAATTCGACGCGTATTCCACATCAAGACGACCTGACCGCCCGGTCGAAGGATGCGACGGAATTCGACGCGTGCTCGCGGTGGATCGAACCAGTGGAATGCCTGACCGACGACGATCAGGTCGACGCTCGCGTCCGGCAATGTGGTCGCCTCGGCCGAACCGGCAACGCTACAAAAGTTGGGCCAGCCCGCGAGCAGGTCCTCGGCCGCCATTCGCATTTCGCGATTCGGCTCGACACCGAAGACCAAGTTGCCGTTCTTGAGGAACATCTCGCTCGACAAGCCTGTGCCCGAACCGACGTCGGCGATCGAGGTCGACAATGAAGAGGTTAGGCCAGCGTGTTCGCGCAGGATATCGAGTATCGCGAGCGGATATTCGGGCCGCGTCGCAATGTAGTCGGCCACGCGATCGCTGAAGCGGGTAGTTGAGTCGGACATGGGCCCTACTCCGCGCAGGTGGGCACGTCGTCCGTCGGCTCCGTGAAGATCAACAGATACCCGTCCGGATCGCGGACCGCGAACTCACGGCGACCGTAGAAGAAGACTTCTGGTCCCCACTCGACTTGGACCTCGTCTTGGATCGCTTCGTGCATCGCCAGCACGTCGTCGGCCCCGAGATAAAGGTCGGCCGTGCCGATCGTGACGCGGCCACGATGAGCGTCCGGCGTGAAGAACCCCAGGCTGACGGCATCGCGATCCAGGATCACAAACGTCGGATGCGTCTCCGGCCACAACACGCTCACCTCGAATCCGAGAATACGCGTGTAGAACGCGACGGTGCGACCCAGGTCGGCGACCGGGAGCCGGGGCGTGACGCCGGTGAGGCGGGGGAAGATCACAAGTCAGACCTGCAGTTTCTTGCGGAAGCACAGGCTGCCGGCAACGGGATGACAACCATACGGCTCGGTCGGCTCGAACGCGAACGAGCGGTAGAGAGCCAGGGCTTCCGTCATGGATTCCAGGGTATCAAATACCGCCTCAAGATACCCTGCATCGACCGCTTCGGCGAGCAACATTTCCAAGAGCCGCCGGCCAATTCCCTTCCCTCGATACGCAGGCCTCACATACAAGCGCTTCAACTCACAAACCCCCGCCGCTTGCGGCCGTAGCGCGACACAACCAACCATTTCACCCTCGACCTCGGCAACGAGTAATCGGCCAGCGGGAGGAGCATACGCCCCCGGCAGGCCCGCCAGTTCGGCATCGAAATTCTGGAAGCACAGACTGAAGCCGAGGCCGGCGGCGTACTCGCAGAACAGCTCGCGGACGGCAGGGACTTCGTCAGGAAGGCGGACCGGTCGAATGTTCATGGCGAAGGCCATCATATGACGTGAAAAGAGCCCGACGCTGGACGCGTCGGGCCCTCGCTATTCAGCCCGTCATCACAAGTTGACTAGATGACTTTCACTTCGAAGTCCGTGCCCGTCAAATCCTGCGTGCCGCCGGTCTTGGCGTTGTACTTGAACTTCGACGCGGTCACCGTCAGCGCCTTGACGACGTCGTTGGCCGTGACGCCGAACTTCGTGCCACTGTTGTCCGGATCGATGCTGGCGAGCGACACGTTCTTGAAGTTCGAGGCAATCACAAAGCTGTGAGCGAAGGCGTTGGACTTGCCGGTCACCTTGAACGTGCCCACGTCGCCGCCCGCGGTGAAGACGCCCGATCCATCATCCGGGCCCGCGTAGCTGGCGTATAGCCGGCTATTCAGGAACGAACCGACGGTGATCGACGTGATCGCGCCCGTCACATCGATGACCGCGTTGCTCACCGCGCCCTTGACCGTCATGGTCTTCAGGGTCGGCTTGCCAGCCAGAACGCCCACGCCGGAGAGCGTAAGGTCCGACGCGAAGTCGCCGGGGATGGCGGCCGCGGTCTTGGACGCCGGCTTGCCCGAAACCGTGAGCGTCCCGATGCTCGGCGCCGTGATGTTGCCGATGCCGATCTTCGTAGCCGCCAAGCTGGCGACCGGCGCCTTCACGTCGATCGTCGTACCGTCGCCGACCACGCCCACCTTGATCTTGACGGCCGACTTCGCGGTCGGGGCCGTTCCATTGAGCAGGATGTCGGCCCCGTTCTTGACGTCCTTGAAGGTCACGGCGCCAACATAGCCGGTCATGTTGATGCCGTCGCCATCCAGGTCGGACTTCTTCGCCGTGATCGACTTCAGGGTCGATCCCGTGATGGCGCCGACGTTGACGAAGCCGTCGCCGGCCCCGCCCTTGGGCTTGGCGGTCGTGATGGTCAACGCCGCCTTCACCGGCTTGCCCGGCGCCGGGTCCGTGCCGGACACCACGATCAATTCAATGGGGCCCTTGCCATCGCCATCGGGGTCAGTGCGGTAAAACGCCAAGGTTCCGACCTTGCCGGTCAACTTCATCGTGATGATGTCGCCGTCCGAATCCGTCGACGTTCCTTGCGGCTTCTTGGCGAGGCCGTCAATCGCGATGCCGTCGCTCGGCATGATCGACAAGACAGCCGTCGACGTCGCACCCAGGCGGGCGTTCCCAGTCGGCGACGACAGCGTCAGGTTGATCGTCTCGCGACCTTCGTTGAGCGTGTCGTCGTTGATCGGAATATCGACCGTCTTCGGCGTGAAGTCGCCGGCCGCCCAGCTCACCGTTTGAGTTGTGGTTGTGTAGTCCTGCGGGTTCGCCCCGACCGCGGCGCTGGTCGCGGTACCGCCGGGCGACGTCGTGAAGTTGACGCTGACCGGCCCGCTGCTCGCAGTCCGGGTCACCACGACATGCGCCATAGTCACGCCGTCTTCGCCGGTCGTGAACGTCGGCGATTGGAACTGAATGTCGCTCAACTGGGTCGTGTTGACCGACATGGTCGCCGAAACCGTGCCCAGGCCTGCGTCGTTCACCGTGAAGTCGAACAGGCTGCGTGGCGTACCAAAGCCGCCGGGGGCCGGCGTGTAGGTCATCGTCGCGATTTGAGCGGCGGTGATGGTCATCCCATTCGTGACCGCGACCGGGCCGGCGCCCTGATTGACGGTCAGCGTGTCGCCGGCCGCTAGGTTCAGGTTGCTGACCGTGACCGAGACCAGTGCGTCTCCTTCCACATCCGCGAACAGGAAGTCCGACACCGCGAACACCTTCGCGATGTCCTGGTTCGTCATGATGTTGCTGGCCTGGGCAACCGGCACGTCGTTGACCGCGGTGACATTGATCGTCATCGTGGCGGCAGCCGTGCCCAGATCGGCATCGTCAACGGTGAAGTCAAACGTGCTGCGGGCCAGACCATTGGCATTCAACGCGGGCGTGTAAGTCAACGTCGGGATTCGTGCCGCCGGGATGATCATCCCGGTCGTGACCGGGACCGTGCCCGCGCCAAGGTTGACCGTCAACGTGTCGCCGCTCGCCAGGTTCAAGGCAACCATTTCGATCGCGACCAGGCCGTTGCCTTCCGCATCGGTGAACGGGAAGTCGCCGAGTGCGAACGTCTTGGCCGTGTCTTCGTTGGTCGTCACGCTGTTCGGCTGTGCGACCGGAGCGTCGTTGACCGGCGTGACGTTGATCGTCATCGTGCCGGGATCGGTCCCCTGGCCGGCATCGTCGACCGTAAAGTCAAACGAGCTCCGCGCGAGGCCATTCGCATCGCTTGCCGGCATATAAGTCAACGTCGGGATCTGTGCCGCCGGGATGATCATCCCGGTCGTCACCGGCACCGTGCCCGCGCCCAGATTGACCGTCAACGCATCACCGCTTGCGAGGTTCAACGCGACTATCTCGATCGCGACCAGGCCGTCGCCTTCCACATCCGTGAATGGGAAGTCGCCGACGGCAAACGTCTTGGCCGTGTCCTCGTTGGTCGTCACCGTGTTCGGCTGGGCCACCGGCACGTCGTTGACGGCCGTGACGTCAATCGTCATCGTTGCGGCAACTGTCCCCTGGCCGGCATCATCGACGGTAAAGTCGAACGAGCTCCGCGCCAGACCATTCGCATTCAGAGCTGGGGAATAGGTCAGCGTCGGGATCTGTGCGGCCGGGATGATCATTCCCGTCGTGACCGGCACGACGCCGGCGCCCAAATCGACCGTCAACGAGTCGCCGCTCGCGAGGTTCAACGCGACCATCTCGATCGCGACCAGGCCGTTGCTCTCCAGGTCGGTGAAGTTGAAGTCCGACACCGCGAAGGTCTTGGCCGTGTCTTCGTTCGTGGTCACGCTGCTTGGCTGGGCCACCGGCACGTCGTTGACGGCCGTGACGTTGATCGTCATCGTGGCCGATACCGTTCCCGGATCCGCATCGTTGACCTTGAAGGTAAAGGCACTGCGGGCCAAGCCGTTGGCATTGGGGGCCGGAGTGTAGGTCAGCGTCGGAATCTGCGCCGCGCTGATGGTCATTCCGTTCGACACCGCGACCGGCCCGGCGCCCAGATCGACCGTCAACGTGTCGCCGCTGGCCAGCGTCACCGTGACGACCGCAATTGAGGTCAGGCTGTCCGATTCGAGGTCGGTGTAATTGAAGTCCGAAACGGCAAAGGTCTTCGCCGTGTCTTCGTTCGCCGTCACGCTGCTGGCCGCCGCGACCGGCGCGTCGTTGACCGGAGTCACGTCGATAGTCATCGTGGCCGACACCGTGCCCAGATCGGCATCGTTGACCATGAAATCCAACGTGCTGCGGCCCGTGCCATTGGCGTTGGGGGCCGGCGTATAGGTCAGCGTCGGAATTTGCGCCGCCGTGATTGTCATTCCGGTCGTCACGGCAACCGGGCCGGCGCCTTGATCGACCGTCAATGTGTCGCCGCTCGCCAGCGCCAGTGCGCTCACGGTGATCGAGGTTAGGGCATCGCTTTCGAGGTCGGTGAACTGGAAGTCCGAAACCGCCAGGGCTTTCGCCGTATCCTCGTTCGTCGTCACACCGCTTGGCTGGGCCACCGGTGCGTCGTTGACGGCCGTGACGTCGATCGTCAAAGTCGCGGACACAGTGCCCAGGTCATCGTCATTCACGGTGAACGTAAACGAGCTGCGGCCGGCACCATTGGCATTGAGGGCCGACAAGTAGGTCAACGTCGGAATCTGCGCGAGCGTGATGGTCATGCCGTTGGTAACGTTGACCATTCCAGAACCCTGATCAACCTTCAGCGTGTCCCCGCTCGCATTGGTGACAACGCCGATCGTGATCGACTTCAGAGCATCGCTTTCAATATCCGTGTATGGGAAGTCGTCCTTGGTAAACGACTTGGCGACATCCTCGTTCGCAGTGACGGTATTCGGCTGAGCGACCGGCGCATCGTTGACTGCGGCAACATTAATTGTCATGGTCGCCGAAACAGTGCCCGTATCTGCATCGTTGACCTTGAAATCAAACGTGCTGCGCGCATTGCCGTTCACATTGAGCGGCGAGGTGTAAACCATCGTCGGAATCTGCGCCGCCGTGATCGTCATGCCGTTCGTGACGTTGACCAGACCGGCGCCTTGATCGACCTTGAGCGTATCGCCGCTCGCCAGCGTCACGGCACCGACCTTGATCGACACCAGCGCATCGCCTTCCAGGTCCGTGTATTGGAAGTCCGCGACCGCGAACGTCTTCGCGACGTCTTCATCCGTCGTCACGCTGCTCGGCTGTGCGACGGGGATATCGTTGACCGGTGTGACATTGATCGTCATAGTCGCCGTCACGGTGCCCGGATCGGCGTCGTTCACGGCGAATTTAAATGTGCTCCGCGCGGCGCCGTTGCCATTCGCGGCCGGGCCGTAGACCAACGATGGGATTTGCGCGGCCGTGATCGTCATACCGTTCGTGACATCGACCAAACCGGAACCCTGATCGACCTTGAGTGTATCACCGGAGGCGAGGGTCAAATTGCTGACCGTGATTGAAGCCAACGGATCGCCTTCCGCGTCCGTGAACGGGAAGTTCGCGACGGCGAATGTCTTCGCCGTGTCTTCGTTCGTGGTCACGCTGCTGGCTTGCGCGACCGGCAAGTCGTTGACCGCAGTCACATTGATGGTGCTGCCGAGTGTGTTGCTGTTGTAGTAGCCGTCATTGATGACGAATGTGACTGCCCGGGCAGTCGTATTCGGGGTCTCGCTCGTGTTGCTGTATTTCACCGCCCGCAAAGCCGCCTGCCATTCAGCGACGGTCGCCGACGCGCCGGAGGACGTGAGCGTCAACACGCCGGCGGTATTGGAGGCAATGGCGACGTTGCCCATCCCCGAGACGTTCGTGAAGGACAGGACATCCTGGCCCGACACGTAATTGGTCATGGTGATGACCGCGCTCGCGAGGGACGGGCTGTTGGCGTCATTGACGGTGATGCCCGCGGCGATCGGCGTGGCGGGATCGTTCTCGGTGTACGTGATGGTCGCGCCGGAGGCCAACACCGGCGGGATCGGGATTTCATCGCTGCCCATGTCGGTCTTGGCATCGCGCAACTGACCGTCAATATCGGTGGTAATCCCGGCGTTGGTACCCGCGTCGATGAGCGAGCTTCCGGGCAGAATGTGCAGGTCCGCCGGCGCCGCCACCGTCACGAACTGCGGATCGTTCGCGAGCGAGTTCGCATCCTTGCCAGTCGCCGTCTGCCAGTTCGCCAGTGTCGCGCGCGCGGAACCGAGGAAGCCGACATTCTGGGCAAAGTAATCGTTGTAATTGATGTCCGTGAAAATTGCCGCGTTCGACGAAACATAGACGCCGTAACGGGTCCCCGCAGTTTGGGCATTATCGAAGATATTGTCGCGCAGGTCGATCGTGTTGGCAGCCGACACACTCGAGGAAATGTTCAACCCGGCCGTGATGCCGCTGGCCGCTCCCGAGCCCTGGTTGGTATTCAACAGCACGGAGTTGTGAAAGAGCTTGTACCCGCCGCCCGTGTCGATCATGATCCCGTAACCGTTGTCCGACGACGTGACGCCGTTAAAGCCCTGCGAGGCCACGTCCGAGATGAAGTTGTTGGAGACCGTCAGGTTGGCGGCGGTGGAGGCGGAGGCCAGGTAAATGCCGTTGCTGCCCCAACCCGTCGTGTTCGACTGCTTGATATCGGAGATGCGGTTGCGCGTGATCGTGCCCGTATCGATGTTCAGTGCAACTTGAATTCCCGTCATCGTCGAGCTGGATGACGTCGAGGACAGGACCCCGGCGATGATATTGTCGCTGACCGTAAAGTTCTTCAGATTGCCAACCAACATGCCGCGGAAGGTCAGCTTGTCAGCCGCGACGGTCGAACCAATATTGTTGCCGGTGACCGACCAATTCAGGTCGGGCGTCAGCGTGTTGCCGCGCAGATACATCGCGTTCTGCGCCCGGAAGATCAAATTGTTCTGAATGGTGTTGTTCGAGTTGGGCGCTTCCGCGTCATTACCAAGCGTGACGCCGCTGCCCGCGAGGATGCCGGAGATCGGCACCGTGCCCACGTTGCCGGAAATGTTCGTGTTCTTGATGACGTCGTTGTTGGCGCCGTTGGTGGTGCTGGCGCTCGCAATCCAGAGAACCGTGCCGCCGGTATTGCCGTTGGTGATAGTCAGGCTGCGGTCCGTCCCGCCGGACAGTGATCCGTCAATCGTCAGGCGGTCGGCGCCGTTGATCTTGATGATGGCTGGACCGGTCGAGGTGCCGGAAATCGTCCGCGCCGCGCCGCTGGGCTTGATGAGCATCGTGTAGCCGCCGGCGCCGTCTTCCGACCATTGATTGATCGGGGCCGTGCCGACCTCCGAAGCCAAATCGCTCACGATGTTGATGGTCACATTGCCGGTCAACACGCCGTTGTTAATCGCCTCGAAGATGCCGCCGGCATTGGTCAAGGACGTATAGGTTTGGAATGTGCCGACGTTGTAGACTCCGGAGAACGCGACGGCGATGACGTACTGGCTCGGCGTGCTCGGCGGCGAGCTCACGGTATTGACGTTCGTGCCGACGAAGCCGCCGCTCGGGCTGGCCGACAATTGGCCGAGCGTATCCTGCGCGACCACGAAATAGCGGATTACGTCGGACGTCGTGACGCCGCCCAGCGCCGAAGCGCTGATCGTGGCCGTCCAGACACCGTTGTTTACGGTACCGCTCTGGAGCGCGAGCGCCGTGGAGGAATAGGCGCCGCCATTCTTGTTGAAATAGACGCGCGGCGCCGACCCGCCGGTGGCCACGCCGGTCACATCGGTCAGCGTCACTGAAAAAGTGCGATCGCCGGTCAAGCTAGTATTGCCGAGCGCCGAGTAGGTGATGTTCGGCGGCGACAGGTCGACGCCATTGAAATTGCCGGCGTCGGCGCCAACGTCGACGGGTGTCAGGCCGGAACGTGTCTGACCGTCGAAATCGTCAGTGACGCCCACATCGGCGCCGTTGCCTTCAGCCGCGGTCGCATTGGTGGGGTGGATATGCAAGTCGGGCGTGGCATTGGTTGGGTCGTTATACTGCGGGTTGACCGCGAAGCTGTACGCGTCGTTGCCGGTGGCCGACTGCCAGTTCGCGAGCGACGTTTGATCGACGGCATTGAACAAGCCGACATAACCGCCCGTTCCGTTGGCGAACAAGATGTTGTTGTTGGACGTCAGTCCCGCCGGGTTGGCCGCGGTGCCGCCGACGCGAATGGCGTAATGCTTGCCGCTGGCGGCTGCATTGCTGCGCGCGTTCCAGAAGATGTTGTCGCGGTAATTACGCGTGTTCGCGGTAACGGCGCTGTTGAACGCGAACGAATTCGCCGAACCGGCGGCCACGCTGGCGCCGCCAATATACACGCTGTTGTGGTAGAAGTTATTTGTCCCGCCGACTTCATTGATACCGTTGATCTGCGGGCTGTTCGACGTCATATTGCCGCCGATGGCGACGATATTGTTCTGATAAGTCGCGGCTCCGGCCAGAATGTAGACGCCGTTCACGGTGGCCGTGGCGCTGCTGCTGGCTGTGGAGAGGTTCTGGATCAGATTGCGCTGGATCGTCTGCGTTCCGCTCGTGGCACCGTTGTAATGCAGGCCCGTGACCCACACAGCGGCCGCGGGATCGGAATCGGACAGGTTGCGAATCGTATTCTGTGCAATGTTGTTGCCGAGGGTCGCCGATGAATTATCGCTCCAGATGCCGATCACGGCGGCGGCAGCCGCGGTGCCGACATTCGGCGCATTCGTCGAGAGATTGCTGATGGTGTTGCCGGTGGCAACCGTGGCGCCGGACTGTGAATAAATGCCGATCGTCCGCGACGTGGTCGCCGATGTTGTATTTGTGATCGGCGCAGCAGCAGAGCCGATCGTGTTGTTCGCGAATGTATTGATGAAGGACGATGAGGTGAAGGCACGCTCCCCGTAGACCGAAATTGCCACCGTGCCCGCGTTGGATACAACCATGCCGCCAACATTGTTATTCGAAATGTTGCTGGTCAAAGATGGGAAGAAATAGATCCCATAGACCTCCGAGGCCGAGGCGTTGCTTTCCGCGATGGTGATCGAACCGGCCGTCGTCAGGCTGCCGATCGTATTACCCGTCGTGGTGCCGATGTTGACGAGACCCGAGCTGATAAAGATACCGATAAAACCTGCAGTCGTGCTGGTTGTGCCCCAAGCACCCGTCAAATTGAGGCCGGCGATTGTGTTGCCCTGAATGCTCGAAGCAACCGTCGTTCCCGCCGACGAAAAATAAATGGGGTAGAACCGCGAAGACGTGTTTAAACCGACCAGATTGGTTGTGCCGGTTCCGGACGAGTTGGCGAACCCAATAATGTTGCCGGAGATGGTCAGTCCGTCGTTGCCGGTGACACTGGCGGCTTGAATGCCTGCTATGATCGCACCCGCCGTCTGGGTCCGCGTCGCGGTTTGATAGATCCGGTTATTGTTGATCGTCCAGCCCGTGTTTCCGCCGGCAATATAGACGGCGTTGGATTGAGCGGCCGCATTGAAGAAGTCGAACAGGTTGTTGCCGGTGATCTGAATGCCGCTGTTGTAAAGCGTCGTCGTCGTCGTCGAACCGTTGCCGTAGATGAGCTTGGTCGGCAGGTTCACTCCGGCCGGCCCGATGTTGTTATTCGAAATGATGTTGTTGTCGTTGCCTGTCGCGACGGCTCCCGCGCCAAACCAGATGTTGCCGCCGTTCGTAGTCGTGGCCATCGTCGAGGAACCGAGAATCGAACTCTTCGTGATCGTGTTGCCGGTGGCGTCGGTCTGGAGACGGATCGTTGAAGTCCCGGAAGTCGCCGAGACGGTCGTGTTGGAGATCGTCAGCGAGTTGCCGCCGGTGTTCAGGCCGTCGATGGTGACGTTGTCCGCGCCGTTCAGGTCGATCAGCGGATTGCCGGCGGTGGTGGCGCCGGTAATTGTCCGAGCGGCGCCGCCGGACGGGCGAATCAACATGCTGCTATAGGAGGCCGCGCCCGATCCGCTCGCGTTGAGGACGGCTGTGGCCACCCCCTCGTTCGTGTCGCCGACCACGTCGATCGTAATGGCGCCCAGGTGTGTGCCCGCGTTGACGGCGGCAAAGGCGGCCCCTAGGGTCGTGTAGTTCGTCGGCCCCATGGTGCCGGCCGTCGCCGTCACGTTGACGTCGAACACCGTCCGATCTTCCAGGTTCTCGAGTCGCGGCTTGAAGCCGGACGCGAATTGGCGGTTCTTAGCGCGCTCCTTGGAGCGTGCGAGAGCCTTCAGAGGACTTCGGAACCATCGTGCCGCGAGGGGGGTCGACATGGCCTGTTTCCTGCGTTAAGAGTGCGAGCAACCGAACAAATAATGAACAAAAACTAATGAGTGATCTCTCTCATCAACGGAAAGTAAGAAACGCTACCTCTCGTCAATGACATTCAGTTCCTAGAAGCTGTTGCCAGCTGCGAATAAAGCGCTGAGGCATCCGTGCAGCGCTCAAATTGCGCCGCGACAACGCTAGTTGGCGACACCGAGCCAAGGTCATGGCAACGCGAATCCTGCGTGACGGGCGATGCAGCAGCCTATTGAAGTCACGAATCTTAAAGGCCAAAGCTAGTTCAACCGCAAACCGGAACCGTGGAAGGCCCTTGAAGAGGGAGGAGAGGTCCAGGTGCAAGTTGCGCGAGTGCGGGACGGAGAGCGAGAGAATGTCCCAGCCTGGGAATCATGGTACTACTTCAATCCTTCACTGTACATCCACCGGTTACAAAAAAGAATTGAACAACCATTGACCGTCGGTCGTGCGGACCGAGTTGTCCGACTGCACCGACGGGGACAGGGGGGGGTGGCAAAAGGTTGGCGATCTTGGCGACCTTCCTCAAATTGCCGCGGAAAACGCACTTTTCCAAATAGGAAGGTCGCCAAACTCAGCAGTGCCAAAAGACATCGTCAAAGCTACGCACATCGACCTTTAGCGGTGCATGGCCCCGACGGCGCCGCGAACCGAATCGCAGCCGATCGACCGTAAGGCTTCGGGAAGGGCGTTCACGATCCGTTCGCTCACAGTCGGATCGTAAAAATTGGCCGTGCCGATCTGAACAGCCGTGGCACCGGCGACCAGGAACTCCATCACGTCGTCGATCGTGGCGATACCTCCGACAGCGACGATCGGCAGCACCCGTGCTCTCGCCACCTGCCAGACCATTCGCAAGATGATCGGCTTGATGGCCGGCCCGCTCAGGCCGCCGGTGGCGTTGCCGAGCATCGGTCGTCGATTTTTCCAGTCGACAGCGATGCCGAGCAGCGTGTTGGCCAGGGAGACCGCATCGGCCCCGCCATCGGCCGCGGCGCGCGCGATCGCAACGACGTCCGTTACATTCGGCGTCAGTTTAGCGATCATTGGCACGGAACAGACGTCGCGACAACGCCGGACGATTCGGCGAGTGACGGTCGCGTCGGTGGCGAAGTCGATACCGCCGGAGACGTTCGGGCAAGAGAGATTCAGCTCGACGCCCGCCAGGCCCGCGGCGCCCATCCGTCGGGTCAGGTCGACAAACTCATCCTCGTCCTCGCCGGCGACATTGCCAAGCACGGCCGTCGGCAGTGACTTCAGATAGGGAAGATGGTGATCGAAGAAGTGGTCGATGCCGTCGTTGTCGAGGCCGATCGCGTTGAGCAGGCCCGAGGCGGTCTCGACGGTCCGCGGCGGCGAATTGCCGGCACGGGGCTTGGCCGTGACTGTCTTGGGTATGATTCCGCCGAGTTGTGCGAAATCGACCAAGTCCGCCATCTCGCGCGCATAACCAAAGGTTCCAGACGCGACGAGAACCGGATTGCGCAAGTGGAGGTTGCCAATCTGCACGGCGAGGTCGACGTCCATGAAGGCCAAACTATGGCGTTTGCCGCGGGAATACAACCGTATCAGTTGCGTTGATGCAGAACGAGACACTCGGGTGGCGCACAACAACGCAGATGGTGCGATTTGATGCGTTTGCCCGGTGGGAATTGCCGCCGGCAGACTGGAATCTGCACGGTTTTGCAGGGCATTTTGTGCGTCCGCCAGTAAGTTCAGAAAAAATCCAGATGTGGCACGGGCGTTGCTTCTAAGTTTGGCGTGACTCGGTTGCGAGTCCCGAGTCACAAGAATTGGTTAACACCAATTTTTTGCTCCTACCACACAGGGCACGGGAGCCACGCGGGTTGCGAGTCCCCGCGTGGGCTATCTCCCGTGCCCTCACCTCTTTCTTGGCCCCTTCATAGAATCCACTTCAATCTCTTCTCCACCCGTCCGGGAGGATCGGTCACATGTTCGCACGCGCCTGTCTGTTCGTTTCTGCGTTGTTGCTAGGTCTTGGTGCTTCGACTTGGGCTGATGATGCGCCCGACCCAAAAGGAAAGCCGACCTACAAGCCCGGCGCCGGCAAGTATGCCGTTTGGTATGACGACGCGGGCTGGCACTTCCGCGCCACCGCCAGCAAGGACGGACAGGTGTTTACCGGAAAGATCGCAACTGTCGACGGCGGCTTTTCCCAGATGAAGACCTACTCGACGATGGCCGGCGGCAAAAGCAACGAGCCGGCCCCAAAGTGGATGGACATCAAGAGCAAGGAGTTCAACGTCAAATTCACGCTCAAGAAGGGCAGCGAGAGCGGCTTTGACTTGAAGCTCAACGGCGAGGCGACTGGCATCAAGTTCCTGGACCTGCAGATCGACGGTCAGGCGGCGACGAAGTCGATTCTGATCGGATCGAAGGGCGCCAATCCCGCGGAAGAGACGTTTGAGTTTCCGGCGAAGCCGGGGAAGAAGTGAGGCCGTTCAGAACGTCCATTGCTGTTCGGACTCTGTCTGTGCGATCACGATCTTCGGCCGGCGTTTGGCACGGCCGAGCGCAAAGCTGAGGGGGACGACTTGGCTTGGAAGCAACTGTCCGTCCCCCGGCTTTGCAGTCCCAACGAGGCGGAGTTTTCCACGTCGAAGCTGGTAAAGCTCGAGTTGCCAGGGGTCGCGGTCGAGAATGAGCACTTCACGCGTGCCAACCGACGCATAGAAGGGCAGCTTGTCCCGACTCATGTCATCGGGCGAGATGATCTCCAGCAAGAAGTCTGGGCCGCCGGACCAAAATGATCCGTGATCAACCGCCGCACAATTAGACGAGAAATACGCCATGTCGGGATTGCGGTAGTTGTCGGTCCAGTCGACTATCTGGTCGCTGATGTTGGCCGTCCCCTGAACCACGTTCGATGTTCCCAGGCAAAACGCCTGATAAAACACGCTGCCAAAGAAGAGGGCGATCTGTTCGTGCTCATTGCCAGGTTCGGGCATAATGTAAGTCACCCCATCCCAGACTTCGTCGCGCGTGCGATTGCCGAGCGCGCGGCGCTGTTCAAGGATCGACTCCGTTATTTCCCGATTCAAGACCATCATTGGCATCGAACTACTCGGCTTCGGCGCGCTTCCGAACAATTGCACCATCCTATCACTTCTTCCACTCCTCCTTCAACCCGCTCAAGAACTCCACCAGATCGCGTAACTCGCGCTTGGTCAGTTTCCCCGCCAGATCATCCGGCATGGCCGACTTCGTCGCTCGGCGATCGTCGATGTCGGCTTTCTTCACCACGACCAGCTTGCCCTCGGCCGTCATCACGCGGACCTCCTTGTCGTCTTCCGACTTCAACACACCGCTGACAGTCTTGCCGTCGAGCGTGACGATCAGCACCGATTCATAACCCTTGGCGATTGCCTTGCTCGGCACCACGATGGATTCGAGCAGGTAATCGCGCGTCTGCTTGCCGACGCCGTTGAGCGGCGGGCCGACTTCGCCTCCCTGGCCGTCGAGTTTGTGGCAACGCTGGCACTCGACTGCCACTTTGGTGAGGAAGAGATTGCGCCCGTTTGCCGCGTCGCCGCCCGCGAGGGCTTCGCGATATTTGCCCAGGTCGTCTTTCGGGCGTGCATTTTCAAAACCCGCAAGCCGACGTTTGATGCGCTCGGACTTGCTCGCGCCGGCCGCTTCGAGAATGTCGAGCGCCAATTCCGGCCGCGTCTTGTTGGCAACAAATTTGTCAAGCCACTCTTCAACCAACGCATCGGCATCGGCCGATGGGTTCACGGCGAGGATTGAGAACGCCCCCTGTTGTTCGACCAGGTCGGTGCCGGCCAGCACGTCGCGAAATTGCTTCAAAACGCCGGCAGCGTCCTTCTTGATCGCTACGCCGCGAGCGGCGGTGCGCAGACGCGGGTCGGTCGATGCGAGGGCGGTCGTCGTTGCTTCAGGCAGCTTCGGGTCCTTCAAGGCTTCGAGCGCTCGCAGGGCATCAACGCGTGACGCGGTCGGCGCCTTCGTATCCGTCACCAGCCCAACGAGGAATGGCCCGACCTGTTTGACACCGAGCTTTGAAGCGACGGCCGTCGCCTCCTTGCGAACCGCATCCGGGGCCGCGAAGACTTTGCCGAGCACGCCCGTCAGCGCTTCGACCGCGACGTTCGCCGGCCGCGGCTCGATCTTCTGCGTCAGCCCTGTGATAAAGTCACGCCGCGGCGGACTGGCCCAGTCGCCGAGCATCTTCAGGGCGAGCGCACGCTGCACGTCCGGCGCATCCGATCGAGCGGCATACGCGGCGAGCGCCGTCGCATCCTCGGGACGACCGAGAAGGAGGCGGGCGTTTAGCGCTCGGAAGGCCACAACCGGCGGGACGTTGGGCTTCGCCGTGAACTCGGCGAGCTTCGGCAGCGCGGCCGTGATGAGTTCGTCGTTGATCGCTCGGGCGGCTTCGGCGACGATTTTGGGGTCGCTGTCAGCGAGGAACGCGGCGACCTCGGGGGACTTCTGGCGGCGGAGAGCGATTGTCACTGCGAGTCGTACTTCGTGTCGTTCGTCGCTAACGGCTTCCGTCATGAGCGATGCCGGAATGCACTGAGCCAGCGCAAAAATGCCTGCATGTCGCAAATATGCGTCTTTTTCATCCGCCTTCCAGATCAGGTTGAACAAAGCAGATCGCAATTGTTCGTTGATCTTGTTCGCTTTCCGGAAGGGAATTGCAGCATGGCCGAATGCGAGAGCAGTACTCGATCGGACGCGCGGGTCTCGATCGCTCAACAAATCCCGAACTGCGGTATCGAAGGGAAGCAACCATAATTGATCACCCAGAATTCGCACTGCTTGTGCACGAATCTCGGGATCACGATCCTTTAACAGAACCTCGAACTCAGTGATTTCTTGGGCAATCTCTTGGGCGTATTCCCGATCAACCTTTTTTTGCCGCCAAGATTGGCGGTGGATCATTCCCAGTCCCCAAATTGCGTGGACTCGTGCAAGCCGATCGGTCATTTGATCCGCTGCTACGTCACGAAGTGGCTTGATCGCCTCCTTGCCTTTTGCCGCCAACGACAACTGCGCCTCCATCCGCACCCCGCGATGGACGTGCCCCAACAGCTTGATTAACTCCTCCACCGACTTCCCATCAAACCCCTCCGCGATCAGCTTTCGCGCTTCCTCCACCTTTGGGTCCTTCATCGCGTCCGGGTCGGTCACCTTGTAAATGCGGCCCTTACCCGGCAGGTTCCAGCCGTTCACCCAGTCGCTCACGTAGAAGGCGCCGTCGGGGCCGAACTCGCAGTCGGTGGCCAGGATCTCCCACAGGAACTTGTGATCGTCGGTCATCTCGAACGACGCGCCCTTCGGCCTCACTGCGAACGAGAAGATGCCGCTGTTGCCGGGGCCGCCGCTGAAGTTCGCGAGGAAGAAGTGGCCCTTGTAGCGCTCGGCGAGGCCGACGCCGGGATACGCCGTGAAGCCGGACGGGCCGTTCGAGAAGTTCCGAATCGCGGGGATAAGGTATGCCGCCTCGGTCTTCGGGTTCCAGAGCTGTTCGTAATTCCACGGCCCGCGGTTGCCCTGTTTCACCGACTTGTCGTGCATGGCCGTCTCGTACTGGTAGCCGATCCGCCAGCCGTACTCGCCGCCCTCGACCAGGTGCAGGAACCGGGCCTGGTCGCCAGAGTCCGAGTTGTTGTCGACCGTGAAGAGGTTGCCATAGTCGTCGAAAGCCAACTCTTGCGGGTTCCGCAGTCCAGTGCAGAAGACTTCGAGGTTGCTGCCGTCGAGTTCGCAACGCAACACGGCCCCGGTGTCGGGGACGAACAGGTGCTTGCCTTCCTTGGTGGTGACGTTTAAGCCCCGATCGCCGATCGAGAAGTAGAGCCGGCCGTCGGGCCCGATGCGTAGGCCGTGCAGGTCGTGGCCGATAAACGACGTGTGGATGCCGAAGCCGGTCGCCAGCGACTTCTTCACGTCGGCGGTGCCGGTTCCCTTGGTGTCCTTGAGCAACCACAAGTCGGGGATGTTCGTGTAGTAGACGTTCCCTTTGCGGGCGAGCAACCCGGCACCGATGCCGTCTTCCGCACGCCCGAAATCATCGCTGAACACCGTGGATTTGTCGGCTCGACCCGAGCCGGTCGTATCTTCGAGTAGCCGAATTCGCTCGCGTTCCTTTTCGTACTGCTCATGGAATCTGTTCTTCGCATCCTTCTTGTAAATGGCGACGCGGTCGGCGGTTGATCGGCTGGCGAGGTCATCCTCGAGCCAGTTCATGTGCCCACGGTCGTCGGTGACGCCATGATGTAGCCGAAACGTCTCGGCGACGAAGCATCGGCCCTTCTCGTCGAACGCGAAGCAGACCGGATTGGCAAGCATCGGCTCCGCGGCCCACACCTCGACCTTCAGGCTCTTATCACGCTGAAAACGCGGAATCGCCTTCTCGGCTTCGTCGGACGCCTTGGCGAGGGGCGGGTTGTAGTCGCTCTTGGGCGGCGCTTCCGGGCTGGCGATTGCGAAGACAGCGGGCAAAAGAGTAAGTGGAAGCAAACGAGACAGGCGCATGAGGCGCTCCGAATTGCGGCGGGGTGGGATGGAGGAATTGTAGGGCCGGCGCCAATCGGAGGTCGCGTGCGGCTTGAGTCATTTGGCCACAAGAGATCTGTCGTTAAAAGCTTGCCCAGCGGGCGAAGCGAAAGGGGGCCAGAAGATAGACGCAACGAGTGGGGAAATGAATGTTGTACTTCACGATCAGTGGTCCCGCAAAGCCAAGATACTCGGTCTGACCGGCCTTAACGTGATCGCGGAACGGTTCGCCGAACGATTCCGAGTCTGCGGCCAACCATTGGAACACTAGACGAACGGCATCCCGAACTTCGTGGATGCGGCCAACTGAGTTGGCGACTTGCGCCAATCGACGGATGCTATCCGTCACTCGTTGCGACGGAATGACTCGGTAGTTTGGATCGGGGGTGACTCACGAACTTTTCTCAACCATTCGGTCGAGTTCCGCTAGGAGCGGTTCAATTGGAACTCCGCCAGTCTGCATTAATTCTTCCAACTGTCGTTCCCACTCTTCTTCCGACTCGACGTCGGCTAGCGCTTCCGCCATTATCTCCGGCGGGATCGGCTTCAACGGCTTGGGCCCGGGCATTGCCAACAGGTCCGCAATGATCTTGGCACGTGCGGCTTCCTGTTCGGGCGTCAGAGGTTCGTGCATGGTATCTTACTCGTGTTCACACGCTCCTATTCTTGCGCATTATACACGACGCCGCCAGCGCATAGAATTGCCCGCAACTGCACTGTATCCACCGGAGGGAATCATGGCGCAGCACGGCCGAAAAGCACAGAAGAAGCTCGCGAAGAAGAAAGCCAAACGTGCCGAGAAACGCTCGCAGGTATCGCGTCTCACCACTTCATCGATCGAAAGCCTTCTGCTCTCCGCTGTCGAATGGCCCATCCTCGAGACATTGCTCCCCGTGAATCTCTGGAACCAAGGGATCGGCAACTGCATCATCGCCCGACAATTGCCCAACGGACGCATCGCCTTCGCCAACATCCTGCTCGATACGTTTTGTCTCGGCGTCAAAGATGCCTTTGTCGAGATCGTCTCCCTCGGTGAATACCAAAACATGCGAGCTGAAGTGGATCACGTTGGCCGGCTAAAGGCCGTGTCCCCCGAACTGTTCGCCAAGCTCGTCAACGACGCGATTGACTACGCCGCTGACCTCGGGTTTCAACCGCACCCTGATTTCGCTCCGGCCGAGTTGCTTCTTGAGGGCATCGACACGTCGGCCTGCTACGAGCAGTTCGCGTTCGGCAAGGATGGCAAACCACTGTACATCCAGGGACCAAACGACTCGCCCGGCCGAATTGCGATCATCGCAAATAAGGTCCAGGCAGCCGGCGGCACAGTCCTCACCATGTTGAATAGTCAGTTTGACGAGTTCGACGACGCCGATTTGGAAGAGTTGGATGACGAAGATTGATGAACGCGCTCAATACGCGTAGCCGTGCAGTGCGATCTCTTCCCCAAACGCGGCCGCAACGAGACGGGCTTGCTCGTCCGTATAGATCTCGCGATACGGCCGGCGGTCGGTGCGATATTCCGACTTGGCGTTCACACCGAGCGAGCCATCGAATGGAATGCCGATCCTGGCAAACACCTCGCGAAGGTCTTCGGTCAAGCGCTCGTAATGCAAGACGCGGTCGACGATGATCGTCTTGGGATCATTCGGCTCCGTGTATTTTGGCACATTCACCGGTAAGTCTTGGCTGCGCAGAAAACTATCGAGCGACAGTGTTCCCCCTGCGCGGGCATTCATCATGTGGTAGTACGAGAGCGTCTTATCCCACGGGTTGCGTTCGACACAGATCTTGAAGTACGATCGCCAAATAGCGGGGCCGACGCGGTTGCGGATCGCCGCCGCCGGCATGTGATTGAAATACCCCTCGTGGTTGCGCGGCCTATGCGGTTCGACGTGCGGCAGGATCGGCGTCACCACGTCGTTCGGCCCGCAATGTTGTGACAGAAACACTTCAATACTCGTCCCCGCCGACTTCAGCGTCTTGACAAAGATCAATCGATGCTGATGCGAGATGATCATCGTCAATCACGTTCAATGAGGCGCACATCGGTCGTATTCCAGGCGACGTGCATCCGGGGCAAGCCAAATGGTTTCGGCGACGTATCGAAAATCAACACGTGCTCGCCGGGCGGCAACTCGACGTCGAGGGTAAACGGGCTGTCGGTCCCGGTGGCGATGAATTGCTCGTCGATGCCTAGCGTCGCGCCTGTGACTCGGACCTGGCGATCGTTGGGCCCCTGCCGGCGCCAGGTCATGCACAATTGCACGCGGCGAACGCGGTCGCCGGGATTGACGAGACGCATGATTGCCTTGTGCGTGGCATGCCAGGGTTCGGGCAGCGTGGTGGCTGATCGGCGCAGGAAACCATCCTGGCAAAGGACGCAAGGTCGGTCCAACAATCGCGTCCGCTCACACGACCAATTTGCGGGATCGGCGGCCGAGCGAATTGTTTGCGCCGTCGGCGCCAGCGTGAACAGAAGCTGATCGCCGGAAGCGGACGATACCGCTTCCGGTCCCAGGCGCGACCGAAGTTCCGCGACGATCTTGTCGCCGTGGTCCGCATATCCACGCCGGTCGACGTAGACGCCGGCGAAATCCGCGAGAACGAGGGCCCGGATAAACTCGGCTGGCGGCAGGCAGGTGACATACTCCTGCCATTCGGCCCAGCGCCGATTGCGATTCGTTCCGTAACTGAAGCGCAGTTTGCGCGTATAGACGTGGCACATCAGATGCGCGTAGTCGGGCATCTTCGCGACCGTGCCGGCTTCTGGATACGAGACGGCCGGCAGTTGAAACACCATTCCGCCGGCCGGCAGCGCGTCCTCCATGCGCCCGCCGAAGGCACACCACGCAGCGTGCTCGGCTTGTAACTCGTGGTGGTTCGGCGCCTGATATTCGTTGGTGACGTCGGCAACGCCAAACACGAGCAACGCGATGCCCGCGATCCAAGTTCGCCGGGCGCGTCCGCGCGCGGCCCAGCGATCGACCATCAGCCCAAAGGCAAGCAAACTCCAAAAGGCGATAAAGATACAGACGCGGTTGTAGCAGCGCATCTGCGGAAAGACGAGATAGTTGAACAATCCGCCAAACCCGCCACTCGACCCGAGCACCACCGCGGCAACATTGAGAACCGCCAGACCGCCAAACAACGTCGGCCCGCCGCGCGCGACGAGCAGCCGCCCAATGAGTAGGAAGAACCCGAAAGTGCCAATCGTTCCCAGAGCGCTATCGCGGTTCTCGTTTATCAACAGACTCTCGGCCATATAGAGCCGGCCGATGTGTCCATAGGGTCGAATCCGGTGGCCGCCGACTGGCAGAACCAGTTCGGTGACCTTGAGGCAGTAAACATCCGCTTCGTTGGCGTGCCGTTGCGCCACCGCGGGGTTGGCGCCATGTTCACGCTGCTGAAGCACGAACGGGAGTGTGCAGGCGAAGCCGATCACGGCCGTCAATCCAGCGGCAACGCACGCCGACCAGACCGGCTTCCATGACGACTCGGATAGCCCCCGATACAGCCCCGCGGTCAGCAGGAAGAAGCAACCGAAAAACGCGTAGTACGGTGACGTGACGGCAACGACCGCCAGCAGTACGATCGTCGCGAGGGTTCGTCCATTTGCCAGCGCCAAGCGGCGGCGGCCGGATTCATCCGCCGTCGTGAAGAAGGGCAGGTTGCCCCTCAGTATCCACGCGGCCGGCAGCACGATGAGAGGGACCGTGTGGTAGTAGGCGAGCATCGTGTGCGTGAGCACGCGACTCGTATGAAAGGGCAGGAATGTGTAGATGGCTGCGAGCGCGAAACCAATGGGCCGCGACACGCCGAGCGCCCGCATCACCGCGAACGCACAGACGGCGGTGATGGGATAGCTGAGCAGCGCCCAAATATTGAAGGCACGGATCGGATCGGCCGTGACGGCAAGCAATCCGCGGAGGACGAGATAATGGGCGTGTTCCGGCAACGGATAGTCGAACCGCTCCGCTGTGCCCGGCGCCCCGAGGCGATCAACGCGCCAGGGCCAGCCCGATTCGTGGATGGCCGTGATGAGCGACAAGAGCGCCGCCGAATCGTTGCGCTTGGTGCAGAGCGGCGCCGACAGGTCGGCCCGGTGAAGTCGGAAATTGTGCGTCAGAAAGCCAATCGTGACGCCAACGAGTGCGGCATACCAAATGGCGCCGACCCACCAGCGCTGGGGTTGCTCTTCAATGAGCATCAGGTCGCTCCTTCAACTACTTCCCCGGCAAGCGGCACTTCCTGCTTTCACTTGGCCGCCGCAACTTACATGGATACCGGTGTCGAGCTGGTCGTCTCCGGCTTCTTTTCCGTAGGTGTCACCGATCCATTGACGCTCGGGACATGGGCGCGACCGTCCAGGATCGGCGTGTCGCCATGCTTGACCTCGGGCATCTGCGGATTGGCGATCGTGACTACCGGCTTGCCGAGCACGGGCAATTCTTCCGGACTTCCCGTCGTGACCGGCCGGCGAACAAACGTCGCCGTGATGAAGCCCGCAAAAAAGGAGAGAATCGCGATGACCGCCAGCTCCCGATAGCTCTCCACCTTGTGCAACAAGGCCAGGAACGTGTCGGTGAGCCAGTAGGCCAGCCAGAAGAAGAGGCAAACGCCCGGGATGGCGTAGAGGGCGTCCGCCAGCAGGAACTTGCGGAACGGCAGATGGACGATGCCCGCGGTCAAGAACACGGGCGTGCGGATGCCGGGCAGGATGCGCGTGATCAGCAGAATGCGAATGCCGTAGTCGTGGAAGTTCTTTTCAATCTTTTTGAAGCGCTCGGGCGACATGAGTCGTCGCTGAACCCATTTCAAACTGATGAGCTTGCGTCCCCATCGGCGGCCGACGAAGTAAAGGAACGTATCGCAGAGAACCACTCCCAGGATGCACACCGGGAGCATGATCCACCACTTCAAACCGTCAGGATTGTTCCAGTCGCGGCCAACGAGGACGCCGCCCGTGGCGATCGGCAGCTCTTCCGGAATCGGCGCGCCAAAGCCGGCCGCGACGAGCGCGCCGAAGACGCCGGCATATTTCCAGAACTCATCGGCAGAGAGCATCCCGCGAGCCTCCCAGTGCGGGTCGAGTGCCCGGAGCCCGGAGCAGAAGCGCGGGCGATGGCATTCGGTGGGGAATAAGGTACAGCAACCCTTGGGCCGAAGAAAGGGCGACTGCGGTCATTGGCCTACGCAAACGCCGGGCCGATACAATGTTCGCATGATCCTGTTGATCGATAACTACGACTCGTTCACCTACAACTTGGTCCAGCGGTTCGGGGAAATCAACGCCGAGCTGCCGATGACCGTGGCGCGCAACGACCGGATCACCGCCGATCAGGTGGCCGACCTCAAGCCGACGCACATCATCATCTCACCCGGCCCTTGCACGCCGAAGGAAGCCGGCGTCTCGAATGACGTGTTAAAGCGATTCGCGCCGACGGTGCCGATCTTTGGCGTTTGCTTGGGCCATCAATGCATCGGTCACACCTTCGGCGGCGACGTCATCCGCAACTGGCGGATCATGCACGGCAAGGTTTCGCCCATCCACCACGACGGCAAGGGGGTCTTCGCCGGGCTGTCCAATCCATTTGACGCGACGCGGTACCACAGCCTGGTCATTAAGAAGGAAAGCTGGAATAATCCGGACTTCGAGGTGAGTGCCTGGACCGATGAAGGCGAAATCATGGGCGTACGCCACAAACAATGGCCCTTGCACGGCGTGCAGTTTCACCCGGAAAGCTTTTTGACGGTGGAGGGGCCGACGATTCTGGCGAACTTCCTGGCGCTGGCGCCGTGGCGGTGACCATCATCGCGGGCTGCGCGGATTTTCTCCCCTCTCCCCCGCTTCGGGGGAGAGGGGCTGGGGGTGAGGGGGCTGAGGCTCGCTGGGTCAATTTTGAGTCGTCCGACCGATTGAGCCTCAAACCCCCTCACCCCAACCCTCTCCCCCGCAAAGCCGGGGGAGAGGGAGTCTGAATGCGGCTTCGCCGCCTCGGGCTCCTGAATGCGGGGCGCATCAACTATCGACACCATTCCTCCGACCGCTGACCTTTCTGCTTGGGGCGTTCACGACCTCATTCGCGGCGCCCGCAATTTGGACGGCCTGTCGCGGCACCTGGGCAACACAACGAATGGCCTGTTCAATTTCCTCGGCCAGATTTTGCCGTCGACCGCCGATCCCGATCAGGCACTGAACGCCCTGGAGCACTTCCTCGCCAATCCGACCGCGCGCGGATTGTTGCCGGCTCTCGTTGCGGACGACGGAGCGCGGTTGGCAAACCTCTTGCAGTTGTTTGGGACATCTCACTTCCTCGGCGATGTGCTCGCGGCCGATCCGGATTTTCTCGAAACGGCGACGGCCTCCCTTCGCGTTACGCCAACGCGCGACGACCTGATCGAAAACCTCCGCGCGAAGACGGCGGCGGCAATCGACGATGGGGCCGTGCTCCGGGCAATTCGCCGGTTTCGCCGGCGCCAGTTGCTGCGCATTGGCGTCAACGACATCCTGCGCGATCGGCCTCTCGAAGAGATCACGGCCGATTTATCGCGTGTTGCCGAAGCCGCGGTCATCGTCGCCTGGGACCAGGCGGTTCGCGCGACGGAAAATCGGTTCGGCGAGCCGCGGTCCGGGACGGGTGCGGCCGCGCGCGCGGCCGTTCTTGCCTTCGGCAAGCTCGGCGGCGGCGAACTCAATTATTCCAGCGACATCGACCTCATGGTCGTTTACGACGAGGACGGCCAGACCACGAGTCGCCGACCGATCGGCAACGACGATTTCTATGCGCGTGCCGTCGCCGAGTTGATTCGCCTGCTGTCTGTGCACACGGATCGTGGTCCCGCTTATCGCGTCGACTTTCGCTTGCGCCCGGATGGTCAGCGCGGGCCGCTTGCCCGTTCGCTGGCAAGCACGCTCGGGTATTACGACAACCTGGGCCGTACGTGGGAACGGCAAGCGCTCATCAAGGTGCGGCCGATCGCGGGCGACGCCGACCTCGGCGCCGAATTCGTCGACGCGGTGCAGCCCTTCGTCTACAAGCGCTTTCTCTCCTTCGCCGAGATCAATGAGATCAAGGCGATGAAGCGAAAGATCGAGCAGCATGCGCACCGGACCGGGGGAGCACGCGAAGTGAAGACCGGGCCGGGGGGCATTCGCGACGTCGAGTTTGCCATTCAATTCCTGCAGCTTCTCAACGGTGGCGACTTGCCGGCCGTTCGCCGGCGCGACACGCTCGGCGCCTTGCACGCACTCGAACAAGCCGGCTGTCTAACCGACACCGAATATCGCGGCCTCGACGACGCCTACCGCTTCTTACGCAAGGTCGAGCACCGGCTGCAGCTTCTCTTCGATCTGCAAACGCATCGCCTTCCGGAGGCGACGGACGAGCTGAGAAAACTCGCACGGCGGATGAACTACTTGTCGAGTGCGGAGTGGGGGGGGGGGGGGGGGGGGGGGG
>DATANR010000474.1:0-4948 GCA_036266155.1 Gemmataceae bacterium | reverse complement strand
TATGGCAGCGCCGAAATTTCGACGCCGCCGCCGGGCACGACGGCGATACGCAATTCATGGTCCGCAAGCAGGCGCATACCCAGGAGTACATCACCGCCTACGCCGGAGATGAGGATCGATTTCCAGCTGCCGTCCCATTCGACTTCTGCTTCAAAGATGTCGAATCGACGGACGGTGCCGTCGGTCAGTACCGCCCGACCGGTCGACTGGCGAACCAAGCCCAACGACGTAACAAGTGCCGCCGGTAACGTCAGTGATGCGGAAAAACCCGAATCGACAACTGCATCGATTCGGGCCTCCGCGCCATTTGGGCCGCACACGCTTAGTTGTACGACGGCTTCACGCCTTGCGATGACCGTGCCGCGAATCATCGGCGCCGTCGCATTTGATAAGCCGTCGGTTGTCCGGCTCGTTCGAGCCAGATTTCGGCTTTCGGCCGACGATTGCGCAAGCGCATGACAGCAGCGTGATCGTCATCATCGATCTCGTGGTCGCCGGTATCAACATCAAGCGCGACGAACTTGCCATCATCTTCGGGACGGAGCGTCGGCCGCACCTGACGTTCGAAAACCTGCTCCGCCAGATGAGCCAGTTGGTCTGGATCGCGACGCAATGGTTCTGTTGGCATCACATGCTCCAGGAAGCTGCTCTCTGTGCATTATCCGGGAATATGGCGGTCATGCAATAACACTGACGTGATACCCGTCCCATGCGTCGCGTGTTGCGTCGCATCTCAGCAAATATGCCTCACCGACTAAACGCCTGCGGACGCGAGATGGCTTCAAGCCGCAACCTACACCAACTCCCGAATCGCCTTCACATCCCCGTCGATCGGATAATGCGGCCGGCCGCTGGCGTCGTATTCGCGGACGGTGTTGAGGTCGATGCCGAGGTTGTTGTAAAGAGTCGCAAAAATCTCTTGATGGGTGACCGGCCGCTTCGTCGCGCGTTCGGCAAGGCGGTTCGATTCGCCGATGGCCTGGCCTGTCTTCATGCCGCCGCCGGCCAGGAGAGCGCAGCTCAGTTGCGGCCAGTGGTCGCGGCTCGCGTCCTTGTTAATGCGCGGCGTGCGGCCAAACTCGCCCCAGACGATGACCGACACGTCCTTTTCCATGCCGCGATCATAAATGTCTTCGATCAAGGACGTGACCGCGACGTCGAGCAACGGGAAGTCTTTGCGGGCCTGGACAAAGTTCTTGCCGTCAGCGCCGTGCCAGTCCCAGCGCGTGAAGTTCATCGTCACCACACGGGCACCCGCTTCGACCAGCCGGCGGGCGATGCAGAAGTTGCGCACCATGCGCGGCGCCCCGTCGCGCTCGAACGCCGGATCGTCGACACCGTAGCGGGCCAGCGTTGCCGGCTTCTCTTTCGAGAGGTCGATCGCGTCCTTCAGCTTCGACGAGGTCAGCACGTCGAACGCCTGGCGATTGAATGAGTCCATGCCGTCGACGATGCCGCTGCGTTCGATCTTGCGATTGAAGTGGTCGAAGCCGTTCATCAGCGACACGCGGTCGTTGAGTTGTTCGAGCGTCACGCCCTTGAGCACCAGGTTGTCGGCCTTCATGCCGTTCTCTTTGCCGCCGACAAGGCGGAACGGCGCATGAGCGAGACCAAGGAAGCCGCCGTCGCCGGGATAGCCCCAGCGCTGTTCACCGGTCTTGTACATCAGCGTGCAATGGGCTGGCACCGCGCGATCGGCTGGCCCTTGCACCTTCGACACCCAGGCGCCCATCGACGGCCAGAAGCCGTTGTTGGCTGGCGTGCGCGGCCGGCCGGTCATGCACTGGTAGGCGTCGTGATCGCCGGAGCTGCCGACGAGCGAGCGGATGACGGCAAACTTGTCCATCATCTTGGCGATGCGCGGGAACAACTCGCAAATCTGAACGCCGGGCACGCTGGTCTGAATCGGTTTGAATTCGCCGCGAACTTCGACCGGCGCATCCGGCTTCAAATCCCACATGTCGATGTGAGGCGGCCCGCCGGGCAAATAGATGTTGATCACCGAGCGATGCGAATTCGTGATGCCGGACTTAGACTCCGCGGCGAGCAGGTTCGGCAATGCGAGCCCACCGCCGACGAGGGTGCCGCCAATAGTCAGAAAGTCGCGGCGATTAACGCCATCGCAGAAGCCGCCCCGACTGTGGGGTTTGCCGAACAAGGTCAACATGGCGGGGCCCTTCGAAGATCGAATGGCGTCGGGGGAGGGCAGGCGGGGTGGGCGTGTTTATTAGGTTCGCGGATTTGGCATAAGCGGTCAAGCGAAAATTGTCAATTTGAAGCAACGGCCCCAGTCGACTCGCCTGAATAGTGAGCGACCCGACAGCACTTTCAACGCAGTGCCTTGGCTGAATCGCCCTACGCCGCAGGCCAACGCCGTGAAGGATTCCGACATGCCTTTCGCCCCGAAGGGGCTCGGCAGGCCAGCCCAGGGCAACGCCCTGGGAAATGTGGCGTACATCGAGTATTTGCACTCTGAAGGCGTGCGGCCGCTCGGCCGCATCCTTTCAGGATGCCCAGCGAGCTAATGCGGTCACGATTCCCAGGGCGTTGCCCTGGGCTATCCTGCCCGGCCCCTTCGGGGCAAAAAACCGGGTAAACTGCGGCAAGAAGTCCATCACGGCGTTGGCCTACGGCGTACCGCAATTGCACTAAATCATTCATCTTGGAGATACCGCCCAAGAGATCGCTGTCTGCCGAGGCCGGTCTTTTCAGCTATAATTCCCACACCCGCCAAACGCCCCTCTTCCGCCGGAATTCTGCATGACGCATCTGACCGCGACACGCCGTGGCTTCTTGCAGATCGGCGGCAGCACTGCCATCGGGTTCGGCGTTGGCGATCTCTTTGCCCGTCGGGCACGAGCGGCGGGCAGGTCGGAGGCGAAGTCGGTCATCCTGGTGAATCTGACCGGCGGTATGAGCCACATCGATTGCCTGGACATGAAGCCGGAGGCGCCGGCCGAGGTTCGCGGCGAATTTCAGCCGATCTCGACAGCCATCCCAGGCATTCAGATTTGCGAGCATCTGCCGATGCTGGCAGCGCGCATGAAGCACTGGGCACTCGTCCGCTCGATGGCACACCGCGAGAACGGCCATCTGCCGGGCTCTCATCGCCTGCTCACGGGCGCGACCATGCCGAACCAGCGGCAGACCGACCTCGACAACGTGCTGTCGCGACGCGACTGGCCGTGTTACGCGGCCGGGTTGAACTATCTGCGGCCCCGACACGACGGCGTGCCGAACGGCGTCACGTTACCGCACGCGCTGATCGAAGGACCGCTGACCTGGCCCGGCCAGCACGGCGGCTTCCTCGGCCCAGCGAACGATCCGCTGTTCGTCACTCAGGACCCCAATGCACCGAGCTTCCGGATGGACGCGCTGGCGCCGCCGCCGGGCGACGACTCCCGCCGTGCCGGCGAGCGGTTGAGCTTGCTCAACCAACTCGATCGCGGCATCGCCGGCGACCCGAACTTCCGCGGCCATCAAGAGCGTGCGGTGGAGATGCTGACGTCCGGCCGCGTCGTCGAAGCATTTCGCCTCGATCGCGTGCCTGATCGTATCCGCGATCGTTATGGGCGCAACCAGTTTGGCCAATCACTGCTGCTCGCGCGTCGACTGGTGCAAGCCGGTGTGCCGATCGTGCAGGCGAACATGGGCATCGTGCAGACCTGGGACACGCACGTTGACAACTGGGGCCGACTCAAAACGCGATTGCTGCCTTGGCTCGACCGGGGGCTCGCGGCGTTGATCGATGACCTGGAGTCGGAAGGACAACTGGCGAATACGTTCGTGGCGGCGCTCGGCGAATTCGGCCGTACGCCGAAGGTGTCGAACCTGCCGGGCGAGAAGATTCCGGGCCGCGATCACTGGGCTCACGTCTATTCCGCCTTGTTCGCCGGTGGCGGCGTGGCCGGCGGCCGCGTGATCGGCAAGTCGGACCGGACCGGCGGACATCCGGTGACGCCCGCCTACACACCATTCGATTTTGGAGCGACCGTTTACCAGATGCTCGGCGTCGAGCCGGGCGCCGAGATTCGCGATGCGCTCGATCGGCCCACGAGCGTCAACGCCGGCAGCCCGATGACGATCCTCTTCCAAGACCGCTGAGCGAGACACCCATGACGCGCTCGATCGCCGTCGGCATCGCCATGATGCTCATCGCGCCGCTGACAGCCGCAGACCCGAAGGCTTCGGTCGCCGATCGCGTGCTTTTCGATTTCGAGGAAGCCAGTGAGGCCGCGGCGTGGTCACCGCTGGCGATTGGCAAGGAGCCCGCGCCCAAAATCGAGCGCGTCGCCGAGCAGGCGACAGCGGGCAAGCACAGTTTGAAGATCACGTTCGCCGGCGGCACGTGGCCGACCGTGCAGACGACCGCGATCCCGGCCGATTGGGATGGGTGGCAGACCTTTCGGGCCGACGTCACCGTGACCAGGCCGTGCGTCGTCGGCTTCACCGTGATGCAGGAGAACAGCAAGCGCGGCACCGGCTGGGACGGCGCCGTCTCCCGTTGGAGCAAGACGGAGATTATTCTGAAGCCGGGCACGCATACGCTGACGGCGGCCCTCCATCCGAATGAATGGAGCGCGGTCCGCACCAAGCTTGAGAACGGCAAGGTGCTCGGCAACTGCGTGAGCCTGGAGTTCTTCGTCTACGAGCCGCACGACGGCGACGTGGTGTTCATCGACAACATCCGGCTCGTCGGTGCGAAGGAGCAACAGCCGGCGGTGAAGACCGTGTTTCGCGTGCTCGGCACCGACATGACCGTGACCGGTGTTCAGGAACTCGGCAAGAAACTCGCGAGCCAGTGGAAGAAGCCAGAGCCGCAGACCTCCGCCCAGGCGGAAACTGCG
Source organism: Gemmataceae bacterium (assembly GCA_036266155.1). Classification (GTDB taxonomy): domain Bacteria; phylum Planctomycetota; class Planctomycetia; order Gemmatales; family Gemmataceae; genus SIAJ01. Next base: position 101 of record DATANR010000474.1, on the reverse strand, counting down.
TTTCGCGCGCGCTTCGCCGAGATGAAGAAGACGCATCCGAAGGCCGTGCTGGCGATCCTGCGCGATGGCGAGGCGGGCTTCGATCCGACGAACCCGGAGAA
>DATANR010000473.1:0-42620 GCA_036266155.1 Gemmataceae bacterium | reverse complement strand
CCCCTTGATCGAGCTGGCTTCTTGCGCGATCACGGTCACCGCGGGCCGCCGCCACGTTTGTTCGTAAGCGCCGAGGCCCTTTTCCATCGTGAGTTGCGACGTCGGCAGCAGCTTCGTGTCCTTGCGCCACTTGGCTTCGTCGCCGGGCAACCGACGGACGGCCGCTCGCTCCTTGTCGGTTAGCGGCCGCACCTTGTCGTAGTAACCGGGGATCGGCAGCGGGCCATGATCCCAGTAGAGCCGGCTCAAGATCACATTGAGTGCGATGGCCGCGTCGGGCAAGCTGCCGCCGGCCATACCGCTGTGGACTGGGATCTCGGCCGAGCGGACCTCGACCTGGGCGGCGACAATCCCACGCAGCGAATATGTGATGCACGGCAAACCGACTTCGATGTTCTCCGTATCGCAGACGATGATGACGTCGGACTTGAGCCGATCTTTGTGCCGTTCGAAGAAGCCCATCAGGTTCTTCGAGCCGACCTCTTCCTCACCTTCGACCAGCATCTTGATGTTGACCGGCAGCGTGCCTTCGGTCTTCAGGTATGCGGAGATCGCAGCGAGTTGCGCGACGATGGCCGCCTTGTCGTCGGCCGAACCACGGCCAAAGAGTCGGCCGTCGCGGCGCGTTAGATGCCACGGGTCGCTAAGCCATTGCTCGCGATAGTTAATCGGCTGCACGTCGTGATGGGCGTACAGGAACACGGTGGGCTTGCCCGGCGCCTCAAGCCATTCGCCGTAGGCGTACGGCAGCGAGCCGCCGACACGCAGGACGTCGACGTTTGCGAGGCCGGCCTGGCGCATTTGCTGGCAGGTCAATGCTGCGGTCCGCTCGATTTCCGGGCCATGTTCGCCGTCGGTGCTGATACTTTGAATCGCAACAAGGTCGGCCAAGTTGCGAACGATCGCTTCGTGATTCTTTTCGAGCCATTCCACAGGCAGCATGGTCGATCCTCGAGTGCGTGGCGTTGGTGTTGGCATGTTAGCCCTTTGAATCGGAAGGGGCAAACCACCGATCGACCAAATCAACTGGCCCGACCCCCGGTCCTTGCGGTAAAATCCCAGCGACCCCATAGCCGTCCAGGATGACCCGTGCCGATAAACGCCGTTTGTCCCGAATGCAAGACTCGCTTCCAATTGCAGGAGTCGATGCGCGGCAAAGTGATGCGGTGCACGTCTTGCCACGAAATGTTTCCCGTTCGCGACGCCAGCCCCGATGTTGCGCCTGCGATTCCCGCTGACAAGACTCCTCCGGTTGATACGCCGGCTCGTCCGCGGACCGACGCGCCGCCGGTCGTTTCGCGGAGCGGCAACGTTTCTGATTTCGTGCAAGTGATCCGCGACGTCGCACCTGTTCAACCGGCGCGACCTGTTGCACCGCCAACGCCGATCGTTCCATCGGCACCGGTGAAGCCGCGCGAAGTTACCTGGCACGACAATGGCTTTCAGCCGCCGAAGCCCGGCGACTTTCCGTGGGAAGAGCCGGCGAAGCCCAAACCGAAGCCGATGGCGGCGCCTGCACCGAAAGAAGTTCACTGGTCCGCGATCCCGAGCGGGCCCGCGGTGCCGCCGCCATTGCCGCCGGTCGATTTGGAACCGATGGCCGAGCCCAAGGAGTACGAGCGACCGGCAGCACAATCTGGGCCCATTCCGAAGACAACGCTTCGCCGCAAGCGGCGACGGTTTGGCGTGTTGGTCGTGTTGATTGGGTTCACGGTTATCTGCCTCGGTGCCGGCGGATACTTTCTCTTTCGGTACATCAACGACGCGCCGAAGCGTTTGCTCATCGCCGGGCACAAAGAATACGACGCCGGGAACTTTCCGCAGGCCCGCAAGATCTTTGAGCAGATTGTCAATGAGCATCCCAAGCACGATCTCGTTCCAGAGGCGCGCTTCTTTGCCGAGCTGTCGTCAGTACGGCATGCCGTCGCCGCGGTCACGGCCAAGGATGACCCGCAGCCGGGTCTCGTCGAATGGGACAAGTTTTTGCAGACGATCGAAGACGAAAAGGTCGGCAAGTTCGCGCATCGAGATATTCGCGGTGTTGAAATCTGGCAAACTGGCGTTCGCCTCATGGAGAACCTGCTCGAAAAGGGAACCGCTCAAGCAGCCGCCAATGATCCGGACGGCGCGGAAAAATCGTTGAACAGTGCGCTTGCTGTTCAAAAAGCCCTCGATCGTTTTCGACCAATCGGAGAGAAGGATCCGCCGTCGCTGGAAGCTAGTGCCGTCGTGCTTCGCGCGACTGTCGACACTTCACGTGCCCGTCTGGCGAAAGTCAATCAGATTGAGAAATACAAGGGCGAGAGTACCGACGACGACATGGAGAGGTATCGCCTCGAGGCGATGAAGATCGGTATCGAGAAGGACCCGCAGGTCGTCGCCAATCTTGCCGAGATGAATCGCAAGATCGAGGCCAGGGCGGTCTATGTTCGTCAAAAGGATCCCATTCGACCAACGGCCGTTCCAGACGATGGACTGACAAGCCTGCTCTTTGCTCCGCGGTTCGACCGTGCCCTACCTCGGCAATTGACGTGGGCGCCGACCATCTTCTTCTGCCAAGCCCGCGGCGTGCTTTACGCGTTGGACGAATTCGACGGCCGAGTGCGCTGGGCCGCCCGCACGGGGCTCGACACCGACATCATGCCCGTCCGCGTGCCCGCTTCCGATCTAAACGCAGAGATGGTGCTCATCGCGTCGAACACGGGCAATCAGTTCGGCATCACCGCTCGCGGAGCGAAGGATGGCCGACCGCTTTGGCATCAAGCCCTCGCGGTGCCGTGCCAGGGGCCGCCGGCGATCGTCGGGCCAAACGCCTATGTGTCCCTTGGCGATGCGAATGGAACCATTCTCGAAATCGAACTCGCCAGCGGCGACATTGTCGGACATATCACGACGGGGCGAGCACTCGGGCCGACAATCGTCGGCCGACCGGGTACCGGCCTCCTCTACGTTCCGGGCGACGCCCAGGCCGTTTACGTTTTCGATGTGTATCGCCACGATCCCGATGGCAAGCGACTCGAACCCGTGCTGCTTGGCGTGATGTCGACGCGACATCCGCGCGGCAGCCTTCGCGGCGTCCCGGTCTTCTCGAACCCAGACCCGAACGATCCCGGCCCCAAGTTCTTCGTGCTCGGTCAGGCCGACGGGCTCGACACGATGAAGCTGAAGGCCTTTCGGCTCGCCGACGGAGCGGACGGCAAACCGATCAGCGAGCCAGAGTCAAAGGAGATTCCGATCCCCGGCTGGGCGTCGTTCCCGCCGCACTGCGACGGCGAGAAGGTGGCGGTTGTTACGGATAAGGGCCAGTTCGGGCTCTATGGCCTCGCGCTCGCGGGAAACAGCGACGAGAACTTGTTCGCGTTCCCGTCGAAGCCATCGAAGAACAACGACACGAAACCGTCGCGTGGCCAGGTCGTAATGGCCGAGGAAGGCATGTTCTGGATCCTCGCAGCCGGCGTCTTGCAGAAATTCCGCTTCGGAATCAATCAAGGCGAAGGCGTCCGGCTCATCCCGTACGGCGACCCGATCCCGGCCGGCGAACCGCTGCAGAATCCGCAGACGAACCTCCGCGGCGACACATTCGTCGTGGTGACACAAGATGGCATGACCTGCCGCGCGACGGCCGTCGACACGCGCACCGGCGAGGTTCGCTGGCGGCGTGAACTCGGCCTCATGATCAAGGGCGACCCGATGCGGATCGGCGACGCGATCGTCATGATGGATCAGGCCGGCGGCTTCTATCGCGTTGACACCAAGCCCCTCGCGGAGAAAGGCGCGGTTGCCTGGCTCGTCGATGAGAAATGGCTGGTCGCTCGGCCGGCAAGCGGATTCTCGGCCTACTTGGGCATGATCGCGGGACCGAACGATTCGGCGGTCGCAGTGCTGACCGGCGAAGCGGCCGATGGGCGGCCGCAATTGCTTATCCGCCGTCTCGTTGGCAATGTACTCGAAGAGCGGATGTTCAAGGAAAAGCCGGCGCCGGCTGGCCTGCCGATCGTTTCGGGACAGTTTCTCATCGTGCCGTTGTCGGATGGCAATCTCTACCGGCTCAAGCTCGGCGACCCGGCCGCAGTGCTGGAGCAAGGCCCCACCTGGCGTGGTGAGCGCTTGCCTGCAACTTCGGTATGTCATTTGGTCCCGCTCAACGACGATGAACTCTATGCCACCGACGGAGCACGCTCCGTGATCCGCTGGCAATGGTCGTCAAGTACCAAACTGTTCGTTACGCAAGGCAAATTGAGATTATCGGAGCGTCCTGCCGCTGCAATGGTCGTGCTACCGACATCGCCGCCGCGCGTGGTGCTCGGCGACGGCCAGGGCCGGCTCACGATGATCGACGGCAACAAACTGACGCTACCCGCGGTCACTGTCTGGCGGCCCGGTCCGAAGAACTGGCTACCGGTCGGACCAATCGCAACTGGGCTACATCTCGAAAAAGCCGGCGACGGTTCGCAGCGGATCACGTACACCGTCGACGGGAAGATGGTCTGGCTATCGCCCGATGCTGACAACGCGGAATGGGTCGGACCGGCGCCCATTAAAGCGCTCGAAGGCCGGCCGATCATTGACGGCAAACGCGTTCTGCTCACCGATCGGGCCGGCGTCATCCGCGTCATCGACATCACTCATGGCAAAGAGACCGGCGACGAGTTCCACCTGACGGGCAGCCACGCGTTCGCATCGGCCGCAGTGCCGGTTGGAGCGAACCGCGTGCTGGCGCCACTAGTCGATGGCACGGTCGTTCTTGGCGAATTGAAGCCGCGGCCGAAGCAAGAGCCGAAGACGGAAGAGCCGAAGGCCAAGGACGCCAAGTAGCAACATGATTTCGCAACCCTTGAGACGATCATGATCGAAACCGTCGAATACCGCGGCTGGAAGAACAACCTACACATCGCCAACGAATCGGCCGAGCTGATTGTGACACTCGACGTTGGGCCGCGCGTCATCGCGTACCGCAAGCCGGGCGGGTTCAATGTGATGAAGAATTACGACGAAATGATGGGCGGCTTTGGCGAAAAGGAATGGCAGATCCGCGGCGGACTGCGCTTCTGGCTAGCGCCCGAAGACCTGACGCGGACCTATTTCCCCGATAACCGGCCTGTCGGGCACGCGAAGCTCGGCGACTTCGCCGCACGGTTCACCCCGCCGGTCGAAGAAGCGTATGGCGTGCAAAAGGTCATGGAGGTCCGGCTCGACGAGAAGGGCTCGCGGGCTCACATTCGCCTGCGCGTCACCAATGTTGGCCAGACGCCGACGACGCTTGCGCCCTGGGGTCCGACGGTGATGGCGCCCGGCGGCATGGAGATCATCCCAGTCCCGCCGCACAAAAATCATCCACTCGATCCGAAGAACGCGAAGCACCCCGGCGACTTCGCCCCGAACCAGAAACTGATCCTCTGGCCCTATTTCGACTTCACGGACGACCGCTGGACGTTCGGCTCGAAATTTATCTTCCTGCGGCAAGACGCGAAGAAAGGTCCAACCAAGATCGGTCTCGGCCATCCGGTTCCCTGGGTCGCCTATCTGAATCAAGGCACGCTCTTCGTGAAGCGCTTCCGGCACCACGAATGGGCCGAGTATCCGGACACCGGCACGAGCTACCAGACCTTCTCGAACGAGGACATGCTGGAGATGGAAACGGTCGGTGTGCTATGCACGCTGAACCCCGGTCAAAGCGCGGAATTGGAAGAGACGTGGGAGTTGTTCACCGACGTGCCGGCGGTGAAGACGGAGGCGGAGGTTGAGCGCGTCATTGCGCCGCTGGTGGAGCGCTAAGCCGCAAGCGACTTAGCGCCACGGCACGTCTATCCGCACGTCATCCGGATGGAGTTTGGCGTATTCGTCCATGATCTCCTTCGTCCGATCGTCCGGCTTGCCCTTGGGGACGACGACTTTCATCACGAGGTATTGATCGCCGCCGCCGATGCCCATGCCGGGCAGGCGGACGCGAGAGCCGCTTGAGGTGCCGGGCGGGACTTTGACGGTCACGCGCTTTCCGGCGACCGTGGGCACTTCTACTTTGCCGCCGACGACAGCTTCCGGAATGCTGATCGGCACATCGATCAAGATGTCCTTGCCTTCCCGCCGGAAGTACGGATGCGGCGCGATGCGGACCGTGACGACGATGTCTTCGCCGTACTCGCCCTGCCCCGCCACGCGGAGTTTCTTGCCATCTTCGAAGCCGGCGGGAACGCGGACGTCGATGTCGCGGTCGCCGACGCGCAGGCCGATCGTGCCACCCATCGCCGCCGTCAGGAAGGGAACGTGCGCTTCGACGTCGACCGTCTCAGCACTCGGCTGCGGCCGACCGCGGCCCCGACCACGGCCCCGATTGCCTCCGCCACCGAAGAGATCCTCAAATCCACCGCCGCCGCCGCCCCCGCCGAACATGCGGCGGAAGACCTCCTGAGCCATCTCCGGATCGATTTGCTGCCCGCCGCCACCGCCGGGGAACTGGAAGCCGCCGGGAAACCCACCACCGGCCGCGCCGGGGGGCACATCGGTTCCAAACTGGTCGTAGATACCTTTCTTCTTTGGATCGCTCAGCGTGTCGTAAGCGTTTTGAATTTCCTTGAAGCGGCTCTCGGCTTGTTTGTCGCCCGGATTGCGATCCGGGTGATGCTGGCGAGCGAGTTTCTTGTACGCCTTGGCGATCTCGTCGGCCGAAGCCGACTTCGAGACGCCGAGCACTTCATAATGATCGCGAGGCATGGGTTGTTTTCGTTCCCGTCCGGAACATCAAGATTCGGATTGCTGATATTTTACACGCGCCCGTGCTGACCAGATGCCGAGCGGCACGCCAATCAGCATGAGCCCAAACACGATCAAGGCCTCAGCCGGTTGTTGCTTCAGCGCGTAGGCACTCGACTTGTAGAGCATGAATGCACATGAGAGAACGAAGATCAGTGGCAGGACCGGGTACAAAGGAACAAGGTATGGCCGTTCGATGTTCGGATCGCGCCAGCGCAGCACGAACAGCGAGCAAGCTGTCAGCAAGAAGAAGAGCCAGAACACCGGCGCTGTGCAGGCGACGAGCCGGTAAATGTCGCCCTGCGTCTGGAAGCCGGCGTCGAGTTCGATCCCACAATAGCCGGCCACCTGGCACAGGATCACGCGCCAGTGATAGGCCAGTTCGACAACGGCGATCAAGAGAATGCTGAAAGCCGCCTGGGCGAACAAGGCTCCGTTTGAGTGCGTCTTGTCTTCCTTGCCAGCCAGCCACGCGAACAGTTGATGATCGCGACCGAAGGTGCCATAGAGCCGCATGCCCGTGAACAACAAGCCGTGAATTGAACCAAGCGCCGACACCATGACGAGAGCACTGATGATCTTCCGACCGATGTCGGCGCGACCGAATTCGCCGAACGGCAGAGCGAACATGTCCGCCGCGATCGTCTCCGATTTGCATACGCCCCAGTAGCCGAGCGCGCCGATATAGGCCAGGTTCACCGCCATATAGATGACCGTGACAAGCAGCGTGCCGAGCATGAGAGCGCGGCGGATGTTGCGCTTTGGGTTCTTCACTTCGGAAGCGATAAACGCCGCCTCGTTCCAGCCGCCATAGGCATAGAAAACCCAAACCATCGTGAGCGCGAACGACAACTCGAACGCCTCGGGCAACGTGGGAACCGTTGAGGCAGCCGTGAGTGGGTTGGTCGCGGCGCCGACCGCCGCCGCGACATCCACGGCAGCGCGATCACTTGCGGCCGGACCCGGATTCGGCAGCAGATACCAAATCAGGCCAATAATCGCGATGCTCGTCAAACCGATAATGTTGGCGCTCGTCAGCACATTCTGCACGAGCCGGCCCGGCCGGACGCCAACGGCGTTGATGAACGTCAGACCAATGATTCCGAGCAATGCATAAATGAGCTTCGAATACGGCGCAAGCCCTGGCCCAAGCGGACAGAATTCGCTGGCGTACTTGGCGAAGATGTAGGCCATGAACGCGATGCTGCCGCCGGTGCGAATCACCGACAGCTCGGCCCAGGCGAACACGAAACCCACCTTGGAACCATAGGCACGCGTCAGATAGGTGTAATCGCCGCCCGCAGTGCGATAGGCGCTCGCGAGTTCCGCGTAACAGAGCGCGCCGATGAGCGAGACGATTCCACCGACGGCCCACGCGGCCATGCCCATGCTGGCGCTGCCGGCGCTCTGAAAGACGTATTGCGAACTTTGGTAAATCGATGCGCCGATGATGATGCCGACGATCAGGCAGATCGAGTCCCACAACGAAAGCCGGCGCGGCTCCGCGGCAACGGGCGAGCCGTCGGCGGAGGAAGTCGCATCGGAATAGTCGGCGCTGGGTTCAGACATCCGTTCAGGGAGTGCGGCGGGGGTGCCAATTCGGTTTCCTAAGTTATAGAAGCCGGAGCCCTTTCGAACCGCCCGATCGGTAACGTCGCAACAGATTTTCTCGTCAACCCCGTTCCTACTTTCGCTACGCCGCGGCGCGCGTACCGCGCGTCGGCCCGATGCTGTCAAGATCGGGGCGGCTACCGCCTCTCCGCTCGCCAAGCGCTATCGATTCAAATTCCAGTTTCATTCAAGAGTCGAGTTTTGCTGATCGATCTGACGGCCACTACGACGTTCGATTCGCATGACTGCTATAAGGTCAATTTCATCCGAAGTTATTATTACGTCTTAATTTATGATTCACCGACCCGAAATTGACGGATCTGACATTTGAACGGACGCCAGATATTAGAAATACGTTCAGGGGGGTGTGCGCGGCGCGAACGAAAGTCAATCTCCTGTCGTCCGCGCACTTGATAATGATGCCATTTTTCGCTTGTACATGGGACGGAGCGGGGTACGATGTGCTTCCCGAAACCGTCCATATGCCGCGGAGACGTTTCACCATGACCCGCCTCTCTCGCTTTGGCCTTATGGCCGTGGCCATCGTCGCGCTCCTGGTCGGACCGGCGAACGCCGAGAAACCCAAGGTGCCGACGCTCGGCACCGTCGAACGGCTCGACAAAGCGCTCGACGCCGTCCTCGGCGAAGACGCTTTTATCGAGTTGGTGGTCGCGAACAAGTTCGACTGGTCCGAAGGCCCGGTCTGGGACAAGGCCAACAATCGTGTGCTCTTCTCGGACATCCCGAAAAACATGATCTGGCAATGGTCGGCCGAGGGTGGTCTCAAAGAGTTCCTGAAGCCGAGCGGCTACACGGGCAGCGATCCCTTCACCGGCAAGGAACCCGGCTCCAACGGGCTGACAATGACCAAAGCCGGCGAACTCATCATGTGCATGCACGGCGACCGCCGCGTGGCCAAGCTCGTCGACGGCAAGTTCGTGACGCTCGTTGATAAATTCGAAGGCAAACGGCTCAATAGCCCGAACGATCTCGTCATTAAGACGAACGGCGACATCTACTTCACGGACCCGCCGTACGGATTGCCGAAGATCGCTGAGGATCCAGCCAAGGAACTCGACTTCCAGGGCATTTACCGATTGAGTCCGAAAGGCGAGTTGACGCTCCTCAGTAAGGAAATGACGCGGCCAAATGGTCTCGCTTTCTCTCCGGATGAGAAGACGCTTTACGTCGCCAACTCGGACCCGGACAAGTCGGTTTGGATGACGTTCCCCGTGAAGGCTGATGGCTTGCTTGGCGAAGGCAAGGTCTTCTACGATTCGACCAAGGAATATAAGGAGAAGAAGCCCGGTCTTCCTGACGGCATGAAGGTCAGCTCGGATGGCACGATTTGGGCGACCGGTCCCGGCGGCGTCTACATCTTTACGCCAGAAGGCAAGCACCTTGGCACGCTGGCGACGGGCGTCCCGACCGCGAACTGCGGCTGGGGTGAAGACGGCAGCACACTCTATATCACGGCCGACAAGAGCTTGTGCCGAATCCGGACCAAGGTCAAAGGCGCGGGCTGGTAACCAATGCCGCTTGCTGCGTAGCGCTACGCAGCAAGCGCTGGAGATTTTCAACATGGCTCCCTCACGTCGCGATTTCGTCCGCACGGCCCTCGCTGCTCCATTGTTTGCGGGGAGCCTGCACGCTCAGGATGCACGGCCGGCATTCCCCGGGCTGATCATGCGGGCGTATGAGCCGCGGAACCTGGAGTTCCCGCTCTCCGAGTTAAAGGACGCGATCGTGCCCAACGATCAATTCTTCGTGCGCAGCCACTTTGCGGTTCCACCGATGGACGTGAAGACTTGGAAACTGCAAATCGAAGGCGCGGTCGAAAAACCTTTCGAACTGACTTACGACGAGCTGATCAAACTTAAGTCGAGCACGCTGACCGCAACTATCGAATGTGCCGGCAACGGACGCGTGAATCTGACGCCGCCTGTACCCGGATTGCAATGGGGCCAAGGAGGAGTCGGCAACGCCGAGTGGGGCGGTATCCCGCTCGCGATGCTTTTGGAAAAGGCCGGGGTGCGCAAGGACGCTTTTGAAGTCGTGCTTGAGGGGACCGACACCGGCCAGATCAACTCCGATCCCAAGTCACCCGGCATCATCAATTTCGCACATAGCGTGCCCATCGAAAAAGCGCAAAAAGACGACGTCCTGCTCGCCTACATGATGAACGGCGAGGCCTTGCCATTATCACATGGCTACCCGTTGCGCGCTGTCATTGGGGGTTGGTATGGGATGGCATCGGTGAAATGGCTGAAACGGATCGTCGTGACGGACAAGCCGTTCCAGGGCTTCTTTCAGAGCCTCGATTACTCCTACTTCGTGCGACGAGACGGTCTCCCCACGTTGATTCCTGTCACGACAATTCAGCCCAAAGCCGTAATGGCTCGGCCGGGCCTCGGCGAAATCATTCCCGCGGGCAAGCCGTTCCGTCTCTTCGGCGCGGCTTGGGCCGGGGAACAATCTGTCGCCAAGGTGGATGTCAGTCAGGACGGCGGCAAGACATGGTCGGCCGCCAAATTACTTGGTGATGCGAAACCCTTGCAGTGGGTCCTGTGGGAATATGTCTGGGAAAACCCGTCGAAGGGGCCGGCGTCACTCGTCGCTCGGGCGACGGACAATCGGGGTGGCACGCAGCCGGCGACTCGGGACGCCGACCGGCGCACCTACATGATCAACCACCTGGTTCCCACGCCCGTGACCGTGCGTTAACGCTTCGGTTGCTGCTTCCTGCGTCGTAATGCAGCCGCGCAACTTGCCGCCGGCACGCGCGATGCCTTCGTGCGCCATGTCCGCGTGCGGCAATTCCCACTCGTCGGATCGTAGGACCAGATAGACACCATCGCTCACGCTAGCCCAGTCGTTCATCGGGAACGAGCCCCAGACCGGCGCATCGACGAGGATCCATTCGAATCGGCCGCGCAATTGATCGAGCAAACCGGGTAGCCGAGCGGCCTCATCCGATCCGATTTTGATTCGACCTGCCGGCATCACGTAGACGCCTTCGATGGCCGTGCGGTGCAAGGCGAGCCCAACGGGAACGGTACGCGCCAAGAGTTCACGCAAGCCGGGCAAAGTTGCGACGCCAAAACGCTCGGCGGCGGAGCCCGGAGTGCGATCTACTTCAATGATGAGGACGCGCCCAACGCCATCGGAGGCACGCGTGACTGCCAGGTTCGCGACGGTGGCCGTACCCGCGGTCCGCGTGGATGCCGGTGTGAAGAACAAGACCGGCGGACGCCCTGGGCGATGCTGAGCCGCGATGCCGTCGGCGAGCAATCGATATTGTCGTGATGTCGGATGTTCCGGCCGATGGTACGCGATCAGATCAGGCCCAGGGATCGGCGGCGCCGGCGCCGCTTGCTCGGGCAAGAGCTGAAAGGCAACCTCGGGCACTTGCGGCACGATCGTCGCTTTCGGCGGCATCAAGACCGGGCCGGCCGGCGCTTTTGCCCGCGGACCACCGATTTCAATGAACGGAATCGCGTTGTCGTCGCCCGGCAAGTCTTCAGCCGTGACTGGAACCAGTATTGGCCCCGTCGCCTCGTCGACTTCGGCAATTGGCTCGGGCTCCGGTTCGGGCGCCGGCGCAGGATCGGGCGCGCGCCGCGGGAAGACGGCCTCAGCCGCACCCACTTTGCGTATCCGTCCCGATAACGCCTCGAGCGTCCGCCCCATCATAACCCCCTTCGACCCAGCACCTCCGTCACCTCTCGCTCGCGCACTCTACCCCACGTTCGGGCTCGTCCACGGATCCCGGACGACACCGGGACGGTTGGGCCCAATCAACTCAGCTTCATCGACGAGATCGTCGCCATACACGTACGTCGGCGGACCATCCTCGATTGGAAAAATCGCCGGCGGAAACGGCAACGTGTTGCGCGGCGGATCATCCACCACTGCCACCGGCCGCGTCGCTTTTGACTCAGCCATTTCGACCGGGAGAAGCCGAACTGGTTCCGGCTCGTCAGTAGCCAGCGGTTCGGCATCCGTGATTGGGTCAAGGCCCATGCGCGTGATCGCTTCGACCGCCGCCTCCGCATCAACAAAGCTCTGTTCGTTCTCGTCGGCCAGCGCGAAGGCCGCATGCGCCGCCTGATTCAGAATTCGCGGCACCCCAGCGCTCGCATGGCACAGAATGTCGAGCACATCCTCGCCAAAGATCTTGTCGGGCTTGCCACCCGCGGCAGTGATCTGATGACGCAGATAATCCGCCGACTCGGCCATGTCGAGCAAGTCGATCCGAGCACGAACGGTGAGCCGTTGCCGCAATGCCAGAAGCGCCGCCTTCTCGAGTGTCGCTTCAATCTCCGGCAAGCCGACCAACAAAACCTGGACCGCCTTGCCGTCCTTGCCTTCGAGATTGCTCAGGAGCCGCAGCTCTTCCAGAACGTCCACGGCCAGGTGGTGTGCCTCGTCCACCACGATCAGCGTCTTGCCCTCTTCGCGGTAGAACTCCAGACAAGTCTCGGTGACGGCAAGCCGTGCACCCTGCTCCGTCAGTCCCTGGTAAGGCAAGCCAAGATCGAACAGGATCGCCTGCAAAAGGTCGCCGTTGCGGTGCACGTGGCTGTTCGTCAACAGGACGCAACGAGTGTTTTCATCGAGTTCTTCGAGCAGGCACCGGGCGAGCAGCGTCTTGCCGGTGCCGAGTTCACCGGTGAGCAGCATGATGCCTTCGTCATCGGCCAGAGCGCGGCGAAGCCGATGCAGGGCCAGTTCGTGCGTGGCCGCTGGAAAGTACGAGTCGGTATCGGGCGTCGGGCGAAACGGTCGCCGGCGCAGCCCGAAACGGGTGTCGTACATGGCGACCTTCCTCTGGACAACACGATCCCCCGTCGGAACAATCGACCACCGAACCACACTGACTTGAGAGTGGTCTGTCGTCCAAGCAAAGATGGCGTGGGGATCGAGATGCGAACGAATTTCAGTGATTTCATTTCGCGCAGCCCGACGCGGTTTGGCGACCCAATTGAGAGATGGCCAAACACATACCGGGGTTGACCATCTCTGACTGCAAAAACTGCATCAGGGAGCTTGCGCCGCAATCAGTTACGTCGAAAAACGCAACTCGCAATTGTAGTGACAGAAGCCGCGTCATTTGTCTTGCTCCGGGTGATTGCTCTGACATTGATTAGTGTTTTTGCAGATTGCGTCGCAATTCGTTTCACGCGAGTTACTCAAGTACGAACTTTCCACCGACCAAGGTGAGAGGTAGAATTCGGGCAAGCTCGGAGGGATGGCAGAGTGGTTGATTGCACCGGTCTTGAAAACCGGAGACGCCGCAAGGCGTTCGTGGGTTCGAATCCCTCTCCCTCCGCTCAACTCTTTTGCAGTTCAACCTGTAGCCACGCACGCGCATAGCGCCACATGCGGTCGGCCGTCGCGGGCGAGATGCCGAGCACGGTTGCCGCTTCGTCGCCGGTGAGGCCCGCGAAGTAACGCAATTCGACGAGCGCCGCCCGCTCGCCGTCCGGAGTGCTCAAGACCAATTCAAACAGGGATTCTTCGGTCACGGCGATTGACCTCCTACCCCGTTAGCGAGATTCGAGGCGGCGAAGCGTCATCGTATTTGTAAAGGTTTGCGGTGTGAATGAGCCGACGCAGGCGAATAGCGAACAGAGCACGCGCGCAAAAAACGGGCCACGGCGTTTGCCGTGGCCCGTCGCATTTTGATTGGTCCGACCGGTTCATCGGGCCTCAGCTCGCGCTAAGACCCGACCCATCCGCACATTACCACTTGCTGTGGTGATGCCCCGAGTTTGAATCGTGGCAATCACGGGTGTTCCACGAATGGTCACCCCACGAGTTATCACCGCCACACCACGAATGATCGCGGTCCTTGTGGCCGTGATCGTGGTCGCCACAATTCGGCGGCGGTGAGCACGGCGGCGGGGGCGGCGGCACATGGCACGGGGGTGGCGGCGGCTCGTGGTGACACGGCGGCGGTGGGGGCGGCGTGTGGCACGGTGGCGGCGGGGGCGGCGTGTGGCACGGTGGCGGCGGCGGTTCATGGCACACTGGCGGCGGTGGCGGCTCGCACACCGGTGGCGGTGGCGGAGGCGGCTCGCACGGTGGCGGTGGCGGCGGTTCGCAGACCGGCGGCGGTGGCGGCGGCGGGCACACCGGCGGAGGCGGTGGCGGCGGCTCGCACGGCGGCGGGGGCGGCGGTTCGCAGACCGGCGGCGGTGGCGGCGGGCACACCGGGGGAGGCGGTGGCGGCGGCTCGCATGGAGGCGGTGGCGGCGGTTCACACACCGGTGGCGGTGGCGGCGGCGGGCACACTGGTGGCGGCGGCGGCGGCGGGCACACCGGCGGTGGCGGTGGGGGCGGTTCACACGGTGGCGGAGGCGGCGGCTCGCAGACCGGCGGCGGCGGCGGGCAATCGCACGGCGGGGGCGGGGGCGGCGGGCAATCGCACGGCGGCTGTTGCGGGAAGTTGATCTGGCCATAGCCACACCACGAACCAGCGACCAGCGTCCCGTTGATCTGACCGTTGTTGAAGGCGACCTCGGCCCGCGGAGCGAGCACGTTGCCGAAGATGCCGATCCCTTGCAGCGTCAAGTTGGTCGCTTGCGGGAAGTTCAGGATCACGCTGTCCTTGTCGATCCCACCCTCAAGGTGGTAACCCATGAACTGCATCCGGGCATTGGCGCCCGTGATGTTCACGATGAACGTGGCACCGGCCGGGGCCTGGATGCGAAGATCGCTGGCGCTCCACAGGGCGCCAGCGGGAACGTTGAACACGTTCTGTCCGGCATGCCCGTGCAGAATGATCGTGCCGTACGAGTTGACGTAATTGCCCGTGGCCGGAAGGGCCGCATAGCTGTCGGCCAGAGCCGTCAGGCTCGTCGCGGCAGCCCCGAAGTCAATCACGCCGCTCTGATGGCGGGCCGTGCCATTCGGAATGCCAAAGTTCTGGGCGATCGTCCCGGTCCCACCGTAGACGACGTTGCCTTCAAACACCTGGCCGTTCGACGCGTTGAGATTGCCGCCGACGATCAGGTCGTCGCGGGTCCCGTGCGAGTTGGTGAGATGGTCGCCGATTGCGTAGCCCGTGATGTTGGCATTGCCACCCACGGCCACGCGACCTTCAACGTCGCTGTATTGCGCGTTGAAGTCATGCAAGATGAACGCACTGTAGTCGTTCGCAGCGCCGAGGCCGGTCGCTGGAACATCACGAGCCTCCAAGGATAGAACACGAAGACGGGATTTGCGGCTTGAAAGGGGGGAAGCCGATGCTCGACGTACGATACGACGAGCAAACGCGGAAAACATGGTGGGACACTCCCGGGTGGAGAAGATAGCACAAGTCTCCTAAAAGAATTATCCGTTTCAAAAAACTCCACAAGGGCAGTTCACTTAAACGCATCATTTTCTTGTCATGCGTGAATACGTTCCATTTGGAGCATGAACAATCGCGTCAGGCGATAGCCCTCACCCCAGACGCCGAGGTAGCGCAACCGGAATATCCCGCGCAACCGGCTTTTTGGGAGGAGGAGTGCTTGGAAGTGCTGATTGCAGCTGCGCGCAAGCGAAAACGATGTAGGTCTGGTTTTCAACCTGACCGGAAATCACCGGTCAGGTTGGAAACCTGACCTACATCACCGATTCGAGGAACCCAAACAGCTCCGCCTCGTACCGCGACTGCCGGAACTTCATCGCCTGCTCGCGTGCCGCTACCGGGTCGAGCCGACTCGACTCGCGTTCGAGATGCTGAAGTGCCTCGACCAACGATTCGACCGTTTGTTCCTCGAACCAGGCCCCGGTTGATCCCGCTTGATCGAGCGGAACGACGGTTTCCGTCGCTCCGCCGCGAGCAAAGGCGACGACGGGGGCGCCGCACGCGTTTGCTTCAACGGGCACGATGCCGAAGTCCTCTTCACCCGGAAACAGCAACGCTCGGCAGCGCCGCAGATGATCGCGCAGCACGTCGTCCGAACGCCAGCCAAGGAATTCGACCGTCGGCCCGGCCATCGCCTTGAGCCGATCCGCGTCCTGACCGCTGCCGATCACGATCAAGCGCCGGCCGAGCCGCTTGCAAGCTTCGATGGCGAGATCGACGCGCTTGTATGGGGCAAATGCCGAGATCACGAGGTAGAAGTCCTCACGCTTTATCGCCGAATCTGGCGTGTAAAAATCGGTGTCGACCGGCGGATAAATCACGACGCTATCGCGGCCATAGCAGTCGGCGATGCGGCGACGAATGGTTTCGCTGATCGCAATGAAGTGGCTCACGCGCGACGACGTTCGCTTATCCCAGGCGCGAATGGACGCGAGGAGTGCATCGACCGCACGCGCCCTGAGGCCGCGCACACGCTCGGCGAAATACGACTCGCGCATGTGCCAGGCGTAGCGCATCGGCGTGAAGCAATAACAGACGTGCGGCACACCCGAGGGCGCCTTCGCCGACTTGGCCACCGCGTGGCTGAGGCTGACAACCAGATCGCAATCATCAAGCCGCCAACCGGACGCGAAGGGCATGAGCGGCAGCGTGTAGCGATAATAGCGGTCGATCCATGGGATGCGCTGCAGGAAGCTCGGATGGATCGCCATCCGCTCAATGGTCGATGGTAAGGTCCCCGCGACATGCAGTAAGGTGTACAGCGGAGCGGATGGGAAATGCCGGCAAAGAACCGCCAGACACTTTTCGCCGCCGCGATAGCCGGTCAGCCAATCGTGAACGAGCGCGATTCGCGCGTTGGCGAGCTTTGAGTTGACGGGCGGCCCGGATCGATCGCTCAAAGGGTTCGGTCCTGGAATGGGATTTCCAGGGTCCGCGTCGTTTGGCATGTGGTATTTTGGCTAGTATATTAGTTAGGTTGAAGGAGTTAAGCGGTTTCGTCGGGCCGCCCCCCGTCTCCGCCCCTTCCCGATTCCATTCACTATCCGCGGCCGCCAAGAGCGAGGGGCGCATGGCGCTGACTCTCAACATCGGGAAATCGACCAATCTCGGCAACTACCGAGAGAACAACGAAGATTCCATCGAACTGAAGATCTTTCCGGACCTGACGGTCGCGGTCGTCGCCGACGGTATGGGCGGTCAAGCGGCTGGCGAAATCGCCAGCAAGAAGGCCGTCGACATCATCCCGCGTGAACTCCGCAAGTCGATCGCCGGCAACACGAACGCCGAGGCAGCCAAACTCTCCATTCGCCGCGCCATCGTTCAGGCGAACGAAGAAATCATGGCGATGGGCCAGCTCGAAAAAGAAATGAAGAACATGGGGACGACAGTCGTCTCCGCGGTCTGGCGCAAGGGTTCGGAACTTCTGATCACCGGCGTCGGCGACAGCCGGGCCTATCTTGTTCGCGGCAAGAAGATTACTCAGCTGACCGTCGATCACTCACTGGCCCAGGCTCTCGTCGAAGCCAAGACGATCTCGGCGGCCGAGGCCAAGGAACACAAGTTCCGCAACGTCTTGTGGAAGTATCTGGGCAGCAAGGAAGTCGGCGAGGGCCCCGAGGTCACGGCCGTTCCCATTCAGACTAACGACCGCTTCCTCCTTTGCACCGACGGCTTGCACGGCGTGGTGCCCGACGACAAGCTCGTGGAGTACATGGGTACACAACCCGATGCTCAAGCCTGTGCAGACGGTCTCGTCCAACTCGCGCTCGATTCGGGCTCTCGCGACAACGTGTCGTGCATCGTCATTGACGTGGCCTGAAACGCTTTACAAGTCGAATTCACACGACGCCGGGACTGACCCCGGCGTCGTGCGTTTTGTCATCGATCCTTGCGCTATCAGCGATCGCTAAACCGTTGTGACCGCCAGCGGCATCGAGTATGTCACCGTGCCGCCCCTATTGTCCGTCAACGTGATGGTAATGCTAAAGGCGGCGGGCAAGCCAGTCACAGCCTTCAACCTGCCGTGCAGGAGGCCGTTGCGCGACAGGGTTAGTCCGGGCGGCAACGACTTCGCCTTGAAGACGTACCCGTTGCCTGAACCGCCGACCGGTGCGAACTGCACCGAGTACGGCTTGCCGACAGTCACGTCCGGCAGCGGGCCGGAGATGATCAACAGCGCGGGATCGATCGTCAGGGCGTAGGTGCGCATGGCGATGGTGACGTGTGCGGCATTTTCGACCGTGACAGTGAACTTGAGCGGCTCGAAGGTCGGTGTCGCCGGCGTACCGGTCAGGAGACCGGCGGTCGAGAGCGTGAGCCAGCTTGGTAGATCGGCGCTGACATAGGACGCGCCCTTGGTGGTACTGCCGGGAATCTGCAACTGCTTGTGGTAGGCGTTGCCGACTGTGGCGACCGGCAGGGCAATCGTCGTGGTGCCGGGCGCGGGCTTGACGATGAGGGTGCGGGTGAATGTGCGCGCCACACCGTCGCTGTCCGTGACGGTGAACGCGACCTTGAACGGCGAGCCGCTCGCCGTCGTCGGCGTGCCAATCAATTCGCCGGTGCTCGACAGACTCAGGCCCGCGGGCAAGCCGGCGGCGGTGAACGTGTAGCCGGTGCCCGAGCCGCCCGTCGCCAGGAGCTGCACGTCATAGGCCTGGCCGGTGGTCGCTGCCTTCAGTGCCGCGGGGGCGAGTTGCAGCGGCTGCGTCGCCTCGACATTGATCGAGTAGTTCTCCGTGGTCGTGGCGCCGACGCTGTCAGTCGCGGTCACTGAGAACGTTTCAATGCCGGACACCTTCGGGACGCCCGTGATGGCGAAGCTGCCCGTGGCGCTGGCCGGGATGATCAGGCCGGGGACCGAAGTCTGTACTTGCGTCTTCAGGGTGATCTTGCCGGTGCCGCCGGCGGGCGCATCGCTCAGGCCGACCACGGCGTCGACCATCATCAACTCCGGGTTGCCCGTGTTTGGGTCACCGGGCGGGGTCATCGGCACGGAGAACTTGATGAAGTTCACGGCCGTAAGCGGGTGGCCGCCCGGATCGGTGAGGCCGCTGAGGTTGAGCCAGGTGCCGCCCGCGGAGCCACTGAGATTGGCGAGCGTGTTCTGCCAGTTCAACCCGCTGAAGCTGCTGAGCCCACCCAGGAACGGCTTGCCGGGATCGGCAAGCGGGCCGACGCCGGGCGCGAGACCTTCGGGGCCGGTGGCGGGGCCGGCGGCGTAGTTCGACGGGCTGTTGAATGTGACGGTGCCCAAGTCGACCCAGGCCTGCCCGTCAGCGCTGACCTGGACGTCAGCGGAGCGCTGCCAGGCACTGAAGTAGCCCGCCGGGTCGCTGTTCTGCCCGTCGGGATAACTCACATCCATCAACCCGAAGCCGGTGTGGACCCCGATCGTATAGCCGTTGGTGGAGACGGTGCGGGCGAGCTTCAGCACGAGCGACCCGCCGGCGCCGATCTCGACCAGATCGGAGTTGGAGAAGGCGGAGTCGAATGGCGTGAGGTAGTAGGTCGTGCCGGTGTAGCTCCCGGTGACCGCGTTGAGTCCGCCGAGAGCCGCCTGGGGGTTGTTGTAGGTCGAATCAGCCAGCGTGCCCGGCGTGTAGTTCACGACCTGGCTCGCATAAGCAATCTTGCTCGCGCCGCCGGCGCTGATCTTCTGACTGTAACCCACGTGGGTGCTGCCGCCGGGCAGCGAGGTTGAACCGAGATTGAGCGCCGGGTTCACGACCAGGGCATAGGTGACGGACGTATTTTGCCCGGACTCGCTGGCGGTGACGGTAAAGGTCTCCGTGCCGGCGGCGGTCGGCGTGCCCGTGATCGTCAAGCTCCCCGTGCCGTTGATCGGAAGATTAATGCCGGGAATTGCGTTGGTGACGTTTGTGACTGTCAGGGTCGCGCTGCCGCTGTTTGCGGAAATCGTCTGGTTGTAGGCGACCTGGATCGTGTCGGCGGGCAACGCGGCGGTGAGGAGCTTCAGCGCGGCGGGCACCGTGCGCTCTTCGAACGCTTCGAGGCGTGGTCGGCGGAGCGTGTGTGCGCGCCCGCGCCTCGGTAAGCCTGTGGAATGGAGGGAACGGAACCAATGCGTGAACATGTGTCGTCCTTTCTGCCGGGTCCGGGCAAGAAGTTCGCCTCGGCTGGCAAAGACGGCACGGGTCCGCACAAGCGGACTACGCAGGGACATGCCGACTGCCTGTGGCCGAAGCAGTGAAACGGGCACTCGACAGGCAGGTCTTCTGGCTACGGCTCAAGCAGCCCCGCACCGCCTTCCCGCGCCGGCCCAATCGGGTCGTGCAGTGGCATTTGGTGGGGGGCCTCGCCGATCACAGCAGCGGCCCTGCAACGGATTCGCACCGTTTTCCCTGTTCGTCCCCGGCGCTGCACGTTGGCAGGCGGGGAACCTGTCGAGGTCGGGGACCAGTCTAGTGGTCGTGACAGCTACGTCAAGCGTGGAGAGATTCACGGGCCCTAATAGAACTTTCGCGCTTGACCACGTGCCATGAACCTCCCACACTGTCTCGACATTCTTCTCTTCGGAATGCTTGGACGATGCAGACCCGCTTGCCCTTGCCCGTCCGTTCATTCGGCCAGACGAAGCGACCGGACAATTGGTGGGTCGTCCCCATCCTCACCTTCCTCGGCCTCAGCGCGTTCGTCGTCTATTCGACCTGGGCCGCGTTCCAGGGCAAGAACTACGCGTCTGGCCCGTACCTGTCGCCGTTCTATTCGCCGGTGCTGTTTGGCGACCCCGACCACGCTTGGTTCGGGCCGCAACCGAGTTGGTGGCCGGAGTGGCTTGTCTTCTCCCCTGCCCTTCTCATCCTCTGGGCTCCGGCGGGCTTCCGCTTCACCTGCTACTACTACCGCGGCGCCTATTACAAGGCGTTCTGGTTGGACCCGCCCGCCTGCACCGTAGGTGAGCCGCGCAAGGGCTATCGCGGCGAGCAATCGTTGCCGCTGCTGCTGCAAAATGTCCACCGCTATTTCATGTACATCGCCTTGATCTTCATCGGACTGCTTGCCTGGGATGCGATCAAGGGCTTCTGGTTCACCGATCCCGCCACGGGCCAAGGTTCGTTCGGCATCGGGGTCGGTTCGTTCGTGCTCGTGATCAACGTCATCCTGCTCGGCGGCTACACGCTCGGCTGCCATTCGTTCCGGCATCTCGTCGGCGGGTGCATGGACGAAATGTCGAAGGCTCCGCTATTGCAGAAGGCTTACAACTGCTCGAGTTGTCTCAACCGCAAGCACATGACCTGGGCATGGTTCAGCCTCTTTTGGGTCGGCTTTTCCGATGTGTATGTTCGCCTCTGTGCCAGCGGCGTCTGGACCGATTGGAGGATCATCTGATGGCGTCGCCCGAGGAAGTCGATTACGACGTTTTGGTCATCGGCGCCGGCGGCGCGGGTCTGCGGGCCGCTATTGAAGCGTCGGCCGAAGGAGCCAAGGTCGGGATCGTCTGCAAGTCCCTGCTCGGCAAAGCGCACACGGTCATGGCGGAAGGCGGCATCGCGGCCGCGCTGGCGAATGTCGATGATCGCGATAACTGGAAGGTCCACTTCGCCGACACCATGCGCGGCGGCCAGTATTTGAACAACTGGCGGATGGCCGAGCTGCACGCGAAGGAAGCGCCCGAGTGCGTCCGGGAGTTGGAGGGCTGGGGCGCTCTCTTCGATCGCACCAAGGACGGCCGCATTCTGCAGCGCAACTTCGGCGGCCACAAGTATCCTCGGCTCGCCCATGTCGGCGACCGCACTGGCCTGGAGATGATTCGCACGCTCCAGGACGCGGGCGTCCATCGCGGCGTCGCTGTCCACATGGAGACGGCGATCACCGCCCTGCTCAAGGACGGCGACCGCGTCGTCGGCGCATTCGGCTATGGCCGCGAGCGCGGCCGGTTCATTCTGTTCCGCGCCAAGGCGATCGTCATCGGCACCGGCGGCATCGGCCGAGCTTATTCGATTACCAGCAATTCGTGGGAATACACCGGCGACGGCCAGGCGCAGGCTTACGACGCCGGCGCCGAACTGATCGACATGGAGTTCGTTCAGTTCCACCCGACCGGCATGGTTTGGCCACCCAGCGTCCGTGGCATCCTGGTCACCGAGGGCGTTCGCGGCGAAGGCGGGGTCTTGCGCAACAAGGATGGCCGTCGCTTCATGTTCGACGACATCCCCGCCAACTACAAGGCCCAGACCGCGGACAATCCGGAGGAAGGTTGGCGCTACACGCAAGGCGACAAGGAAGCACGTCGGCCGCCGGAACTGCTGACGCGCGACCACGTCGCGCGCTGCATCATGCGCGAAGTCCGCGATGGCCGCGGCAGTCCACACGGCGGCGTGTTTCTTGACATCGCCTGGATCAAGGAGAAGCTGCCGAACGCGGCCGAGGTCATCAAGAAGAAGCTGCCGAGCATGTACCACCAGTTCAAGCAACTGGCGGACATCGACATCACGACGGAACCGATGGAAGTCGGACCGACGACGCACTACATGATGGGCGGCGTCCGCGTCGACGGCGACACGCAAATGTCGACCGTACCGGGCCTGTTCGCGGCCGGCGAAGTCGCGGCGGGGCTGCACGGCGCGAACCGACTTGGCGGCAACTCGCTTTCCGATCTGCTCGTCTTCGGTCGCCGGGCGGGCCGCTTTGCCGCGCATTTCGCACGCGAGCATGGCGAAGGCAAGATCAACAACGCCGATGTCGACGCGGCAGCACGAAACGCGCTGGAGCCCTTCGACCGCCCCGGCGGCGACGGACCGTACAAGGTCCAGCACGACTTGCAGCAGATGATGCAGGACCTGGTCGGCATCGTGCGACGTCAGGGTGAGATGGAACGGGCGCTGACCGAATTAGAGAAGCTCAGGGCTCGCGCGACCAAGGTCGGCGTCGTCGGCAACCGCGAATTCAATCCCGGCTGGCACACCGCGCTCGACCTGCACAACCTGCTGACCGTCTCCGAAGCCATTACGCGGGCCGCCATCGACCGCAAGGAAAGCCGCGGCGCGCACTTCCGCGACGACTTCGCCGACAAGAGCGCCGAAGCGGGCAAGGTAATCACGGTTCTGAAGAGGGGTCCGGATGGCCAGATGAATTTGCGCCGCGATCCGCTGACCGAGATGCCCGCCGAGTTGAAGCAAATCATCGAGGAGATGAAGTAATGGCCCAGGCCACGTTCCGCATCTGGCGCACGGACGGCTCCGGCGGCGGTGCGTTCAAGGACTACACCACCGAGGTGACCGAGGGCATGGTCGTCCTTGATGCCGTCCACCAGATTCAAGCGGAAACGGCCCCCGACCTCGCCGTCCGCTGGAACTGCAAAGCCGGCAAATGCGGTTCGTGCTCGGCCGAAGTCAACGGCATGCCCAAGCTGATGTGCATGACCCGGCTCAACGAGCTACCGCTCGAGCACCCCGTCACCATTGAGCCAATGCAGGCCTTCCCGTCGATCAAGGACCTCGTGACGGACGTGTCGAGTAACTTTGAGCAGAAGAAGCGCATCAAGGCCTTTCAGCCGAAGAAGCCGGAAGCCGACGGCACCTGGCGCATGGACCAGGCCGACGTCGACCGAGTGCAAGAATTCCGCAAGTGCATCGAGTGCTACTTGTGCCAGGACGTCTGCCACGTGCTGCGCGACCATCACCTGCACGAAGAATTCGTCGGCCCGCGCTTCCTCGTTCACGCGGCCGCTCTGGAAATGCACCCCCTCGACACCGCCGACCGCACCGCCGACCTCAAAAAGCTCCACGGCATCGGCTACTGCAACATCACCAAGTGCTGCACCAAGGTCTGCCCGGAAGGCATCACGATCACGGACAACGCGATCATCCCGCTGAAGGAACGCGTGGCGGACAATTTCTACGATCCGATCAAGAAGCTGATTCAGTTGGTGGTGCGAAAACGGTAGATTGACGTGGCATAACATTCCGATGTTGTGCGGGATGAAGCGCACAACATCGGAATGTTATGCCACGAAGTCACACGTGGCGGACAAATCCTATTCGATCAAGATTCCATTGATAGTGCCGATGCGAGGACGAGCGGTCACAGACCGTTTCCGATGCCGGACAGTTTGTCGTCCGTGAGGACGGGCGAACCTTAACCTTGCGGCTGCGTCAGTAACATCAGCAAGCGAATTGCAGCGCATTCCAGCCCAGACTGCGGCCAGCCTTGGTGTTGCCACGCGGTCTGGCGGCCAACCCGTTATCAATAACGGAGCCTCGAAATGGGCTGTAGTTGCTTTTGCGACGATGGCAGTGGGTGCGGAGGGGTGGTTCTGTTTCTCCTCGTCCTATCGCTGCTGGTTGGAGGCTGCGGCGGGTGCCGCTGAATCGGAGCCTGACGTCGTAACAATTCTGGCGCTCGGTATGCCACACCGGGCGCCAGAATCCTCCCCGCTGGCCCCAATATATTGCCTAAACACTCACAATGTCTGGATGTCGACAGATGGACACGGATTCCGCAGCGTTTTCGGGTGAGTTCAAAGGGCTATGGGAAGCCGAAGCCCCTGCTCGCCAGCTCTGGATGGCACTAGAGGCGTTTTCGGAATCCATTGATGCTTTGGCTGCCGCAAAAGCAACGGAACTCGCCTCCAAGACGCTGCCGTTACTTGAAGAGGAGATGAAAAATCGAACTCGCCCAATGGAAGAACTTTATGTTAACTGGGTTAACTTACATTGGGGGCGGATTGTACTCCGCACCCTATTGAAAGTCCGAGACTCGCTGAGAATTCTGTTTGACTCTTGCAACTCGGCCAACGCATATGGAGCCGCACTTGGGTCTCGGGCTATCCTGGAGCATGTCGCCTTGCTCGAGTATTTTTCCTCCAAGGTTCCATGGAAAGCAAACCGAGCCGTCAAAAAGGAAGACGTGATTCAGTTCACGAAGGATATCCAGCGCCTGTCGCTCGGTTCGCGATTCGATTGGGACAAACTGCTATCCGGTGGTATGAAGCAACTACTAGCTTCCGGACAGTGGAGTCGGCCGAAAGGCGAGAGAATTCCCGATTTGAGTGATCTGATAGGAGTATTGGACCAAACGCTGTTCAACCTCGGGCGGTTGCATGCTAAGGGACAAATCCAATTCTCATACACTGTGCTTTGCGACGTTGTTCACCCGAGTTGGGGGGGCGATATCGTATATGCGCCCCGCATGTACAGAGAGATGAGTGCAGACGCGAAACTCGGCAAACATTTTAGACTTCTGGCTTCGCTCTTTTGCCTTCCCATCGTCGAAGTAGTTGGTTACTTGCTGACCTTAAGTGAGGCATTGAGTAAGGATCAGCTGAGTTCGGTGGCTTGGGAATAGGTAGCGTAATTTATTACCTGTTTTTTTGTTAGTGTCACTATGTTCTTTCATCGACAATGCTCAAGATCAAACTACTCGATGCGGTGGCCGTGGTGGCGGACGTGCCGAATTTGGGCCTGGCGGCCGGAGAAGTTGGAGCGGTTGTGGAGGAATTACGCCCGGATGCGTTCGAAGTCGAGTTCTGCGATCCCGATGGTTCCATTTACGCCATCCACATCCTTCGGGCTGAGCAACTGGTCGCCCTACACACACGTGGAGAGTCGCTGCGGCTCCGCGCCGGGGCAGTCTGAACCCAATCGAGTAATTCCGCGCTTACCTTTCGAGAGACTCGGAAATATAGGAGAGCAAAAGTCCGTTGTGTGACCGAGCCGGCGGACCAAGACGAAGTGCATCAACGGGCTTTGTCAGCTGAACGTCAGTGTAAGCAACCAGCTCATCTTGGTGGACAAAATGTCTCAAAATGCCGCACGCGGAAAAGATATTTGCGTTCGCGCCCGCCATCGGGTGTAATCCATTCCACTGGAAAGCGGGCTTGCTTGGCTTCGTCAACCCTCTCCTAAGTAACTCTCCCAACCCATGTTCGACCTCAAGACCCTAAGCCCCGAAGCCATCGGCCGCTCGCTCGAAAAGGCCGAGCGATATCGGCTGCTCAACGAACCCGAAGAGGCGGAGAGCATCTGCCTCGATGTGCTGGCGATCGCGCCGGAGAATCGCCAGGCCCTGGTCACCTTGCTGTTGGCGCTGACCGATCAGTTTCCGCACGCGGCCGCGGACAGTGTGCGGCGGGCTCAGGAAGTGATTCCTCGGCTCGACAGTGAGTACGATCGCTCTTACTACGCCGGCATCATTTGCGAACGACGTGCGAACGCGCGGCTCGCGGGGCAGACGTCGGGTTCGCAAACGGTTGCGTATGATCTCTATCGACAGGCGATGCGCTGGTACGAACGGGCCGAGGAGCTTGGCTCGTTCGGCAACGAAGACGCCCTGCTCCGCTGGAATAGTTGTGCCCGGCAAATCATGCGGCACAAATTGGTGCCGGCCATCGAGGAGATTCGCGAACCCATCCTGTCCGAATAGGCGGCGAGCTGTTCATGCCCAAGATTCTCGTTGTTGCCAACGACCCCGCCCACTGCGCTCACGTGGCCGCCTCGTTCGATGCTGCCGGATTCGAAACGTCCACAACCCCTCGACTCAAGCAGCTTTCGCCGGGTTTCGATGTGGTAGTCTGCGCTTTGAACTCAAGTGATGAGAATTTCGAGTTCTGTCGCGGACTTGTCGATTCCGCCTGTCCGCCCGTCGTCGTCTGGGTCGACCGGATCGATCCCGCGAACGTTCTCCGCGGTCTTGCGGCGGGAGCGGCGGGGATCATCCCGTTCGATCTCGATCCGGCCGAACTCGGGCGACGCGTACGCCGCATTCTCGCACGGCCAGCCGGACCAAAGCCGAGCGAGCAGGTAGTCGAACTTGGCGGTGAGAAGCACTCGATTCGCGCAACCTCGGCCCGACTGGCAGACGAACTTGTCATGGCCCTAGAGGATCTGGGCCGCGTGAATCATCGCTTCGCCGCGGAACTGGCCCAACGCTGGCGTGCCGAAGAAGAAGCGCTCCGCAGTCGCGAACGCTTCGAACTGGCGGTTCAAGGATCGGGCGACGGGCTGTGGGACTGGGACCTCGTGACCAACGAGGTCTATTTTTCGCCGCGCTGGAAGGAGATGATCGGATATGCCGATCATGAAATCGCGGGCATGTTCAACGAATGGGCGTCGCGCCTGCATCCCGATGACGTCGAACGGGCGACAGCAACAATCGACGCCTATTTGTCGGGAAACTCACCCGTCTACGAACTCGAGCACCGCCTGCGTCACAAGGATGGAAGCTATCGCTGGATCCTGGCGCGTGGCGCCGCGCTCCGCGACGGCGAAGGGCGGCCGTACCGCATGTCGGGTTCGCATACCAATCTGACGGCGCGCAAGGCCGCCGAGGAGGAGTTGCGTCACGCCAAGGACACGGCCGAGAATGCGCATCGGCTTATCAATTCCATTTTGCTTAGTCTCACCGACGGCATCGTCGTCGCGGATCGTGATGGCAAATTCATTCACTTCAATGCCGAGGCCGAACGCATACTGGGAATCGGCGCACTTGAAGCACCCGTCGGCGAATGGAGCGATCGGTATGGCGTATTTCGACCGGACGGGGTCACGCTGTGCCCGCCAGAAGAGTTGCCGCTCGCCCGCGCCATGCGCGGCGAATCGGTCGCGGATTGCGAATTGATCATCCGCAACCCACGCAAGCCCGAAGGCGTCTGGATCAGCATCAACGGTCGCCCATTATGTGATCAATCCGGCGCGCAGAACGGCGGCGTCGTCGCCTTCCGCAATATTACCGAACGTAAGCGGGCTGAGGCCGAACTTCATCGCGCGAAAATGGCGGCCGAGGCGGCCAACCAGGCGAAGAGCGAATTCCTCGCCAACATGAGCCACGAAATCCGCACGCCGATGAACGCCATCATCGGCATGGCGGAACTGCTGTCGGATACCGAGCTGGCCCCGGACCAGCGCGACTATCTCGACATGGTGCGCAAGTCGGCTGACGCCTTGCTTGGATTGATCAACGACATTCTCGACTTCTCCAAGATCGAGGCCGGCCGGCTCGATCTGGAAGAAACCGATTTCTCGCTGCGCGACTCGCTCGCGGACACGCTAACGACGCTGTCGTTGCGAGCATACCAGAAGGGTTTGGAGCTGGCCTTCCAGGTGGCTGCGGATGTTCCAGACAACCTTACCGGCGATCCAAATCGTCTGCGCCAGATCGTGACGAACCTCGTGGGCAACGCCGTCAAATTCACCGAGGAAGGCGAGGTCGTCGTCGAAGTCGATCGCGTATCGGACAACACCACCAACGATATCTTCCTGCACTTTGCTGTCCGCGACACGGGGATCGGCATCCCGGCGGAAAAGCAGTCGGTCATCTTTGAAGCGTTCACGCAAGCCGACAGTTCCATGACGCGGCGCTATGGCGGCACGGGCCTGGGCCTTGCCATTTCAACGAGACTGGTGCGCCTGATGAGTGGGCGTATCTGGGTCACCAGCCAGATTGGTCGCGGCAGCACGTTCCATTTCACGGCCCGATTCCGGCCGGCCGCAAAACCGATTACCGGCAGAACTGTAGAGGAAGCGACAAAACTGCGCGGCGCCCGCGTCCTGGTTGTGGACGATAACGAAACGAATCGGCGGATCCTCGAAGAAACGCTGAAACAATGGGAGATGGCGCCGACCATGGCGGACGGCGCGGCCGCCGCCCTTGCGGCACTCGATCGTCTCGGACCGGATCCATTTACATTTGTGCTGCTCGACGCACACATGCCCGGCACCGACGGATTTGAACTCGCCCGGCTCATCCGCCGGCGTCCGGATGCCGCCGCCGTCAAAATCCTCATGCTCACGTCGGGTGGACAGCCGGGTGACGCCAGCCGCTCCCAGGAACTTGGGTTTTCGGCCTACCTTGCCAAGCCATTGAAACAGGCCGACCTCTGGCGGGCTTTGATTCGAGCTCTTGATGTGAGTTCCGGCGCTCCGTTGCCGGCGACGCCAGTCGAACCACCGCGGCCCGCAACCCGCCCACTGCGCGTACTTCTGGCGGAGGACAACCCCATCAACCAAAAGCTCGCCGTGCGCCTTTTGGAGAAGCGAGGTCACACGGTCGTCGTGGCGGGCAATGGCTGCGAGGCGATCGATCTAGTGTTCGGCGAACGCGCCGTGACGCCCTTTGACGTTGTGCTGATGGACGTACAGATGCCGGAGATGGATGGATTGGAAGCCACGGCCGCAATCCGCAAACACGAGTCGACATCCGGCGGCCACCTTCCGATCGTGGCCATGACGGCGCACGCCATGAAGGGCGACGAGGATCGCTGTCTCGCCTGTGGAATGGATGCCTATATTCCGAAGCCGGTGAAACCGGATGCGCTCTTCAATGTTCTCACACGCCTGGCGCGCAAGGAATCATCCGTCACCGTCGCGCTGGCAGCGGATGGCGCCCTGCTTAAGTTGATCGATTGGAACGAGGCCCTGGCGCATGTTCGCGGCGACGTTGATCTCCTGCGCGAACTAGCCGGAATCTTCCTGAGTGAATGGGGCCACTGGTCGGGCGAACTGGCCGCGGGCGTTGCCGCCGGCGACGCCCAGCTCGTTCGCCGCACGGCGCATACCATCAAAGGGTCGCTCGGCACGTTCGCGGCCACGAACGCTTATCGGGCCGCGCAAGATTTGGAATCGCAGGCCGAATCGTGTAGTCTAAAGGTCGTCCCGCCGGCGTTCGACCGGCTCCAACGTGATCTCCAGGAATTGCTGCCACCATTGACCGTCTTCGCCAAGGGCGGCCCGCCATGACCGCGGATGGGGAGTTGCCAGTCATGCATAAAGTGCTCATCGTCGACGATTCCATGGTCGATCGTCGGCTTGCCGGCCGATTGGTCGAGATGGGCGTTCCGGGCGGCAACGACCTCATACCGATTTACGCGAGCAACGGCCGCGAAGCTCTTGAGGCGATCGAGAAAGAAAATCCAGATGCGGTGTTGACCGATCTGCAAATGCCCGAGATGAATGGCCTTGAGCTGGTTCAGGAGGTGCGTAACCGTTTTCCGCTGGTGCCGGTCATCTTGATGACGGCCCACGGGAGTGAGGAACTTGCCGTCAAGGCGCTCAAGAGCGGCGCTGCCAGCTACGTTCCCAAGCGCGAGTTGGCCAAGGACTTGATCGAGACGCTCACCTCCGTCATCGAATCGGCACACGGCCAGCGCGATCACCGGCGTTTATTAAGGACATTACAAAGTACCGAATCGTATTTTGTGCTCGATAACGATCCGGCATTGATCCCGCCGTTGATTTCCTTCCTCAAGGACAACGTCACCCGACTGAACGGCGACGAGCCGGGAATGATTCAGACGACAGTCGCGCTCCGAGAGGCGATTCTCAACGCCATGGACCACGGCAACCTGGAACTGGATTCGGCGCTTCGGGAACGGGACGACAACGCCTATCACGACCTGCAACGCGATCGTCGCCACCAAAAGCCCTACATGGATCGGCGCGTGCACTTGACCGCACGCGAAGCGCCCGGCGAAGCCACATACATCATTCGCGACGAAGGGCCCGGCTTCGACGTATCGAAACTCCCCGACCCAACCGATCCGGTCAACCTCGAACGCCGCAGCGGCCGCGGCTTGTTGTTGATCCGGGCGTTCATGACGGAAGTGCGCCACAACGAGCGGGGTAATGAGTTGACGTTGATCCGCCGGACTCCATAAAACGCGAACGTCCGCCCGGCCGAACACGTCAGCCGAGCGGACTCATTGCTTTCATAGCACACATGCCCAAACGCGTTTCGCCGTTTTTTGTGCAACGAAACGCAACAAATCACCACTTGTAAATCAGACCGAAGTTAACGCCCTGTGCCCACAGGCTTTCGGAAGCACCCGGATTGATCGGCCGGATCGTGGTCGTCGCCTTCGTCGGCTTGAAGTCGGGGATGCGGCTCTCGTCGAGTACGCGATCGATCTGCGGGCCAGGACGATTCACGCCGGTCCAGTACAGGAAGCTATAGCCGCCAAAGACCTGCAAATGCGATGTCACATCGTAGGAGACGTTGATTCCGATTTCCGGGACGAGTCCAAACTTCTGCCGCGTCGCCGATCCGATGTTGCTATTGAGCGCCAACAGCCCACCCGGCAGGTTTGGCGGCGAACCGCCCGCGATCGGAACGATGGCGCCCTGGATGTCGGTCGTCTCGCGCGTCATGCCGGCCGCGAGTTTCGCCCGCAGGTCGAATTTCCACGGCCCTTCGACATGCTCGAAGATCGCACCGACCTGGACACCGAGGAAGCGATTCTTGGTCTGGAAGCTGTCGGTCAACGAGCGCTCGACGCCCGCGAGCGTCCCGGCGCCGGCCAGGCCCTTCGAGCTTTCATTGATGATGAGCTGCTCGTCCAGATGCAAGTAGCGCACGCCGCCGAGCAGGTCGATGCGGTTGTTCCCGTCCTGCCAGTACTTGTTACGGCCATTGATTTCCGCGCCGTAGAAGTTGCTCTTGGTCGTGATGTTGACGTAGCCGCTCGCGACGCCGGGCCGGCCGATGATCTCCGACGATTCGACCCCTTGATTCAGACTAAAGAACGGACGAGCGAGATCGGCGCTCGGCGTTTCGGCAGAGGTCGCCGTGAAGCCATGCGATGACGGGCGAATGTAGAAGGCGTTCGCCTCAACGGCCCAGCATGGCGTCAGCCAGTAGCCGAGCGTCAGTCGGCCGCCGTACCGCGGGTTCTGATCGACCGAGTCGGCTCCAAACACGGAGGTCACGCCCTTCACGGACAGGTTAGCGCCTGAAAAAGCGGGCCCGACCGTCACGAGCGGCGGAACACTGTAGCTCTTCATCCACCACACGAGCGCTTCGGCGGCGGTGTACCAATTGGACACTTCCGGCGCCGGTGGAATGAGGCCGGGGATGGGGACACCGTTGTAGTTCGGAATCGGCGTACCGGGGGGATCGATGATGATCGAGCCGGGCGGGATCGGTCCCGCGGGCGTCGGCGGAATGGTCGGGTTCGGACTCAGGGTGGGCGGCACCGGCAACGTTGCCGGCGGCGCTTCGGCCGTGCTCTTGGGGATCGGCTTCGGGATGTCAAAAGCGGAGGCCGGGCTGATCTCGGGCGCCTGGGCGCGAATCGTTGCCGCCGGCGACTCGCTGGATCGTAAACGAGCGGAGGGTGAACCGTCCTGGGCGAAGAGGCCGGCGCCCGTGGCCAGCGTGTAACCAAGGCCCAACAACATGCGTTTCATCGTCCGCCCTCCGGGCAACTGCCTCGTTCCATCACCTCGCGCGACCCAGGCCGCCGGCAAAGCGCGACTCCAGGCCCGACCAATCCATGGCGAGGCCTTTTCTCCTTCGACGCCGGGAATCGGCCAATCGCATGGGAAGATCGGTAATCTGGCGAAGCCCGGGCGGCGGGCGGCGGCACGGTCCGCGTCGGCCGTGCATTCGGCATGTCCGGCGCGCAAGTCAGACGACCTTCAGCAATTCTCCTCTCAATCGGGCAATCCGTTGATTGAGGCCGGCGAGTCGGACGATCAGAAAAGTGCCCCAGCAAGGAAGCGTGTGGCTCGGCGGGGCGATCAGGAGTGCTCCATGACCCGTTCCCGTCTGGCCTGGGCCGCCGCCCTCGCCGGGGCCCTCGTCGCCCCAACTGTCAGCCTCGCCTATTTCCCGCCGAACGTCGGCCAACCGCCCGTCAAAGTGCAAAGCGTGCCGCCCGACCCCTTCAAGCCGCCGACCGCCGGCGGCCTCGGCGAGCCGTCCGCGCCGGAACCGCCACCCGGCCCGTCGGTGCAAACGCCGGAACCGGCGTCGATGCTGACGGCCCTGGTCGGCGCTGGAATGGCGTTGGGTTATGGCGTGCGGAAGAAGCTGCAAGCACGCGTCGCGGTCTGACTGTTGCGTATATTCGGAGCTGATGCAGCAGAGACCAAAGCACAGCAAGGGCGACGCGTCGTCAAGAATGCGGCGTTGCCCTCGCTGCGCTTCGGTCTCCACCGCGATCTTTGATTCACGAACGTGCAAGCTGGCGACATTGCGCAACCAAGAAACGTTCAATCCTTCTTGAATGCCGCCTTCTTCGCTCGGATTCCCGCGAAACGATCGACGAGTGTAAAGACGTCGCCGGGCAATGCGCTTGTGGTCGCGAAGACCTTACCCTCCTTGTTCGGCGCCGCGATCACCATCTTCACTGGGTCGCCAGTTTCGAGAATCATCTCAATGGCGAGTGCGTTCTTGGCCACGTCCAGATTGTGCTCCGGCTTCGGTCCCTCCTTGAGAACAACGAACGCCTCGGCGCGCGGCGTCGTCAGTTCGTTCAGGAAGGCTTCGACCTTGACGGGATCGAGTTCATACATGCCGCCGGACTTGAGCGTCCACTTGCCTTCCTTGCGTTCCAGTTCCAGCGTCTCCGGCGTGCCGAGCACTTCCTGCCAGCCGGTGATCTTAACGGCCTTGATCTTGGTCTTGTCGATCCGTTGCACGACGGTGTCTTGCACGTCGGCCTTCTGGAAAGCGTCGAACGCCGATCGGTCAACTTCGTAGACGAGTTCTTGATCGGCGGGTTTCAAATAGACGTTCCGCTTCTCAGTTCCGACGTCGCCGCCGAAGAAGAACACGCGGTCGCCCTGCCCCTTGATGTTCGCAGTCACGCGCATGCGGGCCGCGTCGCCGTTCACTTCGAGTCGATTGAGCACGTCGGTCGTCACTTTGTCCGCGGCCACGCGAGTGGCGTGCATGATCGCAAGTTGTGTTATTAGGTCGGCAACTTTGCCTGGGTCAGCCGCACGGCCCTTGAGGCGCTCGGGCGCGTTGATCTTCCACGCAGCCAGCGGGGCCGGCTTGCCGTCGTCCGCCCGTTCCAACTCGAACACGTCCTTGCCGTGGGTAAAGGACAATTTCAATATCGCGTCGGCGCTCAACGGCTTCATCGAAGGGTCAACGTAGTCGAGCCGGGTCCGCGTCACCAATGTGTACACGTCCATCGGTAAGAAGAAATCGGCCTTTTGTTCGGCTGGCGGAGCGCCCGTGATGCGCCGAGCATAATAAACGTCGCCGATCGCCTTGTGGCCGAAGATGACGCGTGCAGTCGGCTGAGGAGCGAGTTTCGGTTTCGCGTTCGGATCGACCTTCTCGTCTTTCTTCTCTTCGCGAAGAATACCCCCTTCCCACACCTTCACCTCGGTCGTCACCGGAGAGAAACCAATCTTGTTGTCCGGCTCACCCGGCGGCGGAAAGCTCGGCGCGAGTTGCCGGGCAACCAGTCGATTGACCAACTCCATCACGGCAGCCGGGCGCGCCGGCCGGGGTTTGCCCTCGGCGTCGTAAACTTGCCAGGTCGGCCCAACACGCCGCAGTTCGACCGTCTCGCCATTGGTAATGATGTCGATGGCGTCGACGCGCACAGGCATCACACGCAGCACGGTCCGATCGCGAAGTAGGTTCTTGCTGCCGAGCGCCGCCAACACCTTTTGCACGGGCTCCGCAGGCACCTCGGCCACGGCTCCGTCGGCATTGTTGCGCGCGTAATACTTGTCCGGCTTGCCCTCTTCCTTCGCCTTGATCGGCCCACTAACAAAAATCGTCTCACCAGACCCATCATCGCGTGTGAAGTCGATTTGCAGCGGAGCGTTTTTCACCGGGTCTAGGCCATATTGCCCAAGATCAACAACACCTTCGACAATCTGTTCACGACCCGCCGGCTGGATATTCGTGATGGTGTTGAGTAACTGACTGATGTTGCCGATTCCGGTCGGATCTTTCGCTCCCGCCACCGGGTCCGGACCTTCGATTGCCACTTCACCATAATCGGCAGGTACGCGGAATTTCCAGTTGTTCCCTGGCGGTTCGCGATAAAGGGCCATCTCGTCCTTGCCAGCCCGCACGGACATGGATCGCACTTGATTGACCGGGTCGACAAGTCCGTCGCCAATGAGCTTGAGCGGCCGGAATTCTGTTACACCCTTGACCATCTGACTCGCGTGTGCGCCTGACTTTGTAGCGTCCTTCTTGAATAATGCCATGAAGTCGCTCCGGCGCGCGGCCTGCGGCCGGTCCGGCTTGTCGGACGTCGCCACATAGGCGAGCGCATCATTGCCGCCGATCGTCACATTGCCAATTGAGAGCGACTCTGAAAGATCACCACCCTTCAGAGTGACTTTGACTGGCGAATTATCCAATCCATACGTTCCCAGACTTCCCGCCACGTCCGCCGACTTTACCGTCTTCGCATTGAGGAGGGCAGCAACGATCGCGTCCACCGCATTGGAATCGGTTCGAACCTTGGCTGGCACCACCATCTGCCACGAACGGCCGTCACGTACGAAAGCCATCTTCTCCGGCGTCTGCCCGGGCCGTTCAATTTCAACGGAAGTTATCTTCTCTTGCGTAATATTTGCCGCGCGCAATTGCTTCAGCACATAGCCTTCGACGGCCGGCGACGTGTCTTTATCGCCGGAACGAGTAGCAACATAAATGCCCAGACCGAATAGGGCCGCAACGACAACGCCCAACAATATGTACGTGCTTCGAAAGTTCATGGCTGATTCATCCGGATGAAATGTCCTGACCTGCTCCGACTATCCACGAATTCCATTATGTGTTGATCGCCTAAATGATAGTTGTCGCATCAAGCATCTAATTGCCAACTAACGCCGGCGCGACAGCCAGACGCCGACACCCATTGCGCCAATCCCCACCGCGACCACGGCGAGAACTATCAGTTGGCTGGTCCAGTCAATTGGTTTTTCCAAGACGAACACGCCGACCTTGCGCGGGGTCACGCCAATATTCGCATTGCGCTCGCGCAGCCAGTCGATGCTGCCGCTGAGGAGCAGTTGCCGGGACTCTTCGGCCGCGGTCGGGACCATCGCTTGATCTTGCAAAAACGTGTCGGTTCCAAAGACGACAAGCCGCGGTTTGGGAGTTGCCTTTTGGTTCTCTGGACCCGGCGACGTTTCCGCGACAGCGCACACCAGCGGCACCGGGCGCGGCGACCAGCGCAATTCCTGAGCTAAGGCACCAGTCTGATCGGCTTGCAACGCCGCCCAACGGAGGTCGATCGGCTGCGAATAATCGGCCTCCTGCCAAACCGGGAGGCCCGTTCCCATCAAGGGCGAAACGCGAAAACGGCCGCCCGGCGGCGCTTGCGCCGGCCGAATCGGCCGCGAATCGCGGGAAAGCAACTGAACTTCACCGAAGACGCGCGCCAGGTCCGGTTCCATCCGCGCATAAGACGCGAGCAACGTGTATCCCGGTGGAATTCGCCGACGCGGATCGGTGACGAGCCGATGCCCAGCGTCGACGTCGAGTCCAAATTCAGCCAACAAAGGCTCGAGCCCCGTTGCAGCAACCGCTCCAGTGGCGTTCTTGAATGCCGGCAGGAAGAGAAGCAATTTGCCGGGCTTGTTCGGTCGGTGCACGTAGTCGCGCAACGCCGCAAGCATCGGATCCTTCACGTCCACAGTTTGTCGAAGTCCGGCAATTACCACGACGGCGGCATCGTCCGGCACTTTCGGCGTTGCACCGTCAAATGTCAACGGTTCAACATTGAGGTGCCGCTCACGCAAATACTGGACGAGTCCACTGACCGATTTCTCACCGGCCTGCCCTGGCTCAAGTTCCAATTCGCCATGTCCCTGGCTGAAGTAGATCTTCTCCTGTGCGCCCGCCTCGCCCAGGTACATCAGCTCGGTCATCAGTTTGTTCTCACCCTGATAGACCAGGGCTCGATTCTCGACATCAATCAGTTCCGTCACGCGAACAAAACTGGTCGCTTCTTCATTATCACCGACGGCGATCAACATCCCCATCTGATCGCGGTCCGCCTCTTTGACTTTCAGTCGCTCCATCAGAGCGGCGATCTTCTCGGGATCAAACGTCGGTGACAAATAGTGAGCGTGAAATTGCTTGGAGTTCTCCTCGCATTCGGACAGCAGGCCGCGGCAATCCGAAAACATCGTGTTATAGGTGATTCCAGGCGCCAGCGGTCGCACGTACCCTTCTTCCAGAATCAGGTACACGTGAACCGGTCGCGTCAGCGACTGAAGCAGTTTCTTCGAGGGATCCGACAGCCCCTGAAAAGCAGATTCGTTGGTAGCCAACGTGGTAGGCACCTTGATGAAGGCAAACACGTTGACGCAGATCAGGACCAGCAACAGCAGCAAGCCAACAAAAACACTGTTGAACCCATAAAGCGCTCGCCGCAGATTGGCATGTGTCCGCTGTTCGGTCCGCGCTAGTTGCAGGCTCGCAAACATGATCAACAATCCGGCCAAGAATACGGCCGCCGCGTAAAGGACCCACTTCGCCTCCGTTGCATCGCCCCCACCAATCCATTTGACCGCGCTCGGGTGCCAACGATACCCGAGGACGGCCCCGCACAGGACGGTCAACAACCCTGCCGTTCCGCCAAATGTGAGGACCTCCGTGCGGACGGCGGTTTCCGGATTGCTGGGATCGGCCGGTTGCGAATACACCCAGCCAGCCGAAAGGAGACACAACAGCGCGAGGCCGCCGATCCATATGGCCGCGATCTGATAATCTGGACTCTTTTTGGGCCGCGAGGTATCAGCCTCGGTCTCGGCTGCCTTTGGCGCCTCTTCAAGAAGCAATTTGCCGTCGGCCTTGGGCGGCGCACGTTCACCGCTGCGCGCAAAACCCCAGACGCCCCACATGATCGACAGGATGGCGAAGATAACGCCGGCGACCACAAGGCCGATCGCCACCTGGCGTCGCTGAGCGACGAGTTGTGAGAGTAACGTCGGCCTGGGCGTCTCAGCGGATGACATAACGGCAAAGCCCTTCAAACGCAATTCGGTGAAAAACTGCCCTTCCTCAACTCCAACGCCGCGCTTCTAAAACCTTAACAGTTAGAAAGACCCAAAACACGACAACCGATCCTTGAAGTATCAACTCGCGCAAATGCAATTGCCCTTGCAACGATTCCACCCAAAGGTTGACAAACGACAGATGCTTCAACACAAGGAATTTCGTCGTGTTTTCGGGCTGGCCACGAATGATGAAATAGGGAGCCAGCCAGCCGATCATTCCGACGAACGTCAGCGCTGCCGCGACAATTTGATTGCGCGTCAGGCTCGAAAAGAAGATGCCCATTGCCAGGAACGCGGCACCGTTCACCGCCAATACGAGATAGAAGCTGATCAATGGTCGATAGTCAAATGCCTTGCCGCTTTCGACGCGAATGTCGAGCAGAAAAATGAGCCACACTGCCCAGATCAGCATGTAGAAGGCAAGCGAAGCGATCAACTTGCTGAGGACGACGGGCGTCTCCGACACGGGAGCGCACATGAGCACTTCATACGTGCCCGTGCGCTTTTCCTCGGCGAACATGCGCATCGTCAGCGCGGGAATCTGGAACACCAACATGAACGCGGCATATAGGCCGCCGAGATAGAAATAGAGAACAATGGGCTCGAGCAGCACATTGTTGGTTGACGCGAGTTGATCGACGAATTCGTTATAGGTCGCCGCCGCCACGAGGGCGCTCAGAAAGAGCAACAGATAGGCGATTGGCGAGCAGAAATATGCTAATAATTCACGCCGTGTCAGCACGATGATAGTCAGGTCCGAGACCATGAATAACGCCGCAATCGCATAGCTTAGTCCGAGTGAAATCATCACGAGGCCGGTCGGGACAAAATAGGGTCGATCGCCGCCAACACAC
Organism: Gemmataceae bacterium; assembly: GCA_036266155.1. GTDB lineage: Bacteria > Planctomycetota > Planctomycetia > Gemmatales > Gemmataceae > SIAJ01. Next base: position 3,822 of record DATANR010000473.1, on the reverse strand, counting down.
GATCGAATGAGAGCGATCGCGAACACGAGTACCCCGACGCCGGCCATTGCCAGCGCGGGCCTGTAACCGTCCAGTTCCGCTCCTCCGACTTGGTTGATGTAGGCACATAGATACGCCAGACCGAGGAGCGAAAGCACGACGCCATAGGTCAACGCGAAGCTCCCGGCGGCCAATCCGCCGATCAGACCCGTCAGCGCGAGACCGGCGCCGATTCCACCGAGACCGAGCACTCCGTAGCGCCGATGGTCCTCTTCCGGCTCGTTCTTGCAGAACGGGATCAAGAAGAACAACCCGGCCAAGAAGCACGCCCAGCCGAAGGGGAAGAACAATGACACGATCACTTTGGGCCCGTCATCCGGTGCTGGTCGAGCGCACGAAATGATCACTGGCAACAGCGAGAGGATCAATCCCGAGAGTGGCAGGCCAAGTCCGCCAACATACCCATAGAGCCGGCGAACGAGTTGATCGTTGTCGCGCGAGGCGTGATAGAACATCAGCGCGATGCCAATGACGATGCCGGCAAAGCCGACGTTGTTGCCAAGCTCAAGCGGCAGCCGCGCGTTCGCCGCGTTCAAAATCAGCACGAGCGTGCCGAGGACGACGGCCATCAGACCCGTCAGGCCGATTGTCCGGGCGGTGGAGGCCTGGTCTTCGGACATGGCCGAGGGGGCCTGCTCTGGCGCGCCAGTGAACGTCTCGCTCGACATCAGTTTCCTCTCAACAGTCGGCAGTCAAGCTTGTATCTAATTGCTTGCAGCATCACGGCTCAAAACAACGTCCGTATATAACGCTTCCAGGTTCTTGCGCCGCAGGTCGAGCCGGCGGACGGTATAGCCGGCTTCAAAGACCTTGCGACCGACCAGCTCACGAAGATCATGGCCCTTTTCTTGATCGGCCTCGAACAGGCTGACGCCGTCGTCGAGTTCCCGGCTGGTCACGTTCTTGATGCCGGGCTGCTTGGCGATCACTTGCTTGATGTCGTCGGCCGGGCCACGCGCTTCGAGCAAGAGCACCGGCACTTGCTCGGCCAGCCGAGTCAACCGGCCATCCCAACGCAACGTTCCACGACTGATGATGATGACGCGATCGCAGATCGCCTCGACTTCGGGCAAAATGTGCGTGGACAAGAGGACTGTGTGGGTGCCAGCCAATTCCTTGATCGTTTCAAGGGTTTGGCGAATCTGGATGGGATCAAGCCCCGATGTTGGCTCGTCGAGAATCAACACTTTCGGGTCGGCGATGAGGGCGTCCGCCAGTCCAACCCGCTGACGATATCCCTTCGATAGTGTGCCCAGCAACCGCCGTCGAACTTCCTTCACGCGGCATTTTTCCAAACATGTCTCGACGCGCGATCGACGGATGGCCCGATCGACCTGCTTGAGTTTCGCTCGATAAGTCAGGTACTCTTCAACGCGCATTTCCGGATAGAGGGGAACGCTTTCGGGAAGGTAGCCGATATTCTCGCGGACCTTCATCGAATCGTTCATGACGTCGTAACCGCAGACGGTGGCAATCCCACTCGTCGCCGGCATGAATGTCGTCAGAATGCGCATCGTCGTCGTCTTACCCGCCCCGTTGGGGCCGAGGAAACCGACCAGTTCGCCGGGCGCCACTTCAAAATGGATGCGATCGACAGCCTGCACGGGGCCATACTTCTTGACCAGATTGTCGACTCGGATCGCGTGATCGCTCATGAGGCCTCTCGACGCTGATGTCGGTCCCGGCGACTGTTATGGTATGAGAGCGTCCAGATTCGACTTGCACAGCCCATCCACGAGCATTCGTGCTTTTTGGCGCCACTCAGGCGGCGGGGTCGTTCTAGATTTGGCCTATGGTGCCGACCGAAGCTGCTTTTCTCGAAAGAATTTGCGCCGAACCTGAAAACGACGGCCCTCGGCTCATCTTTGCCGATTGGCTCGATGAACGTAACGACCCGCGGGGCGAGTTCATCCGGGTTCAGGTTGCACTTGCCCAGCTGTCCACTGGCGATCCACAGCGTGCGTGCCTTGTCGAACGGGAGACCTCGCTGCTGGCCCGCTACCACGCACAATGGTCCGAGCCGCTCAAGCGACTGACGGGATGGACCGAGTTTCGGCGCGGGTTAATCGAAACGGTCAATTGCGACGCACACACATTTCTGGCGCGATCCCAAGAGCTCTTCCGTCTGGCGCCGATCCGCCACATCCGTTTCCTCGACGTCGGCAGCTCGCTGGATCGGCTGATGAACGCGTCGCCCTTGAGCCTGTTGACGGCGATAACCATTTATGCCCAGCACATTGACGGCCGCTTGCCACGTGCGTTGGTGGATTCACCGCATCTCGACCGCCTTGAATCGCTGAATATTGGCAAGAATCGCGTTGGCGATCGCGGCGTCGAAGCAATCGCGTGGTCGCCGCGTCTGCGCGAACTCAAAGCGCTCGACATCAGCGACAACATGGTCGGCGACGGGGCAGCAAATGCGTTGGCCGGATCGTCGAACCTGGCAAACCTCGAATTATTGCAGCTTCGCCGCAACGACCTAACACGCGCTGGATTGGGGTATCTCTGCGCGTCGCCGACTCTCGGTCGGCTCCGTCAGCTGGGAATGGCCCAGAACCATCTCCATACACCGCGAGATTGGACGCCGCGTGAGGGCGGCAACGTTCAACTCGAGTCGCTCGACATGACTGAAAACGGGTTAACGGGCGATGCCGCCGGGGTTGTCAGGATCTTACCGGGGCTCGCGAACCTGAAGCGGCTTGACCTCGGTCACAACGAGATAGGCAACGTAGGCGCCGAAGCCCTTGCCGAATGGCGCGGCGCGGGAAAGTTGCATTTTCTGCGGCTGACAAACAACCGAATCGGCGACGACGGAGCCGTGTCACTGGCCCGATCGAACTATTTGCATCAGCTGGTGGAACTCGATTTGAGCGACAATCCGCTGCACGATCCGGGAGCTTTTGCATTCCTCAACGGACCCAGCCCACCGCGACTACAGCGGCTGACTCTGCCGACCCTTGGGCTGACGCCGCAGATTCGCCGGGCGCTGGCTGTTCGATACTCCGGATAAAGCGCTGCCGCGCCAAGCCGCGCTAGTTCTTGTCAGGAATCCGTTTGCGACGCTTTCAAGAAGTTTGCCCAAAGCAGAGGTTTGCGCCAGCGAAGCGCTTTCAACATGAGATTTGAGCGGCTACTATAATGGCAATAGTTCCCGATGCGTCCTTTCTGGCCGGTCCACTCCCCCGACCCGACGTGCCACGGAGAGTCGCCCACACGCCAGTGCCGTCAACAGGGAAGAGTCCCATGCGCGTTTTGCTTGGTTCGATTGCGGTGCTCATCGCCGCGCTGGCCGCGGGAACGGGTCACGCGCAGGACGCGCCGAAAGCCGATGGCATCTTCGTCACCGTGAACAACCCGATCACCGAAGGCGGCATCAGCCAGATCAAGAGCACGGTAGACACGGCGAAGAACGCTCCGAAACAGAACATCAAGACCGTGGTGTTTAACTTCAACCCGGAAGGTAAGGACGCAGCCACAGAGTCCTTTGCCCTCGCCCAGGAACTGGCCAAGTACATCCGATCGTTGACGCAGAACGGCGTCACAACCATCGCGTTTGTCCAGGGCAAGACTACTCGACACACGGTCCTACCGGCAATCGCTTGCGATGAATTGGTAATGTCTTCGGATGCGCGGATCGGGGACGTCTGGTCAAAGGACAAGCCGCTCGATCTGGATGAGCAGCAGTATTACCAGAAGATTGCTGGGACTGCTCGCGCCGGCCCGGTTTCCAAAATGTTCGACAAGGACGTCAAACTCGTCACGGCCAAGTACAAGGGTGGGACC